>JAUNPT010000113.1 GCA_030536565.1 Eubacteriales bacterium | reverse complement strand
CTTTATGGCGGCAGAACAGCTTCTCAAAGGAGATTATTTTATTGAAAATGACGATACCACAGAGGAGGAATATGTATTAAAAAGAGAAATAGAAACACTGATGGATAATGCACGCTATAGTGATGAATACAGACAGCTTGCAGAAATTGATGATTTAAAGGAAAAGGGCAGGGTGGCAGAGTGCAGTCAGGCTGTTGATGAAATGTTTAACAGGTGGAGAAGTGATTATATGAAATATACGTCATAGGAGTTAATATTCCATAAAGGAAGGAAGAACATGGGTTTATTTGGGAAAATTAAAAGAAGATATGAAGATGAGTTTGAACTGGAAAATCTGGATGACCTTGTTTATTATGATGAAGATATAGAACCAGTCTATGAAGAAAAAAAAGAGACCTCGGGCAGGGCTAAGGATATAAAACAGCAGATGGAGGATTCTAAAAAGGAAGAAGAAAAATACGACCATCTGCTAAACAGCGTTCAGGCTCAGAATCTAATTAAAACTGTGGACAAAATAAATGGCAGCATGAAAAAGCCGAAAAAGCTGGAAACAGTAAAGCTGGACGATTTTAAGGGTCAGGATATTGAAAACTATGTAAGGGAGCAGTGTGATATTATGGAGTCTGCGGCTGCCTATATGGAAGCTGCCAAAGAAAAGTATGAAGCTGTAACAGAGCATCTTTCTGATATACAGGCAATAGAAGAAGCACCAGAAAATATCAGGGAGGCTGTAAAGACAGCTGCACAGCAGGTGGACTTGCTTACAATTGACAGAAGAATATTTAAGTCAGCAGAACAGAAGCTTTCCAATAATGCATATTATAATGTTGAAAGATATGAAGATGAAATTCCAAATGGGATTAAGTATCTGGAAAAACAGGAAGCATTTTTTGAAGCTGTAAAAAGAGATATGAGAATGGTTGAGGGTGAAAGACTTGGGCTTCGTATGGAATCAAAGCAGCTCGTAAACAGGCAGCTGAGAATAAAAAATATGGCTATGTGGTTTATATTTTGTATGGTTGCAGTTTATATTGTTTTTATGATAGCTTTGTTTGCAGCAGATAATGACGAGAATATGGCAGTGCTTTTACTGGTTACAAGTCTGGCAGCTATTCTTGCCCTGTCTATGTTTGCAGTTCTAAAGGCGACAGAAAGACAAGTGCTTGTGATGGAAATGAAGCTTAATAAGGCAACGCTGCTGCTTAATAAAATTAAGATTAAATATGTTAATGCGGCTAATACGTTAGATTATGAATATAACAAATACCATGTGAAAAACTCATATGAGCTTGCAAAAAAA
The DNA here is from genome assembly GCA_030536565.1 of Eubacteriales bacterium. Taxonomy (GTDB): domain Bacteria; phylum Bacillota; class Clostridia; order Lachnospirales; family Lachnospiraceae; genus Lachnospira. The sequence continues at coordinate 6,071 of JAUNPT010000113.1, read as the reverse complement.
TATGAGGCGTATATACAGATGAAGGAAGAACAGACAAAGGCTGTCTGTCTGACTTCATCATTAAATGAGGCTGAGCTTAATCTGGAGAAAGTATTAGGACAGGCAGGGCTTTATGATACACATGTCTGGCTTGGACAGGTAAGAGCCCTGATTTACCCAAAGGAAATGGTTGAAGTAAGGCATGAATTAAATGTACAGAGGCAGAAGCTGAGAAATCAGATTGAATATAATGAAAGCCGAATTGGAGAAGCAAAGGATAATATAAAGAAAATGACATTAAGAAATCCAGAATATAGTACATATGCACTCAGAATCATTGAAATGTATGAACAAAAAAACAAGTCAAACCGAAGTTAGGGTTAAGATATAACTAAAATATACTTGCCAATTATGCTTCATGTGTTACAATGAAGAATAGGTTTTTATTTAGATGAAATGGAGAAAGAAAATTATGAAAGAAAAACTTCAGAAAATCAGAGAACAGGCACTTGCTCAGATTAGTGCAACTGATTCACTTGACAAATTAAATGACATCAGAGTTGCTTTCTTAGGAAAGAAGGGTGAACTGACAGAGGTGTTAAAGAGCATGAGAGATGTGGCTCCGGAAGACAGACCTGCAGTTGGTCAGATTGTCAATGAAACAAGACAGGCTATTGAGGAGGTTCTTGAAAATGCAAAGAAGGAGCTTGCTGCAAAGAAAAGAGAACTTCAGATGAAGGCAGAGGTTATTGATGTTACACTGCCTGCTAAGAAAAATAATGTCGGTCACAGCCACCCTAATACTTTGGCTTTAGAAGAAGTTAAGAAGATTTTTATGGGTATGGGCTATGAGGTTGTTGAAGGACCTGAAGTGGAATTTGATTATTATAATTTTGAGGCTCTTAATATACCTGCAAATCACCCTGCAAAGGACGAGCAGGATACATTCTATATTAATGACAAGATTGTACTTCGTACACAGACATCTTCAGTTCAGGTACATGAGATGGAGAGAGGAAAACTACCAATCAGAATGATTTCACCAGGACGTGTTTACAGAGCTGACGAGGTTGATGCTACCCACTCACCATGCTTTCATCAGGTTGAAGGTATGGTTATTGACGAAGGAATTACATTTGCTGACCTTAAGGGAACGCTGGCTGAATTTGCAAAAGAGCTTTTTGGACCTGAAACAAAGGTTAAGTTCAGACCACATCATTTCCCATTCACCGAGCCAAGTGCGGAGATGGACGTTTCATGCTTTAAATGTGGCGGTAAGGGCTGCCGTATGTGTAAAGGTGAGGGATGGATTGAAATCCTTGGCTGCGGCATGATTCATCCACATGTATTTGAAATGAGCGGAATAGACCAGGATAAATATACAGGTTTTGCCTTCGGTATCGGACTAGAAAGAATCGCATTGCTTAAATATGAAATTGATGATATGAGACTTCTATATGAGAATGATACTCGTTTCTTAAAGCAGTTCTAAATATATTGCCTGTTATAATAAGAAATGAAAAAGAATAAGTAAAGAATTAGGAAGGTATAAGATTATGAATACATCTTTAAATTGGATTAAGGCTATGGTTCCCGGACTTGATAATGTAACAGACCAGCAGTTTAGGGATGCCATGACACTTTCAGGAACGAAGGTTGAGAGTTTTGAGGCATACGACAGAAATCTTGATAAAATTGTAGTGGGGGAGATTCTTTCAGTTGAAAGACATCCTGATGCGGACAAGCTTGTTGTATGTCAGGTTAATGTCGGAGCAGAAACTGTTCAGATTGTGACAGGGGCATCTAATATTGAACCAGGCTCTAAGGGTCAGAAGGTTCCTGTTGTATTAGACGGAGGACGTGTCGCTGGAGGACATGATGGCGGAGCACTTCCAGAGGACGGAATTAAGATTAAAAAGGGCAGGTTAAGAGGTGTTGAGTCATGTGGAATGATGTGTTCAATTGAAGAATTAGGCTCATCAAAAGAATTTTATCCTGATGCACCTGAAAATGGAATATATATCCTGGGCGATGATGCTGTAACTGGTTCAGATGCAGTTGCATATCTTGGACTTAATGATACTGTGTTTGAATATGAGATTACTAATAACCGTGTTGACTGCTACAGTGTTATAGGTATTGCAAGGGAGGCAGCAGCAACATTTAGAAAGCCATTTAATCCACCAGTTGTCACTGCAACAGGAAACTCTGAAGATGTTAATGATTTTATAAAGGTTGATGTTCAGGCTGCAGACCTGTGCACAAGATATACTGCAAGAGTTGTTAAGAATATAAAGCTTGCACCATCACCTGAATGGCTGCGAAGAAGACTGGCAGCTTCAGGTATCAGACCTATTAATAATATTGTAGATATTACTAATTATGTAATGGAAGAATACGGACAGCCGATGCATGCCTACGATTTAGACACGATTTGTGGAAACAAGATAGTTGTTCGTAAGGCTGCCCAGGGAGAGAAGTTTACAACACTTGACGGACAGGAAAGAATACTGGATTCTGATATGCTTGTAATCTGTGATGCAGATAAAGCAATTGGAATTGCCGGTATTATGGGCGGCGAAAATTCGATGATTACTGATGATGTTACAACAATGCTTTTTGAAGCTGCAACATTTGACGGAACTAATATCAGAAAATCTACAAAAAGACTGGGGCTTCGTACAGATGCTTCTGGTAAGTTTGAAAAGGGACTTGACCCGGAAAATGCATTGGCAGCTATGAACAGAGCCTGCCAGCTTATTGAAGAACTTGGTGCAGGAGAGGTTGTCGGAGGCGTCGTAGATGTATATCCTGACAAAAAGGACAATGTAAGAATTACATTTGAACCAGAAAAAATCAACGCATTATTAGGTACAAGTGTGCCTGTAGAGGATATGCTTGAATACTTCAAAATGCTTGAAATTGAATATGATGAGGCTGCAAATGAACTTATCATTCCTACATTCAGACAGGATTTATTAAGAACTGCGGACATTGCGGAGGAGGTTGCCAGATTTTTCGGTTATGCAAATATTCCTACAACACTTCCACATGGCGCAACAACAATGGGGAAGATTTCATTTAAACAAAGAATAGAGGAGGAAGCAAGCGAAATAGCACAGTTCTGCGGCTTTTCACAGGCTATGACCTATTCATTTGAGAGCCCTAAGGTGTTTGATAAATTAAAGCTTCCTGCAGATTCACCACTTCGTAATACTGTAGTGATTTCTAATCCTCTTGGTGAAGATTTCTCAATTATGAGAACAACACCACTTAATGGTATGCTTACTTCGCTGGCGACTAACTACAACAGAAGAAATAAGAATGTTAAGTTATATGAGCTTGCCACAATTTATCTTCCAGCTGAAAACAAGGAAGAACAGCTTCCAACAGAAAAGGTTGAGTTCGTCCTTGGTTCATTTGGCGAGGGTGATTTCTTTACTATGAAGGGTGTTGTAGAAGAATTTCTTGAAAGAATCGGAATGAGAGTTAAACCAGTATATGATCCGGAGGCTGAAAAGAGCTTCTTACATCCGGGACGTCAGGCTGACATAATATATGAGGATATGGTAATTGGTTATATTGGAGAGGTTCATCCGGACGTGGCTGATAATTATGGTTTAGGTGAGCGTACTTATATTGCAGTTCTTGATTTGGCAGCTGTCACACAGAGAGCTTCATTTGACAGAAAGTATAAAGGCATTGCGAAGTTCCCTGCAGTTACAAGAGACTTAAGTATGGTTATGCCTAAAGATGTACTTGTAGGCAGTATTGAGCAGGTTATTGAAAAACGAGGCGGAAAGATATTAGAGCATTACAGCTTGTTTGATATCTATGAAGGCTCACAGATTAAGGAAGGTTTCAAATCAGTAGCATATACGCTTTCCTTTAGAGCAAAGGACAGAACCCTTGAGGATAAGGATATCCAGCCAGTTATGGATAAGATTTTGAAAGACCTTTCAGATATGGGCATTGAGCTTAGAAGTTAAGGCTTGTATGCCAGCTTGGAGAATAGATAATGGATTTACATGATTTTTATTACGATCTGCCAGAGGAGCTTATAGCCCAAGACCCTCTGTCAGACCGTTCAAGCTCCAGATTGATGTTGTTAGATAAAAATACTGGAGAGATTGAGCACAGAATTTTTCATGATATTGTTGACTTCCTAAATTCAGGAGACTGCCTTGTTATTAATGATACTAAGGTTATTCCTGCAAGGCTTATCGGTGAGAAAATCGACACAGGGGCAGCTATTGAAGTGCTGCTGCTTCAAAGAAAAAACGATTTAAAGGATACATGGGAGGTTCTTGTAAAGCCTGGCAAAAAGGCAAAAATAGGGGCTAAGATAAGCTTTGGAGAGGGAATGCTTGTAGGAGAGGTCATTGATATTGTTGATGAAGGAAACCGCTTGATTCAATTTAAATATAATGGTATATTTGAAGAAATATTAGACCAGTTAGGGCAGATGCCTCTGCCTCCATATATTACACATAAGCTGGAGGATAAGAACAGGTATCAGACAGTGTATGCCAGACATGAAGGTTCTGCGGCAGCTCCTACGGCTGGACTGCATTTCACCAAAGAACTGCTTGAAAGAATAGAGGCAAAGGGTGTTGATATAGCCAGAGTTACATTACATGTAGGACTTGGAACATTCAGGCCGGTTAAGGTGGAGAATATTCTGGAGCATCATATGCATTCGGAATTTTATATGGTTAATCAGGAAGCAGCAGATAAGATTAATAAGGCCAGAGCAAATGGCGGAAGAATTATTGCAGTCGGAACTACAAGCACTAGAACCTTAGAATCAGTGGCAGCAGAAGACGGAACAATAAAGGCCTGCAGCGGCTGGACACAGATTTTTATTTATCCGGGTTATAAGTTCAAAGCAATTGACTGTCTTATCACCAATTTTCATCTTCCGGAATCAACTCTTGTAATGCTTGTTTCTGCATTGGCAGGAAGGGAAAATGTTCTGAATGCATATGAGACTGCTGTTCAGGAAAAGTACAGGTTCTTTAGTTTTGGAGACGCTATGTTTATTCATGGATGATTTTATTTTAATGTACAGTAAATCTGCACAGAAATGGGGAGCTTATGGGGATTGAAAAAAGAAAATCAAAACGTATTGATGTTGATGTGAAGATATCATTGAATGAGCTGGGAGATAAGTTTGTATCAGGCTTTTCCAATAATCTGCGCTCAGTGCATGTTATTAATATTTCAAAAGATGGAATTGCATTTAAATCTGATGAAAATCTTGCGCTTAATTCATTTTATGATACAATGATAAAGCTGGACAACAGTGATACGTTTGAAGCAGTAATTGAAATTATACGTATGGAGAATCTTGGAGAAGCCAAAACAACCTATGGCTGTCGTTTCGTAGGGATTAATGCCGAGGACAGATTCAAGATTGATGTTTATCAGATTGTGTGTGAGGCAGATAAGCATGATAACACAAAAGAATAAATTAGATATTGAGTAGCACAGATGATCGCGGAGACAGGAGCCGAAAGGCTGTCAACGAGGAAAGTCCGGGCTTCATAGGGCAGGATGCCGGATAACGTCCGGTGGAGGCGACTCCAAGGAAAGTGCAACAGAAATGTACCGCCAATATTTATGTGGGATTATTTTCTGCATGAATACTGGTAAGGGTGGAAGGGCAGTTTAAGAGACTACCGCGCTTCTGGTAACAGAGGCGGCATATGTAAACCCCATTCGAAGAAAGACCGAACAAAAGCGATACGGCTGCCCGTCGTGCTTTAGGTGGGTCGATTGAGCCTGTTGGCAACAGCAGGACTAGATAGATGATCATCAGATACATAACCCGGCTTATAGTGCTGCTCAATATTCATTTGTCAGAATTTAACCGCAGATTCTATTTTGTTTTTTAAGTGAAATAAAATAGAATCTGCGGTGTTTTGCTGATTATGAAATCAGGTATTAGCTTAGCGTGTATATTTTTCTTCGCAGTATTTGCATCTGTATACCTGTTTATCCTCATCTGTGAGAATAAAAACATGCTCAAGCTCCTGCTCTATAGATGTTATACATCTTGGATTTTTACATTTGATTATATTAGTGATTGA
>JAUNPT010000112.1 GCA_030536565.1 Eubacteriales bacterium | reverse complement strand
AATAGCGAAGTATCAGATTTCTCGGCACATATGGCGACCAATTTCCTCGATACTTGCCTGAATGAGTTGCCCAACTCCCTCTGTCTGGAAACGACCAGACCGTCGTTGGTTCAAGCTGAAAATTATTTGGTTGTAAACTTATAAGTCATGCCTCCTCTTCTATATTTTTCTCTTATTCTAACTCACATCTTACCAAATGTCCACCGCTCTTTTCTTTCACTATAAGTGAATTTATATATTTTCTATCCCATGAGATAATATTCACAAATAGTGAAATAGGTGTCACATGCAACATATGAATGATACGGACCTATATAACATCATAGGTACAAATATCAAATTATATAGAGAAAAAGCAAAATTAACGCAGGTGCAACTTGCAGAACGCTCACAGATTAGCATCAGCTATCTTTCTAAGATTGAAGCTGCCGGATGTACTAAGAGTTTATCTATTTCTGTATTAAACCAGATTGCAAACGTACTTGATGTTGAAATAACGGAATTTTTTAAGGAGGTATAAAACATGCAATATAATAAAATGTTGGACAAGATATTAGCCTTACCATTTGATACCATGACAAAAGTATATGAAAATGATGAACAAAAAGTACTTGTATACCGTCCAATCACTTTATCAGCGCGCTTCAAAGATTATGATGTAAATACTAATTTCCAAATATTTTTACAAATCGGAGATGATAAACCATTTCGTCCAAATCACTTGCGATTACTTTTGGATCTTAAACTCCGTTCTCGCGAATTACCAAAGACCATAAACGATTTGTTATTAACATTTGATGAGATATTCTATGGCTCAGACCCTTTAGAATCCATCAAGCACGTGAAAAATATCAATTATTCGCAATTCATTAATCCGATTGATATAACTGCCGTTCTTGCCCAATTATTTATCATAGAACAAAATGTCGGATATGGTGGCAAAAGCACTTTTGACCCTCCGTCATTATATATTCACGGCTGGATTCGTACCTTTATTGCATCCGAACAAGAAATAGACCAAATTGTCTATAGAATTTGCAGAAACACTCCTCCCGCAACGAAATATACATGTCAAGACAACAAGAATCATCGAAAATATAACCCAAATACAAAATATCTATGGTACCTATAAAAAAGCATGATGACTAATATGTATTTAATTTCAAAGGATGGTGTATAAAATGAATTATGGCAAATCAATTAGATTATTTCTCATAGAAGGTGTTGCTGACGGACGCTGGATGTGTGAATTATCAAACTGGACTGGAAAAGCATATAAAATACCAAGAAATTTTGTAAAAGAGAGCTCTGATCGTGAAGAATTAAAAAATACTGGTATATATTTTCTATTTGGAAAGTCTGATGAGCTCGACACTTACCGTGTATACATAGGTGAGGCTGAAAATATCTACGATCGTCTATTAACTCATCTAAAAGAAAAAGATTTTTGGCATGAATGTGTCGTCTTTATTAGTAAAGACAATAATTTAAATAAGGCTCATGTAAAATATTTAGAAAATCGTATGTATACTCTCGCAAAAGAAGCTGGTCGATACCAACTTGAAAACTCAAATGTTCCTACTCAGTCATCTTTATCTGAGGCTGACCAGGCGGAAATGGAAGAATTTATATATAATGCCAAACTCTTATTGAGCGCAGTTGGACATAAAGTTCTCGAAACAACTGCTATTCCTTCCACAGAAAACAATACTGAACTTTTTGTATTTGAAGGAAAAGATTACAAAGCGACAGGTACAACTACATCTGATGGATTTGTTGTGTTCAAGGAATCTCATGTTTCAAAAAAAGCCAATTCGTCTCTCACAAAAAGTTTACTTGACAAACGCAATAAATTAATATCTGAAAATATTATAGATTCTTTTTTTACATTCACAAAAGATTATATTTTCAGTAGTCCCTCTACTGCTGCAAGTATCATTTCTGGCAACAGTACAAATGGTAAAACAGCTTGGCGTAATTTACAAGGAATGACTTTAAAAGATTATGAAACTTAATGTCTATATTCAAACAGCAGAAGGAATTGTGGGATATGGTGACAAAATGTCACCTTCCCCTCACATCCCTTACCTTCTCACCAATCCACTCCAAAAACTTATCCAGCATCGACCGTCCTTCAATCATAAACTGCTTCATAAATTCATATGCCTTGTCCAGTTTTTCTCTCAATCCCTTATTCTCCGCTTTCAGATTTTGGTTTTCGTACCGTAACTGAATTACCTCTTCCTTTAGATAACAATCCCCATCTCCCTGCACAATCAATTCATTTCTTAGTTTTCTTATCTCAGCCAATTCTTCTTTTGCACGTGCCAGTTCCTCATCTGCCCTGCCAAATGCCGCATTAACTTTATCAAGTGCCAATTCCAAATCTGCTAATTGTTCTTTTTTATCCGTAATAATATCTTGCAATTTCCGATAATCAGCAAGTAGCAAATTATTACGTTTTTGCTGTTCTATGCCTTCCTCATATACCTTCTCTTTCAAAGAGTTCACCATTAACAAGGTTTTCTCTGCCTCCTCACACTCCTTTTTTATCCGTACTTCCTGCTTATTGATTTCTGCATCAAGTCTGGCTTCCCGTTCTTCTTTTAACTCTATTACAACACTAATATCTTCAAGCTCCTGCTCCAATTCTTTGACTTCCCGGCTACGCTTCTGCTTCTTATAATCCAAAACGGACAAATGCTGATTGTGTGTATCAAGTTTCTTCCAACCAATACCGTATTTCTGCATTATCATGGCAATATCCTCTTTCTCTGCCTCCGACCACTGCTGCCATTCGGTATTACCCTTGCCCTCACTTTCAAAACCTCTGGATGCCAATGCACCCTTCAGAGAATTCTTTGTTTCTAATCCCCTCTTATTATCTGTTGAAAATGGTACAAAATCTATATGCACATGTGGTGTCTCTTCATCCATATGAATATAAGCCCCAAATACATACAGCTGCGGATTCCTGCGAATAAATAACTCCACATAATCTTGTAATGCCTTAACTGCAATATCAGCCGCAACACTTCCTACACCGGTATCGTCTCTGTTGCCTATCTGCACAATGACTTCATAAAAAAGTTTCTCCTGCTTACTTCTTGAAATCTTGTCATAATAATTCTTAATCTGCCTGTCTTTGCGTTTCTGCTTGGCATTGTACTTTTTAAGGGAATCATCAAACAATTTGTGATACACCTTTTTCAAATCTTCATGCACAAGAGTGATATTATCTTTTGTTCTGTCGGCATCCACATTTTGTGCTATAAATGCTCTTGTATTGTGACCAAGTGAACCTTCCCCATTCATGAAACTAATCGTTCTTTCCATCTGAAATCAACCTCCTTTTCCTATGTATGCGTACACCTCCTTCTTATCCATACTCGTGCCGGATACGGCACATATCAGCAAATTTCCCAGGGAAGGTTTTGTTACTTTTGTCAAAAGTAACGCAAAAGCACTTTTGACACCTGCGGTATCAAAAATGCAGACCCTCAAGCGGGTTTTGCGCTCCTCGCCGGAGAGGCTATAGTCGCGGATACGCGACATATTGTTTACCACCAGCAACTCCCCTTCATTTGAAATCTACAGCTTGCTTCCTATCCTGCCAAAGCACAACAAAAATCTCTATACTTCGGCAGGAATAAATGAGCTATGTATCATGCAATCATTTGCAACTAATGAAAACAATTCACCACATCATGTAATACAACTTCTTCTGCTATCAGCCTTGCTTCCGTTCTCAGCTTATACATTTCTGCAAAAGAATTTTTATTCTTCGGCTTATGCTCTTGCAGCCATTCTGTTTCAATATCCTCAAGCAATTCATAAGCCACTTCATTTATCTCTGCTGCCTTTTGGTTCAGTTCCCCGAATCGTAGCAAGCTTCGATGGCGCTGTGGATATTCTGACTTCAAATATTGCATCCACATGCGTCCGTATTTTCCAACGTTTGCACCATCTTCTTTAATATCTAATGTAATTAACGGATAAAACAATCCGTCTCTTTCCTCATACTGAACATCTATTTTTTCAAATATTGTTTTCTGTCCCATGGCAATCGCTTCCTTTCGATATTCAACACATTTTTAATCTTCATCACTGACTGTCAACCTCTCCAAACCTGCCAGAGTACGAGGCTTTTCGCGAAACACCTCCAATATCTCCAGCATAGTCCGGATTGGTGTTAGTAGTTCCGGATCCATCTCATCCGCTTTTTGTAACCGCTCCAATTCTGCTTCAATGTGCTGAAGATTATGCCGAAATGATACCAGCATTAGCGGATTACCTGTAGCCACAACCTTCTGATGCAGAATGCTTTGTATGATATACTCCTGTCTCGTCCTACACCCGCACATTTTTACACGAGTAGTAAGTTCCTCATTTTCTTCCGGTGACAAGCGAAATGCCACTGTCACCGTTCTCCATCTGTTTTTTGCATCTCTATTTTTTTCTGACATTGATAAGCTCCTCTCTTTCCGAATCCAGATGCACAGCCATATCTGACTGTACTGTTGGAAATAAATGTGCATAATGATAAGTGATGTCCACTGCCTCATGTCCTACTCTTTCAGCAATCGCAAGTGCCGAATAACCCATATGAATCAGCAGTGAAATGTGCGAATGCCTTAGCCCATGAATCTTGATTCTCTTGACCCCTGCCAGCTTTGCGCCTCTGTCCATCTCATGATGCAAATAACTCTTTGAAATGGTGAAAATCCTATCGTCATTTCTAATGCCATCCAATCTACTGATAAAATCTTCAATTTCAACAGCAAGAAAATCCGGCATAACAATCACTCGATTACTTTTTGGAGTCTTCGGATCTGTAATCACATCCTTACCTTCCAGCCTTTGATATGATTTATTGATGCGAAGTGTTTTCTTCGTAAAATCAAAATCGGCTGGTGTCAGTGCCAGCAGTTCTCCTTCACGAATTCCTGTCCAGTATAGAATTTCAAATGCATAATATGAAATTGGCTTGTCCGCCACCTGCTCAATAAATGCCTGATACTCCTCCTGCGTCCAAAACATAATCTCCTTCGATTCTTCCTTCCCCATAGAACCGGCTTTTCGAGCCACATTATCCTTCAAATCATACATATTAACTGCATGATTTAAGATAGCACTCAACTGATTGTGTATGGTTTTTAAATACGTCGGCGAATATGCTTCTCCGTTGTCCTTCTTAAGCTTCATAATCTCATTCTGCCATTGAATCACATCCGCAGGACGAATCTCATTCAACTTTCTGTGCCCAAAGTATGGCAAAATCTTTGTTTCAATGATGTGCTTCTTCGTCAAAAACGAATTGTACTTAATTCTTGGACGAATATCCGAAAGGTACAATTCCGCGAAATCCTTGAATTTCATATTGATATTCATTTCATCCTTCAACTTGAAAGCACGTTCCCATTCCTGGGCCTCGCTCTTCTTAGCGAAGCCCCTCTTGGTTTTTTGCCTTCGTGTGCCGGTCCAGTCCTTGTAATAAGTCCTGACCTCCCACATTCCGGTCTTTTGGTTTTTGATAACTGCCATCAAACCACCTCTTTCTTATCTGTTGTTCCATAGATTCGTTCATCAAAATACTGTCTGCTGACTCGTCCCTTGATTGTCACAAATCCATCTGCTGCTCGCTCTGCGTTTAATTCGCGTATGAGCCTATATGCATATGATGTCGAGACTCCAAGCTCTTCCACCACATCCTGCACATCGATAAATCTTTTGTTCTCCATAAACTGCTACCTCCTCTCTCGTTTTTATTATTCAGTTCATTTTCGAACGGTTGTGTTGTGTATCATATTAGCAGTTCATTTTTGTACTGTCAATACTATTTAGCAAAAAACATTTCATTTTTGCACTGTTAGTGTTATACTATACATAGTTTGAAAAGAAGGAGCTTTTGTAATGGGTGATAAATTTACCAGCCGAGTAGGCGTTTTAATCAGAAACTTCCGAATCGCAGCCGAACTTACCCAAAAGGAATTGGCTGTGCGATGCGGACTTAATGAGTCCACAATCCGAAACTACGAATTAGGAAACCGTTATCCAGATGAAGCAACTTTGCTTAATATTGCCAATCATCTTAATGTCAGCTTCTTTGCATTGTCAGATCCGGATGTGGCAAACATCTTCAGTGCACTCCATGTATTGTTTGATATGGAATGGGCATACGGATTGCGACCTACCATAAAGGATGGCGAAGTAGTATTAAAGTTTGAAGAACGACTTCCAAGTGCCGGACCTCGTCCGCAGGAAGATTTAGATTCATTCAAAATGATGGTTGAATATTGGGCAAGATTAAGAGATAAGCTTGAGGACGGAGAAATCACCGAAAGTGATTACTACAAGAAAGAAATCCGCTTCCCGGCAAATCCGATAGATAGTAATGCTTCTTACTCGGTATCTCTTGATTTAAATGATGATGACCAGATGATGGTTCAAGAGATGATTGAAAATGAAGAAGTTGCAGAAGCATTGAAAGACTTGTTTCCGGATTTCTCTTATGTGAAGAGGAAAAGGAAGAAGAAATAGTAACTTTATGGACAATTCTCAAAACTTTTTCTTCCATATTTTTAATTTAGGACTAGATAATCTCGGTAAAATTAAGACATTGCAATTATAAACGAATAAAGGATGGTAAAATTATGATAGAACAAATTCATTTAAGCAATTGGAGACAATTTGATAATCTAACTATTAATTTTGATAAACGCTTAACCATTTTAACAGGTGCAAATGGTTCTGGAAAAACAACCATACTAAACATACTCTCAAAGGCCTTTGGTGAGTCATTCAAATTTGTTAGTAATGTAAATGAAACATCTGATGGTTCTATTAACTATTCTTCAAGTGTAATAGGAAATTTAGAAGAACGTCGTGATGCCAATTATGCATCTTCTATCATCGGAAATGTAAAATACGATTCTATAACTGCACCTATCTTAGTTCCAGAACATGTATCAACAACTTATAACATAGACTTAAAAAACTCTAACGCATGTGCGGGTTTATATATCACCTCTCACCGTTCTTTATTTCAATACAAAAAAGTAGAGAACATCCCAACACATGCTCTAAAAAGAGCAGAAATTTTTGCTGCCTATCACAACTACAAGACTTTACCTTTATCCGATACATTCTACAATCCAAACGAACAGGGTGCCACAAAACATATAAAAGAAGCCATTATTTCCTTAGCCACATTTGGTCCCGGCAATACTTATGTTAAATCCAATCAAGAATCCCTCGATATCTTTGAAGGATTTCAATCTATATTAAGCACAATATTGCCACCAAAAATTGGATTTCAAAAATTAACTATTGAAATTCCTGAAGTTATATTAGAAACAGCTTCCGGTAAGTTTCCTATTGATGCTGTTTCCGGTGGAATTGCATCTATTATCGAACTCGCTTGGATGATATATATGTATTCACCTTCTGAAAATACATTTACTGTATTATTTGACGAACCTGAAAACCAT
>JAUNPT010000111.1:839-7527 GCA_030536565.1 Eubacteriales bacterium | reverse complement strand
ACTCCTAGTATACTAAAATCTGTATATACTGTCAAGAATAGGGAATTATTTGGACGTTCTCCTCATATGATATGTTAAGCTAGCAGTCAGCATTGGAGAATCCTGCAAAATGAAATATCGGACAGTCAGAATTTTAAAAGCACTTATGGGCGGCTATATAATAACTATAATATTACTTCTGCTTTTATCCTTCGCCCTATACAAATTCAACATTTCAAACTGGCTAATCACCACAGGCATAATAATCACATATGCACTTTCGTGTTTTCTTGGCGGCCTGTTTCTTGCATCTGGTGAGAAACACAAAAAACTGCTATGGGGACTTCTCTTCGGCATTCTATACTATGCAATTTTAGCAATTGCTTCCACAATTATAAGCAAGGGCGCAGGCGCAGATATAAGTGAGGCCTCAAGAAGCCTTATTGTCTGTGTCATCGCCAGTCTTACAGGCGGCTTTGCCAGCCCATAAACCACTATAAAAGGTGCAGGGTCCTTTATGTATTTATAAAAGCTTTGCACCTTTTATACCCGTTATCTGATTACCCCCGTATTATTGTTCCATCTGGACTTATGTACCATATTTCCTCTACATGCTCCATTGGAATAGGCTCATTTATTTTCCATCTGCCTACCGTATTATACCATTGCTCATCTTTGGCAGTTCTCCTTACAAATGTTCCTCCATGCCAGCTATTGGCTATCTTTATGGTTTCAAACTCCCTGTCAGTCCATATAGCATAAAGTGTTACTACTGCTCCATTCACTGTTGTAAGATTTTTTAATTTTGAAAGCGGTGCAAATGATACCCCTGCACCATTTGAAACAGTGCTCCAGCTTTTAAATAAATATCCTGTTCTTTCTGGTGTTTTTTCAAGCTGATAAACTTCTCCATACTTAACAACAACATCTTCCGGCCCATTACCTCCTCCATTTGCATCAAAATGTATCGTATAATTATTTCTTGAATAGTAATAATCTACCTCAGATAAACCGTCTCCTAAAACAACCAGCTCTTGAACCTGCGGACTTGTAAAGCCCTCATATTTTCTGACATTTGGTTTAACCTTTGTATCAACTGTCCCGGTAAAAACATCTGTATCTTTTAAAGTATAATTTTCAGAATCGAATTTATTTATGCTCCCGTCTACATTCTGCTGCCAGTGTCTTACCGTATACTTTGTTACTTTAGCAGCTTCCTGTTTCCAATTAGCATAGCAGTTTACTGTTGCCTCCCATGCTCTCCACAACTGGTCTCGTCCATTATCCTTTTCCCATATCTGAATATCTGCCTGCTCACATGCATCATATCCATTAATATCAAGATAGTATTGTCCTGTCTTTGACCTTATGTATACGAACTGGTCAGTTCCGCTTTCCGGCATTTCTATTGTCCATAACTGGTTATCTGTTCCATTCCACTGATACAAATGAACATTCGCACCATTTTTTCCAATCATTCCATCTACATCAAGTACCTTACATGTCTCTGGATTTTGTATGCGCCAGTATGGTACTCCGTTTTCTTCTCCCCAGTAAACAAATGCCCACTGCTGATTCCAGCTCCCATTATAATCAGAAGTCCATATGTTGGAACCATTATCACGTCCATATTCAGCTATATCAACACACATATTACTGTTAGATGCATTTCTGATAGTTGTATTACCGCTTATTGTATAGACCAGATCTCCCGGCTGATGCTGTATAGCCCCGCCGCTATCCTGTGAGTATCCTGCAAATGTATATCCCGTCTTTGAAAATATGTTTTTATCATATTTGTTAGCTGTCGATGCGGCACTATATTTTGAATAATAGTTATTTTCAGAACCACCATTAGCATAGTAATTTACAAATATGTCTATTGGTACAGAATGAAGATATACCCGTCTGCTGCCATTCATAAGCCATGTGTCTGGATTAGCATAATATCTTGCTCCATTATCCAAATCTTCTGCATAGTCAAACATATAGCCCGGCTTTAGTTTTGCTGCAAGTGTTGCAGTATCTCCTGCCGCATACCACTGGTTTGTTCCAGATACTCCCGAAAATCCTTCATCCCAGCCAGTTTCCATATATGCTTTCCACTTTGCCTTTATGTGTAAATCTCCACCGCCATTAGCATAGCAGCTGGCTCTGAAACGATAGTAGCCGCCATAATATTCTACTGTTGTATCTGTTTCCCAGCCATCAAACGTATATCCTTCTCTGGCAGGTGTTTCTATATATACCCATGGAGTTACACCTACACAGTCTGTATGCTGATGCATTTTATTATCATTAATGTCATACCAGTATCTGTTATTAAACCAGTCTACATCGATATCGCCCTGATGGTCTTCATAGCATTCAATTGTATGGTCATTATTATCCCGGTCTTTGAAAATATAACCTATTCCCAGTCCATTTATCCATTGCCCGCTATAATAACCATTTCCATCTCTGTCAACATTAATCATGTAAAACATATCATTTATTGTTCCATAATCCAAGTCAATCCATATATCTCTTGAAAAATTCACTTCATATTCATAATCTGAAGCAAATATTTTCATTGAGAAAAACACCGCCAGCGTTATAAACGCAAAGCTTAGGAATATTTTCAGCATTCTTTTTTTTAACATTTTTCCACTGTTAATTATTACTTGTTTCATAATACACCGTCCTTGTCTATATTATCTAATAAAAGCTCCTATAATCTTAAATGATAGATGTGCGGTTAAAAAAAGAGGAGTTTACATACTCCTCTTTAATTCAGATATTATATAATATCTGAATTAGTCAAAATAGAAATTATAGCAGACACGCCCCATATCTCCGTAGGTTCCAATCACCCTTATTATATTTGCGTTTTTACCAAAGTTTGCCAAGCTGTATTTTCTTACTGTTCCAAATTCAGGTTCTTTACTATAAAATCCTGGTATATAAGCATAATTACCCTCCATGTCATATACTTTTCTTATAGTAACTGTATATAATTCAAACGGACAAACATCTGCATCTGGGCTGGCATTTTCTGCGACTGGAACACCAATCTTATAATTAAACTCTGCTGGAGTTATCTCAACCGGTTCTGCTGGCTTAGGTACTTCTGCTGGCTCTGCATATGACACTTCTGTGTCTGGCTCAACGTAAGGTGCCTCTGCAGGTGCTTCTGTTGGAGCTGCATAAGACGGTTCAGTTTGGGCTTCCGTTGGTGCCTCTGTTTCCGGAGCTTCTGTAAGAGCTTCTGTTATTGCTTGTGTTTGGTTTATTGAACTTCCGTTTTCATGCTCTGTTTCTGTTTCCTGCTTCTTCTCCTCTGAAACTGATATATCTGTCGTTGTTAAGTTTTCTTTTGCTGGTGATTTTCCTCTGCAGCCTGCTGTTAACATTACCGTCAATGACACAACTGTCAATAACATAATACTCATTTTCTTTACATTATTAAAACTACCCCTCATCTTTTACCCCCTGGATATAACTGATTATTAATCAGTACTATTTTTTCATAAACTTAGTATATGAAAAACTTCATCATATTGTCAATTTTATTATAATAATTAAAAGTTAATATCACAGCATTTATACCCCCGTATCAAACCTGACCACACGTTCACATCTGGCAACACCCTTTCTGCCTTTAAATGTATATTTATATGTCTCCTCAATAATAAAATCAAAATTCCCCGTCTCAATATCAGCATCAAGAACATATACTTTAATCTCACCATCTGTACCTATAGCAGCTTCCAGTGTTTTACAGAATGTTTGAATAAGCTTTCTTTTAGCCTCTGTTTTATCCATCATTTCAAAGCTTATATCCGCACACATGTCCTGCATCATATCCGTCGCATAATCTATCGCAGATGACAAAGCATTTGTCACTTCCAAATCCCTCATATGTTTATTGACAATTGCACAATGTGACATAACAATCAGTGAAAATGCCACCAGCAAACCGCTCAGCCCCATTATTACCCTTATTTGGTCTTCCTCCTCTCCGCCATTATGCACTAACGCCCTGTTTCAACCCGGACAATACCATTATATGTACTTGATTTTCCTAACCGAAACACCTTTGACCTTAATGTGTATCTTAGGTATATAGTATAATACACGTATTTTTCTGTTTCAGACTCATATTCATATTCAAACTTCATGCCATTATCACCTGCAATCGACCTTACCGCCGCAAATGTGTTATCTGACAACGTACCGTCTGCATTTGCCTCTCCATATATTTCAATATAATCTTCAATATACTGCTCAATTTCATTTACATGCGAAATGCTGATATTCATCAAAATAAAATCAATACCGACAAGACATATCAAAACCATAATAATAACATATACTGAATTTTCAATAATAATTTTCAAGTTACTCCTCCATACATAATACTGTCTAAAAAGCAAATAACACCATACCTGTATATCGCCATACAAATACCAATCAAAGCAAAAGACATTATAATAGAAAGCACTGTTACTATCACATCTCCATACAATTCCACAATATTTTCCATATCAGCCCACCATAACCTTCACTAATATAATCATAAAAATCGCAATCAAAAATTGATTCATAACTAAGGTCTGAACAACCTCGCCTAATTCCTCCAGCATTTTATCCATAAATCATTTTCACCCCTTATATTTGTCACATCTGACCATTTTAAAATTCTTATACTCCTAACAACCTTACAAATAACAGGTCAGCAAAAGCATCATATCAAATCCCATCTTAACAGACACCATAAATACAGGTATGTATTCACTAAATTTCATAAGACTTAATCTGTCAGTCTGTTTCAGGCTCTGATACTTATCCTGCAGTTCATAATTCCTTGCAATTAACGTATTAATAGCACCATCAATATTAGAACAGTCCATCTCTGATAAACCATAAAGCGTCCTTACGCTGGCGGAAATATCAGGTACTTTAAATTCTCTAAGGAAATCATAATATGGCGTAACATCGGACGGGTCTGCCTCCAATGCTCCTATAAACTCCTCAAGCGAATGTTTCATTACGCATGGACATGAGTCATATGAATCCTTTATTGCAGTCTGAAGCGTTCTTCTCTGTAAACCTAAGGCCACATTTCTCAGCCACTGTGAAAAACCACCGTACAAATCCTCCTTAATACGCTTTGCAGCTGATTTATACAACACGCCTCTCTTTCTTCTTCCCATGTATATTTTTAAATCGTACTCTATCTGCTTGTCCGTCCTTGTAAATGTAAGCCAGTCACTCTTATAATGTATCTGAGTATAACAGTAAAACACCATGCTTAAAATAAGAAACCCTGCCGATGTAAGCTGATATAACATTTCTTTGCTTATATCTATACTCATTGCTGAAGTATTTTTTAATACCCAGCCAATAAAAACAGATGTTGACGCCAGCAAAACGCTTATGACTATTCCTATTGTAATATCTCTTTTTACTTTTCTTATTTCCTCCTGAGACTGATAAACCCTCCTCACCCATCTGTCAATGTCTGACAGTAAAACATCAACGTAATTCTTATATATGCCGCCGCTGCACTCAACATTTACCATCAAACCATGCAGCGCCATAATCCGCTCACAGCCATATTCTTCCTCAATAATTGAAAGTGCGTCTCTATACACCCACTGGCTCACACCATATTTCAGTTCATCTATAGCCCTTCCTACAATCTCATGAAGCCTTCCATCAGATATTTTATATGTATCTTCAAGCGCCATGCTGATTTTCGGCGTTTTTTGAAATGAGTATGCCATCTGATGTATATACACATCAACGTCCATAAACCGTCTCTGCTGAAATCTGACATAATACTGTGCCCTGATAACCGATGGAAGACATAAAATTCCCACTATCATAATAACTATAATACAATATATTCTTAGTCGGAATAATATACTCCCCATAATCACAAGCATAAATAAAAACATAACCGACAATATATATCTTTTCATGCTGTAAACGTATCCATAACTGTTTATCTGGTCTTTAATGGCATTATAACAAAAATATTCCCGCAGCTTCTTCACTCCGTACCTCCATGCTATCCGTATGGATTCTCAATCCCATACTGTCTGAATCTCTGACTAATCTCCTTCGGAATTGGTTTTCCAGTCATTTCTCCATCTTCATATACAATAGTGCATTCATTACAATTATTACTTCTGGTTAAAAATCCAACCTGCGCTATCTTTCTTTGTTCATACTTATCACAAACGACAAGAACCACAAGGTCAATATATTTATATATGCTGTTGGTAAAACGCTCCGTAACATTACTTGTACCCAGCATATTATACATTCTATCCGGCATATCCTTCACATCATCTAAATGCATGGTTGTCATGCAATATGCTCCAGTTGATAAGCTGTTCAGCAAATCCAGAACTTCTGGCCCTCTTGATTCAGACAAAAGAATCCAGTCAATATTGTGCCTTAAACCTGCCTTAATAATATCCTGATATAAAACCTTTTCATCTACGAAAAATTCCACACATTTTTTATTAGGATTTATTATCCTGTAATGAATCTCCTGATTATCTTCATATACCCCAACCTTCTCATCGGCCGGAATAAAGGTGGACAGATATTTTAACAGCTCTGTTTTTCCCGCATGCGGCTGTCCTCCAATTACTGTGCTTAAATGTGCTGTAATTGAATTTTCCAGCAATGTAATAATATCAGCCGGAGCATATGA
>JAUNPT010000111.1:0-829 GCA_030536565.1 Eubacteriales bacterium | reverse complement strand
AAATCTTAAGCTGCGTGGAATTTTGCGGATAGCAATGCTTTTTGACTGGCATCTTGATTCATGCCATATAGAAATCCTAAGGTCCTCTGTATTAGCCTCTAATATTGGATGAAAACGGTTAAAGGAACTTCCCATTATATTAGATAAGCGGATAGAAAGATTTTCAACATATTTTGGAGATAATTCCTTTTTGGATATATAGCTTCCTTTACCTAACTCTGTAATCCAAAGATTTCGCCCATCCCACTCAATATCCGTTATCTTATCGTTGTTTATTTCTTCAATAATTTCACTAAATAATTCATTCTGGCTCTGTTTAATCCTTGTGTTAACACTTACGTCCATAGGCATAATCAATTAATTGCAGTTGATTCTGCTTCAGAATCATTAATGGCATCTGTAATCTGCTTTTCATAAGAAATCGCCTCTACTGCAGACTTTGTTTTTGTATTAACAATAGAAACCACCGCTACAGTCAATAGAACTGCCGCCAGCACTCCTGCCAGTGCCACTACTACCTTGCCATAATGTTCAATAATATCATGCATAAAAAATCCTCCTGTTGACTAAAAATAATATTCAATAAATATTTTGGAAAAAATAAAATAGGACAGCTTTCGCTGTAGATATAAAAGACGTCTTTCTATGTTCTGATATTATCATACTTGATATAGAAAGTAAAGTAAAAATTTAAAAAATATTCAAAAAATTACAGCATAAATATATAAACACATGTTTACTATCTATGCTGCAATTCATGGTATCACATTACTTTTCCTTTGTCAGTGTAATTTCTTCACCATCTGGCAATGTCAATGTAAGCGTGCTC
>JAUNPT010000110.1 GCA_030536565.1 Eubacteriales bacterium | reverse complement strand
TTGGAGGATGGAATTATTGAGAAATATGAAAATACAGAGACTGTTACTTATCCTGCAGAAAAAAATTATACGGATACGCATCTTGCAATTATAACGGCGATTAAGCAGGGGGCAGATTGGATAGATATAATCGGGGCGACGGGAAGCAGATACGACCACGCAATGACAAACATTTATAATATGAAGGCTGCACTGGATATGGATATACCCTGCAGAATATATGATAGACACAACTGTATATATCTGAAAGATTATAATTTTACCATTAAGAAGAATGAACAGTTTGGAAAATATCTTTCATTTGTTCCGATGACAGAAGATGTTAATATATCTTTAGAAGGGGTGAAATATCCACTGTCAGAATACAATCTAAAGCAGGGATTAAGTATTTGCCAAAGTAATGAAATTACAGAAAAAGAAGCAAAAATATATATCAAAAATGGAATATTAGTTGTTTTTGAAACAATGGATTAAAATGTGTGTAAAATCAACAAAAAAATATGTAAAAATAAGTTTTTTAGGTATATTACCTACAATAAAGCTCTTGAAATTTATGGGAGATTGTTATAAACTAAACAATAGCTGTTTTATTAAAGACAAGAACTAAGAGGAGGTCTCAAGAATGAGTAACACAACACAGGTATCAGCCAGAACACGCATTGAGTCAATTCTGGATGATAGCAGCTTTGTTGAAATCGGAGCCGGTATAACAGCCAGAGCAACAGATTTTAACATTCAGGAAAAGAAAGCTCTTACAGATGGTGTAATTACCGGATATGGAGTTATTAATGGGAATCTTGTGTATGTATATAGCCAGGATGCTTCAGTTATGAATGGTTCTATTGGTGAAATGCATGCAAAGAAGATTGAAGGCCTTTACGATATGGCTATGAAGATGGGAGCTCCAGTAATTGGATTGATTGATTGTGCTGGAATAAGACTTCAGGAAGCAACAGATGCATTAAACGGTTTTGGGGCAATTTACAATAAAATGTCAATGGCATCAGGAGTTATTCCCCAGATTACAGCTGTTTATGGAAAGTGCGGCGGTGGACTTGCTGTGCTTGCAGGTCTTTCGGATTTTACATTTATTGAGGAAAAGAATGGAAAGCTTTTTGTTAACAGCCCTAACGCACTGGAAGGAAATTATGACTCAAAGCTTGATACAGCAAGTGCTAAGTTTCAGGCTGAGGCAGGCGTTGTGGATTTTGTTGGAGATGAAGAAACAATTGCCAATGGAGTGCGTACATTAGTATCAATACTTCCTGCTAACAACGAAGTCGGAGCTGATTTGACAGAAAGCAATGATGATTTAAACAGAGTGTGCAGCAGTATGAGCTTAGAAATTGAAGATGCAGCCGCAGCTTTAACAGATATTGCAGATGACAATATGTTTGTTGAAGTAAAGCCGGATTTTGCTAAGGAAATGGTTACAGGCTTTATACAGATTGACGGAACGACAATTGGAGCTGTTGCAAACAGGACAGCTGTTTTTGACGATAATGGTGAAAAGTCAGAAAAATTTGCTGCAAGATTAACAGTAGATGGCGCTTATAAGGCAGCAGACTTTGTTAATTTCTGTAATGCATTTGATATTCCAGTACTTACTTTAACTAATGTCACAGGCTTTGAGGCAACAGTCCGTTCAGAGAAGGCAATTGCCAAGGCCATAGCTAAGCTTACTTATGCATTTGCTAATGCAGATGTACCAAAGGTAAATGTTATTACAGGTGAGGCTTATGGAAGTGCATATATTGCTATGAACTCTAAGTCAATCGGTGCTGACATGACATATGCATGGAAGAATGCGAGCATTGGAATGATGGATGCGAATCTTGCAGCAAAGATTATGTACAATGATGAAATCGCATCTTCTGAGGAGGTTAATGACACAATTGCAAAGAAGGCAGCTGAATACGCAGAATTACAGTCAAGCGTAGAGTCAGCAGCGGCAAGAGGATATGTTGACACAGTTATTAATCCAGAGGATACAAGAAAATATGTAGCAGCTGCATTTGAAATGCTGTTTACAAAAAGAGAGGATCGTCCAGTTAAAAAGCATGGTACGGTTTAATAATGAGGTGAAACAGTATGAAAAGAAATAATTTTAGAAAATTCTTATTGTTGTTCACTTGCATCGCTTGTGTATTCTGTATGACAGCCTGTTCCAGCACAATATCTTCAGATTCTATGAAGGAAAGTGCTAAGGATAAGGAAGCAGTTGCTAATAAGGAAGAAATTGTAAAATGGTGTGAAGATGAGATTAAGTATCTTGATAATACATCAGATGCCGATATTACTGCAGCAGCAGAAGCAGCACATACTCTTTCAGAAATTAACAGGAAAGAATATGCTGTTAATCCAGACGGTATGAACGTGGCAACAGTTGAATTTTTAAATGGCTGGATAAAGACAAGACAAGACCTTGGTTCATTAAAGTCAATTGACGGGACAAAGGTTGAAATCAGTGATGAGACAGGAACACTTTGTGTAGTATCAGTTGATACAACTTATGAGAATAGAAAATGTTCATTTGAATTTACCATTGACGAGGATATGAATCTTGAAAGTGGTGCAATTAATCCAACTTATACAAGAGGTGAAAAGATGGAAAAGGCTGTGCTTAATACATTACTTGGTATGGGTACGGTATTTGCAGTATTGATATTTATTTCATTTATTATTTCATTGCTTAAGCATGTTAACAAGATTGGCCAGAAGAAGCCAGAGGTTAACGAAGCTGAGACAAAGGGAGTTGATAATGCAATTGCCCAGATAGTATCTAATGAAGAAAATGAAATGGATGATTTAGAGCTGGTTGCTGTAATTACAGCGGCAATAGCAGCAAGTGAAGGTACTTCAGCAGATGGACTTGTTGTACGTTCAATCAAGAAAGTTAATAATTGGAGGAAATAATCATGAAGAATTATACAATCACTGTAAACGGAAATGTTTATGATGTAACAGTAGAAGAAGGAACAGGAAGCACAGGGGCAGTTAAAGCACCAGCAGCTAAGGCAGTTTTAAAGGCAGCACCTAAGGCAGCAGCTGCAGCGCCAGCAGGAGCACAGGGAGCAGTTAAAGTTACAGCACCTATGCAGGGTAAAATCTTAAAGGTTAACGCAGCAGCTGGAGCAGCAGTTAAGAAGGGCGATGTATTAGCAGTTCTTGAAGCTATGAAAATGGAAAATGAAATCTGTGCACCACAGGATGGAACTGTTGCAACAGTTGAATGTTCAGTTGGTGATTCAGTAGAGACAGGAAAGGTATTAGTTTCAATGAACTAAGCCGACTTAAGAGTCATTTAAACTGGAGGTTAAAAGATGAGTTATATTATAACAACATTGGGAAACCTCGTACAGCAGACAGCATTTTTTGGCCTTACATGGGGCAATTATTTAATGGTTGTCGTTGCTTTGGTTTTCTTATATTTAGCAGTTAAAAAAGGATACGAACCTCTTCTTCTTGTACCAATTTCATTTGGTATGCTTCTTGTTAATCTTTATCCAGATATAATGCTGGCTATTGAAGATTCAAGCAGCGGAGTAGGTGGTTTATTACATTATTTCTATTTGTTGGACGAGTGGAGTATATTACCTTCGCTTATTTTCCTTGGAGTTGGTGCCATGACAGACTTTGGTCCGCTTATTGCCAACCCTAAGAGCTTCTTATTAGGAGCGGCAGCACAGTTTGGTATTTTTGCTGCCTATATTATGGCTATTTTCATGGGCTTTCCTGATAAGGCAGCTGCAGCTATTTCAATTATTGGCGGTGCTGATGGACCTACATCAATATTCCTGGCTGGTAAGCTTGGTCAGACTGCATACATGGGACCTATAGCTGTAGCAGCATATTCGTATATGTCACTGGTACCTATTATTCAGCCGCCTATTATGAAGGCATTAACAACAAAAGAGGAAAGAGAAGTTAAGATGGAACAGTTAAGACCGGTTTCAAAGCTTGAAAAGATTCTTTTCCCAGTAGTTGTAACGATTGTAGTAGTTATGATTCTTCCTACAACAGCACCTTTGGTAGGTATGCTTATGTTAGGAAACTTATTTAAGGAGTCAGGCGTTGTTAAGCAGTTATCAGACACAGCGTCAAATGCTCTTATGTATATTGTTGTTATTATTCTTGGTACATCAGTTGGTGCTACAACAAGTGCAGAAGCTTTCTTAAATCTTGATACATTAAAGATTGTTGCACTTGGTTTAATTGCATTTGCATTTGGTACAGCAGCAGGTGTTTTATTTGGTAAGATTATGTGTAAGGTGACTCATGGCAAGGTTAATCCTTTAATTGGTTCAGCGGGTGTATCGGCTGTTCCTATGGCAGCCAGAGTATCACAGAAGGTTGGTGCACAGGCAGACCCATCAAACTTCCTGCTTATGCATGCAATGGGGCCTAATGTAGCCGGTGTTATCGGTACAGCGGTTGCGGCTGGTACCTTTATGGCGATGTTTGGAGTAATGTAGAAGTTCAGACTGGCGTCTGAACTTAAGATTACAACTTACGTTGTAGTCTTGGAGATTTCGTCGAAAGCCGAAATCTTTAGAACGATATCAATGATATCGTTCTAGGGAAAAAGGAACAAACGAAGCAATTTCGTGCATAGGTCCGTTGGACCCTTATTGCTTCGTTTCGCTACGCGGAAGTGAATTCCGCTACGCGATTTTAGGGTTTCATGCAAGCATGAAACCTTCTCCTGCCTGCTGTGACGGAACTGAAATACGTTCGCATAGCGAGAGTGACGAGGCGATTCGTCCGCGTAGCGGACTGTCGCCTCGGGGGTGGGTGTGTGCTGTGACGAATGCGAATACGTTCCCGTAGGGAACTGTTCGCATTCTGGGAATGGCAAGTGACGGAATGAATCTGCTCACGTAGCGAGCTGTTCATTCCTGGTTATTACAATAATAATTATGGAGGATATTAAGATGGCAGAACAGGTTAAAAAACCATTAAAGATTACTGAAACTATATTACGTGATGCTCATCAGTCCCTTATTGCTACAAGAATGACAACAGAACAGATGCTTCCTATCGTTGATAAGATGGATAAGGTTGGTTATCATTCAGTAGAATGCTGGGGAGGTGCAACATTTGATGCGTCACTTAGATTCTTAAAGGAAGACCCATGGGAAAGACTTCGTAAATTAAGAGATGGGTTTAAAAATACTAAGCTGCAGATGTTATTTAGAGGTCAGAATATTCTTGGATATAACCATTACTCAGATGATGTTGTTGAGTATTTTGTACAGAAGTCATTAGCAAATGGTATTGATATCATTAGAATCTTCGACTGTTTTAACGATTTAAGAAACCTTGAGACAGCTGTTAAGGCTGCTAAGAAGGAAAAGGGACATGCCCAGATTGCTCTTTCTTATACGTTGGGTGATGCTTATACACTTGATTACTGGAAAGAGACAGCTAAGAAAATTGAAGATATGGGTGCTGATTCTATATGTATTAAGGATATGGCAGGACTTTTACTTCCATACAAGGCTACAGAGCTTGTTCAGGCCTTAAAGGAGGGGTCTTCACTTCCAATTCAGATGCATACACACTATACATCAGGTGTTGCTTCAATGACATACTTAAAGGCTGTAGAAGCTGGTGCTGATATTATTGATACAGCTATGTCTCCATTCTCAATGGGTACAAGCCAGCCGGCAACTGAGGTTATGGTGGAGACATTTAAGGGTACAGAATATGATACAGGTCTTGACCAGAACTTACTTGCTGAAATCGCAGATTATTTCCAGCCAATGCGTGATGAAGCATTAAAGAGCGGACTTATGAGTACTAAGGTTCTTGGCGTTAATATTAAGACACTTCTTTATCAGGTACCGGGTGGAATGCTTTCTAACCTTGTTTCACAGCTTAAGGAAAATGGAGCTGAGGACAAGTACAGAGAGGTTCTTGAGGAAATCCCAAGAGTTCGTAAGGATTATGGTGAACCACCTCTTGTTACACCATCATCACAGATTGTTGGTACTCAGGCTGTATTAAATGTGTTGCAGGGTGAGCGTTACAAGATGATTACTAAGGAATCTAAAAAGGTTCTTGCAGGTGAATTTGGACAGACAATTAAGCCATTCAATCCAGAAGTTCAGAAGAAGGCAATTGGTGATACAGAGCCAATTACATGCCGGCCAGCAGATTTAATTGAGCCACAGCTTGAAAAGTTTGAAAAGGACCCGGTTGTTCAGGAATACAAGCAGCAGGATGAGGATGTTCTTTCTTATGCATTATTCCCAGCAGTAGCAACAGAGTTCTTCAAGTACAGAGAGGCTCAGCAGACTAAGGTTGACCCTAAGGCTGCTGATACAGACAGCAAGTCATATCCTGTATAATAGAATTGTAATAAATGTATAAAGGCAGGAGGCTGTCGCTTTAATGATTGAAAAATCGTTAAAGCGAGGCCTCTTTTTTGATGACTTTGTTATGAAAAACTAGCTTTGCGGGAACGGTCCTAGACTTTTTTGCAAGAAAAGAGTAGGAAAAAGTCTAAAGCCCCCAATATACATTTTGCAATGAAAAAATGTTGACAAGAAATAACATTTAGCATATTATCTTATTATAGATTTATTATAATATTAGTATACAAAGACTGCTATGACAATATATCGTTTATGGTAGCTAAGCTACAGTTCATTATCGTTAATAGATTGCCCATTATTTGGGGAGGTATTAATAAATTCATAAGTTACATAAGTTGCAATCACATCGGTAACGTTGGTTTCATTAAAACAAGAGAATAGAAGGGATGAATTACATGGGGAAGACTGATATTCGTACAAGGGAGTATGTACGCGACAACAGTGTGTTTGCAGATATCTGTAACTATATGCTGTTTGATGGAGAACAGGTGATTAAGCCAGAGGAGTTAGTGGAGAAGGATCCGGGAGAATTGGTAATGCCATTTAGAGATGGTGATATTTCAATTCCTGTTCAGAAATTTAGAGATGTTATTAAGATGGTTGAAGTAAAAACTTCGGATAAAGCAACATTTGTCGTGATGGGAGTAGAAAATCAAGCTAAGATTAATTATGCGATGGTAATTAGGAATATGCTTTATGATGCTATTAGTTATTCATCGCAGGTTAATGAGATTGGTAATGAAAATCGAAAGATGAAAAAGGTTAAAAAATCAGCGGAATTCTTGTCTGGAATCAGGAAAGATGATAAAATAAAACCAGTAATAACTATAGTTGTTTACTGGGGAACGAAGAAGTGGGATGGAGCCAGATTTCTGCATGAGATGCTTGATGTGGAAGATGAATTCAAGAGGTTTATTCCTAATTACTATATTAACTTAATTACACCTAATGAAATAGAAGATTTTACAAAGTTCCATACAGAATTAGGCTTAGTGTTGGAAAGCATAAAATACATGGGCAATAAAAAAGCTTTTTTTGAAATGCTTGAAAAAAAGAGAGATAGATTTACCAACGTTGAGAAAAATACGGCAGAATTGATTTCGGAAATAACAAACGTGAAGTTAACTTATGAGCAAAAAGAAGGGAGTGGGAAAATAGATATGTGTAAAGCGATTGAAGAAATGATGAATGATGTAAGAGAAGAAGTAAGAGAAGAATTAAAAG
>JAUNPT010000109.1 GCA_030536565.1 Eubacteriales bacterium | reverse complement strand
TGATAATTCAATAGTAACCTTATCACCTGGTAAAATCCTGATGAAGTTCATTCTTAACTTACCGCTGATTGTGGCAAGAATCTGATGTCCATTTTCTAACTCCACCTTAAAAAATGCATTTGGTAATTTCTCTACTACCTTTCCTTCGATTTCAATTACATCTGCCTTTGACATGTTTGTCATCCTCCTATATATACTTTAATTGCATGTTTAATATCTTCATTAATGATTTTCCAACCTGCATTGCTCTTTAACTGGATTGTCTCGTCTTTTCTTTTGATAACCTGAATATGCCTTAGTTTCTTTTTTTTAGGATTTTCTAAGCCTCTTATTCTTCCATCTGAAAGAAATGCGTACTCACCATCTATGTCTACTATTATATATACTGTTCCTTTATCATGTCCTGCCAGTGATATGGCAAAACATCCAGCCAATTCCTTGCTCACACAAACCTCCATTTCTGCTGCATGCGGCAAACTTTCTATTCTTCCACTAATGAAAGAATCTCAGGTCCATTCTTTGTTACAAGAACAGTATTTTCATAATGGGCCGATAACGATTTATCTGCTGTGACAGCTGTCCAGTCGTCGTCCAGCCATTTTACTATATAATCACCAGCTGAAACCATTGGTTCAATGGCCAGTGTCATACCCTCGTACAGTCTGATTCCTCTTCTATCCTGTTTAAAATTAGGGATTTGTGGGTCTTCATGAAGCTCTGCTCCAATTCCATGTCCAACCAAATCACGAATCATACCATACCCATATTCCTCATTATATGCAGCAATTGCATTGGAAATCTCATGCAGATGACAGCCTTCCCTGGCAAATTTTATTCCCTCAAAGAAACTTTTAGTTGTTACCTCAATCAACTGTTGTGCCTGCCCGCTGATTTCTCCAACACCAACAGTACGGGCTGCATCGGAATGATAACCTTTGTAAAGCACTCCGGCATCCATACTTACAATATCTCCCTCATGAAGTATTCTTTTTTTTGATGGAATACCATGAACGATTTCTTCATTTACAGAAACACATATTGATGCGGGATAACCCTGATATCCTAAAAATGAGGGAACACAACCATAGCTTCTAATCATCTCCTCGCCCAGCTGGTCGATTCGGTGTGTTGTCATTCCGGGCTTAATTTCCTTTGACAATTCATTTAAAACTGTTCCAAGAATCCTGCCAGCTTCCCTCATTATTTCAATCTCTCGCTTTGACTTAACTGATACTGCCATATTACTCTCCATTCTTACTACAGAAGCGCAAACTTTGGGCTGAAAGCACAAATTTGCGTGTGAAAAATCTTCGACATAAGAATTTTTCACACTACACTACTTTCCTAATACATCAACGATACTTGAGAAAACTTCTTCCATATCCTTTGTTCCATCAACCTCTTTGAGAACATTCTTTTTTGAATAATATTCAATCAATGGCTGTGTCTGCTCATGATATACAGATAATCTGTTCTTAACAGTTTCAGGCTTATCGTCATCTCTTAAAATAAGCTTTTCACCGCATACATCACAAATACCCTCTGACTTTGAAGGATTAAACTCTATATGATAAGTTGCTCCGCAGCCAACACAGGCTCTTCTTCCAGACATTCTATTAATAATATTTTCATCTGGAACTTCTACGTTAATAGCAAAATCAACTGCTTCTTTATTGGCTGTTAAGGCCTTATCTAATGCCTCAGCCTGAGGAATTGTTCTTGGGAAACCATCTAAAACATAACCATTTGCACAGTCAGCTTCCTTGAAACGATCCATAATAAGGTCAACAACTAATTCATCTGGAACTAATTCACCCTTATCCATATATGTCTTAGCTTTCTGTCCAAGCTCAGTATTATTCTTAATATTTGCTCTGAAGATATCACCAGTTGAAATATGTGGAATAGAATACTTTGCTGCAATTCTCTTTGCCTGTGTACCTTTTCCGGCACCAGGTGCTCCTAACATAATAATCTTCATAATTTTTATCCTCCATTGTGGACTTTCCTACATAGACAAATGACTCGCCCAGCAGATGTACCAGGCAAGTCGTTCATCTTATATCAAATTTATTATATAATAAATTTATTCACTAAGGAATCCTTTATAGTAACGATTGCACATCTGAGCTTCGATCTGCTTTAATGTTTCAAGTACAACACCAACAATAATAATGATTGATGTTCCGCCAAATGAAACAGATGCATTAAAGAATCCTGTACATATAATAGGTATTAACGCAATTACCGTCAGACCAACCGCACCAATAAATACGATATAATTTAATATTCTGTTTAAATACTCACTGGTTGACTTACCCGGTGTAATACCAGGTACCACGCCCCCAGCTTTCTTCATGTTATCAGCAATTTCAATTGGATTAAATGTTATTGATGTATAGAAATAAGCAAAAACAATAAGTAAAATAATATAAACCAATAAACCAACTGAATACTTTGGCGCTTCTATTCTGCACCAGTATGATGAACTTAAGTACTTTGTCCATTCATATGATTTGTTAGCAAAAAGATTTGCTATAATCACAGGGAACTGCATAAGTGATGATGCGAAAATAATTGGCATAACACCGGCAGTATTGACCTTTAAAGGAATATGTGTTGACTGTCCGCCAACTGTTTTCCTTCCAGTTACCTTCTGTGAATACTGAACAGGGATCCTTCTCTCTCCGTCCTGTAAGAAACATACAAGAACAACCATTGCAATGATAATTGCAAGAATAATTGCTGCTGCAAGTACTCCCTTTGCAATATTCTGAGTTGCAACAAATGTGCTGTACAATGTAGCCATATCACTTGGGATTCCCGAAATAATATTGATTAACAGTACAATTGAAATACCATTTCCAACACCATTTTCAGTAATTCTTTCACCAAGCCACATAAGCATTGCAGAACCACCAGTAAGTGTAGCCACTACTACGATGATGCATGCTACGTAATGAATTGTACTCATATCTGCGTATCCTTTAATCAAGCCCTGTCTACCAAAGCCGATTGCCATTGCAATACTCTCTACAAGTGCAAGACCAACTGTTACGTATCTTGTAATAGAAGCAATTTTCTTTCTACCATCCTCGCCCTCTTTTTGCATTTCCTCTAACTTAGGGATTGCGATTGTGAGCAGCTGCATGATAATAGAAGAAGTAATGTACGGTGTTATGCTAAGTGCAAACAGGGACATTCTTTCAAATGAACCCCCTGTAAATGCACTAAGATAACTTAAGTCGCCGCCACTGATTCCACTCAGCAGTGTACTGAAATACTCTGTATCAACACCAGGGATAGGTAGTATACTTCCCACTCTTACAACAACAAGTATCATAAAAGTATATAAGATTTTCTTTCTTATGTCTTTATTTTTAAAAGCGTTGACAAGTGTTTTTAGCATTAAATCACCTCGCAGGTTCCACCAAGAGCTTCAATCTTCTCTTTAGCTGATGCGCTGAATGCGCTGGCCTTAACATTAAGCTTTTTTGTAAGCTCTCCGTTACCAAGGATTTTAACACCATCCTGAGGATTCTTAACAATTCCTGATTCCATTAAAGTTTCGATTGATACTTCCGCACCGTTATCAAATCTCTCTAATGCAGCGATGTTAATAGCTACAAATTCCTTACGGTTTCTGTTTGTGAAACCTCTCTTAGGAATTCTTCTATATAATGGCATCTGGCCACCTTCAAAACCTGGTCTTGGAGCTCCTGAACGAGCTTTCTGACCCTTGTGTCCCTTACCAGCTGTCTTGCCATTTCCTGAACCATGTCCACGGCCTCTTCTGAAATTATCACTCTTTACTGAACCTTCTGCAGGTCTTAAATTAGATAAATCCATCATTGCACCTCCTTATCCAAATATTATTAGATTTCTTCTACCTTTAACATATAACCAATCTGCTGGATCTGTCCTCTTGTTGCAGCATTATCTGGAAGTTCAACTGTCTTATGCATCTTTGTAAGACCCATAGCTTCAACAGTTCTTCTATGCTTTGGAACAGCGCCGATTGGAGACTTTACTAATGTTACCTTTAACATCTTATCAGCCATTTCAACCTCCATCTGCCGCAGTTTAATTCTGCGACGCTATATACACTCTGTCTTTCTGACACCTTTTACAAGATGTCAGAATATTACAGTGTTTAATTCTCTGATTGTTTCTAACCAGTTTGTTGTTACATTGCTGCAATCAATTAGCCAAGGATTTCGCTAACTGACTTACCACGAAGTCTGGCAACTTCTTCTGGAGTCTTCATAGCCTGAAGTCCAGCAATAGTTGCGAAAACTACGTTGTGCTTATTGTTTGATCCAAGAGACTTTGTACGGATATTCTTAATTCCTACAAGCTCAAGTACTGAACGTGCTGGACCACCAGCGATGATACCAGTACCTTCTGGAGCTCTCTTTAATAATACTGTTGCTCCACCAAACTTTCCAAGGAAGTCATGTGGAACTGACTTATTTTCATCAATTGGAATTTCAACTAAGTGCTTGATAGCATCTTCTTTTCCCTTACGAATAGCTTCAGGAATTTCAGTTGCCTTTCCAACGCCTGCTCCAACGTGTCCATTGCCGTCACCAACAACTACTAATGCTGCAAAACGCATGCTACGTCCGCCCTTTACAGTTTTTGATACACGCTTGATTGCTACGACATTATCGTTTAACTCTAACTGACTTGCATCAATTATTGTATGTTTCATACTGTTTCTCCCTTCCGCCTAAAATGTAAGACCAGCTTCACGAGCTGCATCTGCTAATGCTTTTACTTTACCTCCATATATAAAACCGCCTCTATCATAAACGACAGTAGTAATACCCTTTTCTAATGCCTTCTTAGCAACTACCTTACCTACAACTGCAGCAGCTTCAATGTTATTAGTTTTTTCGCATTCAGCCTTAACTTCCTTATCAAGTGTAGATGCTGAAACAAGTGTCTTACCAACTGTGTCGTCAATAATCTGAGCGTACATATGATTATTGCTTCTGAACACAGCTAAACGTGGTCTTTCAGCTGTACCGCTGAAACGATTACGTAATTTTCTATGCTTATTTTCACGAACTTCTGTTCTTGACTTCTTACTAACCATTTTTGTTCACTCCTTTAATTATTTCTTACCAGTCTTACCAACCTTACGTCTAATAACTTCATCAGAATACTTGATACCCTTGCCCTTATATGGCTCTGGAGCTCTCTTAGCTCTGATTTCAGCTGCGTACTGGCCAACTGCTTCTTTACTGATACCTTTAACGATAATGATATTTGTTCCATCAAGAACTGTCTCAAGACCTTCTGGGTCTTCCATTTCTACTGGATGTGAATATCCTAAAGATAATACTAATTTTTTGCCCTGTTTCTGAGCTCTGTAACCTACACCGTTAATTTCAAGCTTCTTCTCATAACCATCAGTTACACCAACAACCATGTTGTGGATTAAAGTTCTTGTTAAACCGTGTAATGATTTCATTTTCTTTAAGTCGTTTGGTCTTGAAACTATGATTTCAGAACCTTCCTGCTTAATGTCCATTTCTGCTGGTAAAACTCTTACGAGAGTACCCTTAGGACCCTTTACAGTCACTTTATTATTTTCTGCAATCTCAACAGTAACTCCTGCTGGGACAGCGATAGGCATTCTTCCTATACGTGACATGCCGTGCACCTCCTAATTAAAATGTGAAAACATATCAAACCGGCCGATAGGAATCAACCGTTCCATGTTTTCCGTTATTGGGTTTATCTATAATTACCAAACGAAAGCGAGTACTTCTCCGCCAACGCCCAGTTTTCTAGCTTCCTTATCTGTTACAACGCCCTGGTTTGTAGAAATGATAGCTATACCAAGTCCTCCAAGAACCTTAGGAAGTTCTTCCTTGTTTGCATAAACTCTAAGACCTGGCTTAGAAACTCTCTGTAAACCTGAAATAATCTTTTCGTTCTTGTCCTTACCATACTTTAATGTAACATGGATATCTTTGAAATTTCCGTTATCAACTAACTCATAAGCCTTGATGTAACCTTCATCTAAAAGGATTTTAGCGATAGCAAGCTTCATTTTTGATGAAGGCATATCAACTGTATCATGCTTTGCTGTATTAGCATTACGGATTCTTGTGAGCATATCTGCAATTGGATCTGTCATTGTAAATGTTCCTCCTTAAATAATTCACTGGTTTCCTGCCATGCAGGACTACGTCAATTGTTAATGCATTCAACAGAATACGGCGCTTGGCCGTATCTATTATAATGCCGTTGTTTATCTGGAATTTACCAAGATGCTTTCTTAACACCAGGGATCTGACCCTTGTATGCTAATTCACGGAAGCAAATTCTGCAGATTCCGTATTTTCTTAAAACAGAATGTGGACGACCACAAATGTTACAACGAGTATACTCGCGTGTTGAGAACTTTGGTGCTCTCTGCTGCTTAATCTTCATTGAAGTTTTAGCCATTGAATTTCCCTCCTATAATTATTTCCTAAATGGCATATTGAAAAATCTCAATAATTCACGAGCTTCTTCATCAGTCTTGGCTGTAGTCGCGATGATTACATCCATACCTCTAACCTTATCAATTTTATCATATTCGATTTCTGGGAAGATAATCTGCTCTTTAATACCGAGTGCATAGTTTCCTCTGCCATCAAATGATTCAGCGCTTACGCCTCTGAAGTCACGTACACGTGGTAATGCAAGATTTACTAATCTGTCTAAAAACTCATACATCTTTTCTCCACGAAGTGTAACCTTACATCCGATTGCCTGACCTTCTCTTAACTTGAAGTTAGCGATGGAATTTTTGGCCTTTGTAAGAACTGGCTTCTGACCTGCAATAATTTCAAGTTCTTTTACTGCTGCGTCAAGAAGCTTTGAATTTTCTTTAGCTTCACCAACGCCCATATTTATTACAATCTTGTCGATCTTAGGAACCATCATCTGATTCTTATAACCGAATTTCTCTGTCATCTTTGCTACGATTTCATTATCGTATAAATCTCTAAGTCTACTCAATTATATAGCCTCCTTCCTTAAATTAATCGATAACTTCGCCTGTTGCCTTAGCAACACGAACTTTTTTACCATCTTTGAAATCATAACCAATCTTTGTTGTCTTTCCCTTTACAACGTACATTACGTTAGAGATATCAATTGGTGATTCCTGGTGGAGAATTCCACCCTGCTGATTAGCTGCGCTTGGCTTAGCATGCTTTGTTACCATGTTAACACCCTCAACTAATGCTGTATGGTTCTTTGCATTGACAGACATTACTTTGCCTTCTTTGCCCTTGTCTTTACCTGCGATTACTTTAACTGTATCGCCCTTCTTAATTCTTACAGCTGACATTGTGGCACCTCCTTATAATACTTCTGGAGCAAGAGATACGATTTTCATGAATTTCTTATCTCTTAACTCTCTTGCAACTGGCCCAAAGATACGAGTTCCCTTAGGAGTCTGGTCATCTTTAATAATTACAGCAGCATTCTCATCAAATTTGATATATGAACCGTCCTTACGACGTGCACCTTTGACACTACGTACGACTACGGCCTTAACAACATCGCCCTTTTTAACAACGCCGCCTGGTGTTGCTTCTTTAA
>JAUNPT010000108.1 GCA_030536565.1 Eubacteriales bacterium | reverse complement strand
GGTACTGATACATCAGTAAAGCATGATTTATATTTAGTATTCTCATCTACAAATACAAATGCAGCTCAGAAATACATTGGTAATGCAAAAGACTTTAAAGCAATAAAAGATGCCTCTGCGTCTGTAGAATATAGTAAGACAGCTGTAGATTTATTAAATAATGGTAATGGAATGACTGCAGGTACTCCAGCAGATGCCGGCATGTATGGAACAGTGATGTCATTAGAGAATGCAACAGTAAAGAGTGATTATGTAAAGGATTCTAATGGACAGAACACAGATGAAAAGATTCCAGTAACAATAGATGGTGTTACATATACAGATTTTGTTCAGGGTGAAACATCAGCCGATGCAGGAGGAGAGGTTCCAGCTAATGGTACAGCAGCATTTGTATTCAAGCCAGTTGTAGATTGCTCTGTTACTCTTCACAGCAAGAGCACAGGAAAGGTATGGTGGTTTATTGAATCACCTGATAATGCTAATGTTTCTAATAAGGCAACAGACAGTCAGGTTGAGAATGTTATGACATTTAACCTTAAAGCAGATAAGACATATTATTATTATTGTCAGGGCTCTAAGCCAATGGTTTATGGAATTTACTTTAATGCACCAGTAAGCAATGCAGATTCACTTTTAAAAGAAGAAACATCAGTAGATGTTGGAGGAAATACAGAAGGTGCAGATGCAAAGCAGGCTAAGGTAACATGGACTGCTGTAGATAACGGAAATGAAACCGGTGTGTTCTACGGAATTGATACTTATATCGGAAACCAGAAGGTTGATACGATTGATGGAATTACAGGTACAGAAGCTATAATCTCCCGTCTTTCAGCAGGCGTTGAGTATACTTTTAAGGTATATGTAAGTGAAAAAGGCGATAGCGCAAATGGTTTAAGCACTACAGGCTTGAACAAAACATATGTTGGAGAAACGAATCTTAAGATAGATGGTTCTGGTAATGCAGCAATCACAGCTCCAGAAGGCGCAGCAGCTGGAGTAGTAGATAAGACAACATATTATACACATACACAGGGAACATGGACAAATGTTTCAAAGACAGACCAGCGTGTACGTGGTTATAAGATTTATGTGAATGGCGAATTAAAGAAAACAGTTTATAATTATGAAATTGCAAAATATGATACTGTTGATACAGTTTCAAAGCAGATTGGACGTCTGACACCTGGCATGGATAATAAGGTGAAGATAGCAGCATTTACAGACGCAGGTCTTGAATTTGCAATGGATACAACAGTAACAACGCTTAAGAATTATGATTACAAAGCACCAGTATTTGCAGCTGATGCAGCATTAAAGGCAGAAGCACAGGAAAATGGTGATGTTGTACTTAGCTGGACAGCAGCAACAGATGATACTAAGGTTGGCGGATACCGTGTATATGTAGATGGCAAGCCAGTAGTTCCAGAAGGCTGTGATGAATTTAATCCAGTAAATGGTGCTAAGACAACAGATAAGACAACTTATACAGTGGCAGGTCTTGACCTTACAAAGGATCATACATTTACAGTACAGGCAGGAGATACATGGTGGAAGGCTGAGACTGTTATGGGAAACTTTGACAAGATGGCAGGCTTTAACTGGACAGCGAAAGGTATTTCTACAGAGTTAAAGGCAGAGACCCAGCAGCCAGTTGACCCAGAGCAGCCAACAGATCCTTCTAAGCCAGAACAGCCAGCTGACCCTTCAGAACCAGTAACACCAGATGATACTGTTACAGATAATAACAATTCTGAAACAGCAGGTGATGCAGCGGCAACGGGTGATTCATCAATGGCAGTTGTTTATATATTTGCGGCTCTGCTTTCAATGGCAGTATTAGCAGGTGTATATGCTGACAAGAAGAGAAGAAGTGTAAAATAGGGCAGGAGCTCTGTTTAAGACTAAGTAGTTATAAGGACTGCTTTGCAGGTTTCTGTGAAGTGGTCCTTAACTTAAACGTAACATAAAAAAGGGTTTTTATATTGGAGGTATTGCGTGAAAAGACAAATAATGCGGCGTATTAGGAAAATCACGTCCTTAGTTGCGGCAACAGCAATGACGACTATGTTGTTTTCAGGGATTTCTTTTGGGTATGCAGCTGAAATAAAAGAAGTTACACATACTTATGATTTCACGAACAACGCAGGAAAGGCAGTTCCGGTAAAAGGACAGATTCTTGACAAGACAGACAGTGAAACAACAGGAATTTTATATTCTGAGGAATCAACAAACAATGTAACATTTGATGCAGCGCAGTTAAAGTTTAGAAATGGAAGTGTTTTATATCTTCCAATCAGTGATGACACAACAAAGATAACCTACAGCCAGAGCTGTACAGGTGATTCAAATGAGAGGCCAACATATGTAGGCGAAAATAAAGATACATATATGGTTCAAATGAAAAAGACAGAGCAGTCAGTTACTATTAATGATATCACTGATTATATAAAGACTGTAGGAGACAAGAAATATATTGCAATTTATTCACATGGTGATGTAAAAATTGCAAAGATTAAGCTCACAGAGTATAACCCTGTTAACAGAGTAACTGTTACTGGAAATGTAGAAGGCGCAGCGCAGCAGGGAATTACACAGATAACATTTAAAAATATGGACAGCGGTGAGCTTACAACAGCAAATATTGAAGCTGACGGGGCATACAGTGTGGTTTTGAAACGTGTGGAGACAACAGCTTACACAGCATCTGTTTCCAAAACAGGTTATCAGCTTGACAGAACAGATAATGCAAACCAGTTTACTCTGACTGGTAATGATGCCCAAGCTTCATATAATTTCAAAGTGGTTGAAGCACCAGTCACAAATATCAGTGGTACTCTTACAGGTGTGCCTGACAGTGCATGTAAGGCTGACCTTGGTATGAGACTTATTCCTGATGACAGTACATTAAATTCTGTTGATGTAGTGCTTACAAAGTCATCAGACGGTGTATATACATTTGCAGATGTAAATTTAACTCCTGATATGACATACAGCTGCGAGCTTATAAATGCAAATGATTATGAAGTTAACGATAAGCTCTTAAAGGCTGAGGGCACATATACAGATTTATCAGTTAAGGCAACAGCAAAACCAGTATATGATATTACAGGAAGCTTTGTAACATCTAATGGAACAACAGCTGATGTTACAAGTATTACATTTACTAATATGAATGAGGCAGGTTATTCATATACATTTGAAGCAGCTGGAAATGGTTATACAGCTAAGCTTCGTGCAGGCGATTATGTAACATCTGCACAGGCTGATGGATATACAGTGTTTGACCATGTAAGCGTAGGCAGCGCAGCACAGGTCAATGATATTTACCTGGAAGCACCACAGGATACAACTGAGGCAGAGTACAAGGAAGAAATTCTTGTAGGTGAGAATGAGGAGTTTAAAACTATTCAGTCAGCAATTAATTATGTTAAGCGAATGAAAAGGGAGGCTGGAGAGAGAGTTACATTAAAGCTTAATGATGCTCTTTATCGTGAACAGATTATTGTTGATACTCCTGATATTACATTTGCTACAGACAGAACTGAGGCACCAGTTGTTACATGGTATTATGGAATCGGATATTCATATTATTCAGTAGCACCAGAATCTGAGCCTGATAAAGGCTTTTACAGTGAAAAATATGCAGTTGATAAATACGAGAAAACCGCAGTGACTACACACTGGGGAACAACTGTTGAAATTAAGCCGGCAGGAAGCGGCTTTAGGGCAGAAGGAATTACATTTGAAAGCTCATTTAACCGTTATATGACAACTGAGGAAATTGAAGATGGAGTTGGCGAAGGCGGTGATTTAAGTAAGGATAACCGTTCTGTTGCAGGCGTTGATGTTCAGGCTAACAAAAACAAAGAGAGAGCCTGTGCAATGTATATTGTGGCTGATAACTGCGAGTATAAGAACTGCTCATTTTTAAGCAGCCAGGATACAATGTTTACAGGTGACGGAGAAGAAAATATTTACTTTAAGGACTGCCTTATTGAAGGAACAACAGACTTTATATGTGGAAACGGAAATC
Organism: Eubacteriales bacterium; assembly: GCA_030536565.1. Classification (GTDB taxonomy): domain Bacteria; phylum Bacillota; class Clostridia; order Lachnospirales; family Lachnospiraceae; genus Lachnospira. Next base: position 3,701 of record JAUNPT010000108.1, on the reverse strand, counting down.
CGGTATTTGATGGCTGTACCTTAAGCATTTACGGTTATAGCGACAAGGCTGCAGATGGAAGCTTTATTACTGCATCTAAGGCTGGTGGAAGCAAAGGATATCTTTTCAATAATTGTAAGGTAGTAAATACAAATTATCCAGGAATAATGCCAGGAACGAAAAATGTTTATTTTGGACGTCCTTGGGGCGCAGGAACCAAGGTATTATTCTATAATACTGAAGTCGAATCAGCAGATATGATTCATGCGGCAGGTTATGCACCTATGTCTAACGTAACGCCGGCTGAAGCATTTTATTCAGAATATAACACACATACAGCTGCAGGTGTGGCAGTTGATACGTCAAGAAGGGCAGCAGGCAGTAAGGTACTCTCAGATGCAGAGGCTTCACAGGTTTCTGTGAAATCATATTTTGGGGACTGGACGCCAAGCTTTTATTCAGATGGCGGAACAGATAAGCCAACACAGCCAGAGGAACCATCAGATAAGATTATTGCATTCCCAGGAGCTGAAGGCGGTGGAATGTATGCTACAGGCGGAAGAGGCGGCGATGTATATACAGTAACTAACCTTGAGGATTATAAGCAGGGTGAAACTCCAATTGAAGGCTCACTTCGTTATGGCGTTGAAACTGCAGGTGAAGGAAGAATTATTGTATTTAACGTAGCAGGAACAATTAATTTAAAGCAGACATTAACATTCAGAGATAAGAAGAACATTACTCTTGCAGGTCAGACTGCGCCGGGTGATGGAATTACAATTGCAGGTTATGATACTAATATCAGTAATTCAGAAAATCTCATTATCCGTTATTTAAGATTCAGACCAGGTGCAGCAAATGTGTACTCAGGCGGAGACTCAATGGATGCGCTTTGGGGAAGGGATAATGATACATTTATCATTGACCACTGCTCATTCAGCTGGAATACAGACGAGACACTTTCTACTTACAGAGGAAAGGATGGAACAGTTCAGTGGTGTATTATTTCAGAAAGCTTAACTGTTTCCGGACATACAAAGGGACGTCATGGCTATGGCGGAATATTTGGTGGAGACAACACAGTGTTCCAGTATAACTTAATTGCAAACCATACATCACGTTCACCACGTATTGGCGGCGGAAGCATGGGCGACCCTACAAAAGACGGCGGAAGCATGGCAACACTCCAGATTAGTAATAATGTTGTATATAACTGGGGTTATCTTCCTTGTTATGGAGGTGGTTTTACAAACACAAATTATGTAAATAACTACCTTAAAGCAGGGCTTGGAACAAGGGATGATGTAGATGGACAGATTATCAGATTTGGAGAATCTGGCAAAACCGGAAGCTTTTATGTTGCTGGAAATGTAGTTGAAGGAAATGATGAGCTTACTAATAATAACCAGAAGGGTGTAATCAACGCAGGACAGACTTCAGGAAGCACGATTACAAGGCAGGTATTCAGCCCAATTATGGCACAGGCATTTGGAAGGATTACTCTTGTTTCGGCTAATGGCTGTTATAATCAGGTATTGAATAAAGCAGGAGCTACTTTCCCTGAAAGAGATGCTATTGATGCAAGAGTTGTATCAGAGACAATCAATGACACAGGCTTTTATATTAATACAGAGGATGAAGTTGGTGGTTACTGTACAGATTTCTCTGAAAGAGAAGAAGGCTTCGATACAGATAAAGACGGAATTGCTGATGCATGGGAGCTTGAAAATGGTTTAAACCCTAATGATAACACAGACAGTGTAAAGATTGACGCCGAAAGTGGATATGCATATATTGAGCTTTATATTAATTCATTAGTTGAGGGAACACAGAGCAAGGATTATGCGGCTCCAAACCCAACAGCTTCAATGGATTTAGCTAACAATACTCAGGTATCAGAGGGTACTGCTGTAACAGTAAATGTAAATGCAGAAGCCAATAATGGCGGCTCTATTGCGAAGGTTGAGTTCTATAATGGAAGTGAGCTTGTAGGAACTGATGAATCAGCACCTTACTCATGTGATTACATTAATCTTACAGACGGAACTTATAATATATCAGCAAGAGCATATGATAATGCTGGAAATGCAACACAGACAACACCAGCGAAGCTTCATGTAAACAGTGTGGCAGATTCAGGCGAATGGACCAGCAAGGACATAGGAACAACTAATATTAAGGGTTCTTCAAGCCTTGTTGATGGAGTTCTTACAGTTAAAGGAACTGGTAAGCTCGGAAAGTCAGAAGGCAGTGTTTCAGGAACAGAGTATGCTAAGGCAGAAACAGATAATTTCCAGTTTACTTATAAACAGATTACTGGTGATATTGAACTTGTAGCTAAGCTCGACTCTGCTACAGCAGTAGATAACCATGTATTTAGCGGAATTATGTTTAGAGAATCTCTTGACAGTGACGCTAAAACAGCAGCACTGGGATTGTCCCTTGTTAAGTTAAGTAAGCAGACATCATGGTCTACATATCTTGTTGACAGAACAGCAACAGGTGGTGCTATTGATTATATTGGAGAAACAATTGACAGTGTATCTAGTGCATCAAATGCTGGTATCAGTCTGTTAGCAGATATTGATTTTAAGAATGGCAGGGAATATAAGGGTACATGGTTTAAGCTTGCAAGACATGGAAATGAGTTTACCGGATATTCTTCAGCAGATGGAATTACATGGACTAAGGTTGGCTCAACAACAATTGATATGCCAGATACTATTTATATTGGTTTTGCAGTTGATTCAAACAAGGCAGCTAATGAGCTTGATAATTTAAGTACAGCAAAGTTTTCTAACATTTCAATGGCAGCAGACTTTGAAGAAGTAATTTATAATACAGCAAATGTTGATGTTTCAGGAGCAGAATCAGTTGTTCCAGGAGATGATTTGACAGCTGTATTCTCAGAGGTTTCAGGATTTAGTCTTCCAGAGACAGTTGAGGTAACAATGAACGGAGTTCCGGCAGATTATACTTATGATAAGACAACAGGAACTCTTACAGTTAAAAATGTAACAGGTAAGGTTGTAATTACAGCAGCAGGTGTAAAAAAAGAAGATGTTGATATCACTCTTAATGAGATAGATGACAGTAATCTTCTTACAATTGAAAACAAAGAAGATGTTATGGTATTAAACCAGAGCGCAACAGAGGGAAGAATCTCTAGTACTACAAGTGCAGCAGAGAACGCAAGTTATCTGTTATTCCCTGAAACAAAAGATGATCAGACACTTACATTGAAGCTTAAGGTAAAGAATTATTCTATAACTGGTTCGGCAGGAAAGAACACAGGCGTGTTTGTAGGTGCATTTAATCTTACTAATAATGTATTTGCGTCTCTTGGTTTCAGAGGAGTAGATAAAACTACAGATTCATTATCTCCTTACTGGTATAAGTCATCAGAAAAGGTTGGAAACGGTTCACCTAAGTTTGCTGTTTCATTAAATGATGAATATGAGGTTACATTTACAAGAAAAGACGGAGTTTACTCATGTTCATTTAAGAACCTTAATGACCCATCACAGGCAGGTGAGAAGATATTCACAGATTCTAAGTTTGATGTAAATGATAAGTCACAGTTAGGAATTTGTCTGATTGGTGCAGATGTTGAAATTTCAGATATGAAGCTGACAGATGCAGATGGAAAGGTGATTTATTCACAGGCAGCAGGTTCTACGGATAAACCAGTTGAGCCAGAGCAGCCAACTGACCCAGAACAG
>JAUNPT010000107.1 GCA_030536565.1 Eubacteriales bacterium | reverse complement strand
GTTCCAGTTAATGAGATGCTTATCGTCGAGTTATATTCTAAGTAAGATGGTTCCCATTCAGAGACGCGCAGTTTACGAATGCGTGTCTCGGGAATATATATTTTTTAGAATAAACTTATCAAACCCAAGAAGGAGGGGCTATACATGGTTGATGCAGATTTTAATTTTAAAATGCCTAAGATTGAGATGACTGAAGAGTCAGCAGATGGTAAATTCGCAAGATTTGTCGTAGAACCACTTGAAAGAGGATATGGATTAACGCTTGGTAATTCATTAAGAAGAATTATGCTCTCATCATTGGTTGGTACAGCTGTAAGCAGTGTAAAGATTGAAGGTGTACTTCATGAATTCAGCTCAATTCCTGGTGTTAAAGAAGATGTGACAGAAATTGTCATGAACATCAAGCAGTTATCAATCAAGAACAACAGTAATTCTGTTGAGCCTAAGGAAGCTCATATTGACTTTGTAGGCGAAGGTGTAGTTAAAGCATCTGATATTCAGGTTGACCCTGATATTGAAATAATTAACCCGGACTTAGTAATTGCACATTTAAATGGTCCAGATGCAAAGCTTGTAATGGAGCTTACAATTACAAATGGACGCGGTTATGTAAGTTCTGAAAAGAATAAGACAGAAGACCAGCCAGCAGGCGTAATCGCTGTTGACTCAATTTACACGCCAGTTGAGCGTGTAAATATGGCTGTTCAGAATACACGAGTTGGACAGGATACAGACTTTGATAAACTGACACTCGATATTTTCACTGATGGTACAATTGCTCCAGATGAGGCGTTAAGTCTTGCTGCAAAGGTACTTAGTGAGCACTTAAAAGTATTTATCAATCTTTCAGAAAATGCAGCTAAGGCTGAAATTATGGTTGAACAGAAGGAAGATGAATCAAGCAAGGTACTCTCAATGAGCATCGAAGACCTTGAATTATCAGTACGTTCATTTAACTGTCTTAAGAGAGCTGGTATCAATACAGTTGAGCAGCTTTGCAATAAGACACCTGATGATATGATGAAGGTAAGAAACCTCGGTAAGAAGTCATTAGACGAGGTACTTTTAAAACTTAAGGATTTAAACTTACAGTTAAGTCCAAACGAAGATTAATTTGTAGATAACAACACGTATACAGTAAGTCCATAAGCGCATGTATACGCGTTACAAATGGAGGTTTATAATGGCAAAGTATAGAAAACTTGGAAGAAATTCAAGCCAGAGAAAGGCTTTAATTAGAAGTCAGGTAACAGCTTTAATTGAAAACGGCAAGATTGTTACAACTGAGGCAAGAGCTAAGGAAGTACGTAAGCAGGCAGAAAAGCTTATTACACTTGCAGTTAAGGAAAAAGATAACTTTGAAACAGTTACAGTTACAGCTAAGGTTCCTAAAAAGGATGCTGAAGGCAAGAGAGTAAAAGAAGTTGTTGACGGCAAGAAAGTTACTGTATATGATACAGTAGAAAAGGAAATCAAGAAGGATATGCCTTCAAGACTTCATGCTAGAAAGCTTATGGACAAGGTTCTTTACAAGGTAACTAAAGTTCCTGCAGAAGCAGCTGGCAAGAAGAAGAACACAAAGACAATTGATTTAACAAACAAGTTATTTGATGAAATCGCTCCAAAGTATGTTGATCGTAAGGGTGGATATACAAGAATCGTTAAGATTGGTTTAAGAAAAGGCGATGCAGCAATGGAAGTACTTCTTGAGTTAGTATAATTTTACATTGTTTATTAAGCGGATATGGTATATTCCATATCCGCTTACTTTACATTTATTTCAATTTAGATTAAAATGGTATGAATTAGAATATTAAACAGAAAATAAGGAAGATGATTCTATGGGAATTATAAAGACAAAGAATCTGACATTTGAATATATAAGACGTGATGAAGAAGGCAATGTGGAAGGAATTACCACAGCTGTGGATAATGTATCCCTTGATATAAAGGAGGGTGAGTTTATTGCAGTTCTTGGGCATAATGGTTCAGGAAAATCCACATTTGCGAAGCATCTGGATGCTCTTTTAACTCCAACAGAGGGAACTGTATGGGTAGATGGTATGGACACCAGAGCAGATGAATTGACATTAGATATCCGTCAGAGCGCAGGTATGGTTTTTCAGAATCCTGACAATCAGATTATATGTACACTTGTTGAGGAAGAAGTTGGATTTGGGCCTGAGAATATAGGAGTACCTACAGAGGAAATCTGGGAACGTGTGGAAAAAAGCCTCAAAGCGGTTGGAATGTACAGGTTCAGAAAAGCATCTCCGAATAAGCTCTCCGGTGGACAGAAGCAGAGAGTGGCAATTGCAGGTATTGTTGCCATGAAGCCAAAATGTATTATTTTAGATGAACCGACTGCAATGCTGGATCCATCAGGACGAAAAGCTGTTATAAATATCCTGCATGAGCTTAATAAAAAGGAGAATGTCACAATTATCCTGATTACCCATTATATGGAAGAGGTTATTGATGCAGACCATGTATTTGTAATGGATGATGGGAAGGTTGTTATGGAAGGGAGTCCGCGGCAGGTATTTACTCAGGTTGAGAAGTTAAAAAAGCTGCATCTTGATGTGCCGCAGGTAACAGAAGTGGCATATGAGCTGCGAAAAAAAGGAGTTCTGCTGCCGGAGGGGATACTTACAAATGCGGAGCTTGTACAGGAGTTAAAACGCATACAGAAAGGAAATTCTAATGTCGATAATAGCAGATCATATTAATTACACCTATGAAATTGGAACCGGATTTGAAAAACAGGCATTAAGGGACGTAAGCTTTGCAATAAAAGATGGCGAATTTATAGGTTTAATTGGGCATACGGGCTCTGGAAAATCAACATTAATCCAGCATCTTAACGGTCTTGTCAGGGCAACCTCCGGAAATATATATTATAATGGGCAGGATATATATGATAAGGATTATAACTTAAAGGATTTAAGAAGTAAGGTAGGACTTGTATTTCAGTATCCTGAGCATCAGCTTTTTGAAACAGATATATTCAAAGACGTGTGTTTTGGGCCCAGAAATCTGGGACTTACAAAGCTTGAGACTGAGCTGAGGGCATTTGAGGCATTGCGTATGGTAGGTTTGGAGGAGAATCTGTATTATCAGTCTCCATTTGACCTGTCTGGAGGACAAAAACGTCGTGTGGCAATAGCCGGAGTACTCGCAATGAAGCCGGAGGTGTTGATATTAGATGAGCCTACGGCCGGATTAGACCCAAAGGGACGGGACGATATACTGGAGTGTCTGCGCTGCTTAAAAGAGGAAACCAAAATGACAATTATTCTGGTTTCTCATAGCATGGAAGATGTAGCTAAATATGTTAACCGCATTATGGTAATGAATGATGGTGTACTTATGTATGATGACACACCTCAGAATATATTTGCACATTACAGAAAGCTTGAGGAAATAGGGCTTGCAGCGCCTCAGGTAACATATATAATGAACGATTTGGAAAATGCCGGGTTTGACGTAGATACTAATGCAATTACAGTTGACGAGGCAGTAAAAAGCATTTTAAAATGTATGAGAAAAACATATTAGTAAAGGACGCTATTTAATGTTACGAGATATAACTATTGGACAATATTATCAGACAGAATCAGTTATACACAGGCTTGACCCAAGGGTAAAACTGATGGGAACACTAATCTTTATTATTTCGCTGTTCATTGGAAGAAATGTATGGCTGTATTTAGGCGCAGCGCTGTTTCTGGCAGTAATAATAAAGCTGTCCAATGTTCCATTAAAATTTATATTAAAGGGCCTGAAGGCAGTTGTGATTCTTATTGCTTTAAGCGCAGCATTTAATCTGTTCCTGACGGAAGGAAAAGTTCTTGTGAAGCTTTGGGTGTTTACTATAACATGGGAAGGTTTGTATCAGGCTTTATTTATGGTTGTCAGGCTCATATTCCTTATTATGGGGTCATCTCTTATGACGCTTACAACAACGCCCAATCATCTTACAGATGGGCTTGAAAAGGGTCTTGGATTTCTGAAAAAGATAAAGGTTCCTGTTCATGAGATATCCATGATGATGTCCATAGCTTTGAGATTTATTCCAATTCTGATAGAGGAGACGGATAAAATCATGAAAGCACAGCTTGCCAGAGGCGCGGATTTTGAGAATGGAAATATATTAAAAAGGGCTAAGGCAATGATTCCGGTGCTTGTACCACTTTTTATATCGGCATTCAGAAGGGCTAATGAGCTTGCAATGGCAATGGAAGCAAGGTGTTACCATGGAGATGAAGGAAGAACTAAGATGAAACCATTAAGGTATAAGAAACAGGACAGGATTGCATATATATGTATGTTCGTATATCTTGCGGCTATGACAGCGGTAAACTTGCTGATGAGTGGACGGATAATTTAGAGGGAGACTTGCATGAAACGAATAAAGCTTACAGTTGCATATGACGGCACCCATTACAGCGGCTGGCAGATTCAGCCGACGTCACCGACAATAGAAAAAGCGTTAGATGAAGCAATAGAGCAGGTTACTGGAGAAAAGCTTCATGTAACAGGGGCAAGCAGAACAGACGCAGGTGTGCACGCAATGGGAAATGTTGCAGTGTTTGATACGCAGGCTTCTATACCGGCAGAGCGGTGGTGTTATGCGCTAAACCGATATCTGCCGGAGGATATAAGTGTGCAAAAATCCGAGGAGGTGGATAAGGATTTCCACCCACGTCACTGTGATACAGAAAAAACCTATGAGTATCAGATATACAATGCCGAGTTTCCTAATCCAAAAATAAGAAGCTATGCATGGCATATTGCAGGAAAACTTAATCTGGAGCATATGAGAAATGCAGCAAAAATCTTAGTGGGGGAGCACGATTTCAAAAGCTTCTGCTGTGTTAGGACACAGGCAGAAAACACAGTAAGAAAGGTATATTCTATTGAAATAACGCAAAAGCCTGATAATATAATTGTTATAAGTGTCAGGGGCAATGGCTTTTTATATAATATGGTACGTATAATAGCGGGAACTTTAGTGCAGGTGGGTAAAGGAGCAAGGTCAATAGAAGATGTGGAGCATATGCTTGCAGCGAAAGACCGAAGCTGTGCAGGACAGACAGCCCCGCCTCAGGGACTTACACTTGTAAGGATAGATTATTTATGATGCTTGGAATAAGCAGTTTCTTAAAAGCAAAACTTATTAATGGACAGATAGTCCATTGTCAGAATGTTAAGGAACGTGTATAGTTTTACAATGTGTTTTTTGAAAAATTTATAGAATTAGAAGGAAGACGATTTTATGACAAGAATAGGTATTATTGGATATGGTAATTTAGGACGAGGCGTTGAGTGCGCTGTGAAGTATGCAGATGACTGTGAGCTGGCTGCAGTATTTACAAGAAGAAATCCAGCAGATGTAAAGCTTCAGCTTCAGGATGTCCCAGTGCTTTCAGTAGATGAGATTGAACAGTGGGAAGGAAAGATTGATGTTATGATTCTTTGTGGAGGAAGTGCCACAGATCTTCCAGTACAGACACCTAAGTTTGCACAGATGTTTAACGTAGTTGACAGCTTTGACACACATGCAAAAATTCCTGAACATTTTAAAGCAGTTGATGAAGCTGCAGTAAAGGGAAACCATGTAGCCATTATTTCGGTAGGCTGGGATCCGGGAATGTTTTCATTAAACCGTGTATATGCCAACGCAATCCTGCCTGATGGAAAGGATTATACATTCTGGGGCAAGGGCGTTAGCCAGGGACATTCCGATGCAATACGCCGTATTAAAGGTGTTAAAAATGCAAAGCAGTATACAATTCCGTCACAGGAGGCATTAGAGGCGGTCCGTTCAGGAAAGAATCCAGAACTTACAACAAGGCAGAAGCATACAAGAGAATGTTTTGTTGTGCTGGAGGAGGGAGCAGATGCAACTGCAGTTGAAAAGGAAATTAAGGAAATGCCGAATTACTTTGCTGATTATGACACAACGGTACACTTTATAAGTGAGGAGGAATTAAAGAACAACCATAGCACAATGGCACATGGAGGTTTTGTATTCCGTTCAGGAAAGACAGGCATGAATAAGGAAAACAGCCATATTATTGAATACAGCTTAAAGCTGGATTCGAATCCGGAGTTTACAACAAGTGTGTTAGTGGCATATGCAAGAGCAGCACATCGTCTTGCAGGCGAGGGACATAAAGGCTGTAAGACAGTACTTGATATTGCACCTGCATATCTTAGTCCAAAGAGCGGTGAAGAATTAAGAGCAACATTATTGTAATTATATTGAAGGGCGGCTGCACTGAAAGGGTGCAGCCGCTTTTTTAGACTTTTAGCGTATAGTTAGTTCTGCATATTTTCTTGACATTAGTGATAAATAATCATAAACTAAAATTCGTTACAAAATATATGGATTTCAATTACGTATATATGATAAATATATCGGATAGATTAAGGAGAAGAAAATGTCATCATTTTTCGCACAGACCAAAGATAATATGCGTTACCTGCATGCAGATATGTCCAAATTAAGCCCTAAGAAGCGTCGCAAAAAAAGAAGGGCTGTATCAACACTTTGGGGACTTGGGCTTGTTGCAGTTCAGCTGGTTATTATGATTTTATTTATGTTTCAGGTGTTAAAGCTTGATATGGTTCCAGCTAAGTATCTGATTATGGTAAATATTATTCTTATATTATTATTGCTGTATAATTTTACTTCACAGTTTACCAATGCCAATATATTTGGAAAAATCCTGTCAGTGCTGTTGTCGGTTGCCATGCTTTTTGGGTTTTTCTTTGTAGCCAAGGTAAATACAACACTTAGCCAGATAACCAATTCTAATGTGGAAGGACAAGTCGAAGGGACTTATAAAAAACTTAACGAAGAACCATTTATAATTTATCTGTCAGGAATGGACGATGAAGGAGAGGTAACCTTATACGGTCATAATGATGTAAATATATATGTTGTCTGCAATCCTAAAACAAGGCAGATACTTCTTGTAACAACGCCTAGAGATGCTTTTGTGCAGATGACAGGCAATGGTGGGAAAAGCGGGCTTGATAAGCTTACACATGCGGGAAATGCAGGTGTTGATGAGGCGATGACGGTTCTGGATAATATATATGGAATCAGGGCTGACTATTATGTCAGGCTGAATTTTACAGGCTGTGTCAACATAGTTGATGCTCTGGGAGGAATTACGGTTAATTCAGAGGTTGAATTTACTAATGGAACAGATGCATGGGATGAACAGTACCACTATGTAAGGGGTGAAAATAAGCTTGATGGACAGCAGACTATAGCATATGTAAGGGAGAGACAGGCATTTGATGACGGAGATTTCCAGAGAGGGAAAAATCAGGAGGCTGCTTTAGAGGGAATTATAAATAAGGCAACATCTCCATCTATACTGCTTAATTATGGAGCAGTGTTAGATTCTGTTTCTGCAATGATGCTTACCAATATGCCGACATCAGCGATATCAACGCTTGTAAAAGACCAGTTAAGTGATACAACATCATGGAATATCCAGTCTTACAGCGTGGAGGCAACACCATATGAAAAAGGACAGAATGGACAGGTGTGGGGTATTGTTGGAATGGACGTAGTAAAGCTTAATGATGACAGCGTAGATATGGCAATTGAGCTTATGAACAAAATTAAGGGTGGAGAAACCTTTAACGTAGATGAATTTGTTGAGCAGGCAAAGCTGACATCAAAGAATCCAGCATAATTTTCAGGGAAATGGAGATTAGTTATGGACGGACAGTTAAAAAAACAGGATAAAATACTGATTGTTCTTACAGGTGGAACTATTGGCAGCAGGATAGGAAATGATGAAATCAATGTTAATCAGGCAGCAGCTT
>JAUNPT010000106.1 GCA_030536565.1 Eubacteriales bacterium | reverse complement strand
TGCACTTTTGGAGCGATCGGAAGTAAAACCACGTTGGAAATCAGAATACACAATGTACAAACTAATACAGGAGCATTTCAATGACGCAATTTATCAATATCGTGACAAGTGGTTAAATATGCAGTCATTAGATGTTTTTATTCCAAGTAAAAATATAGGTGTTGAATATCAAGGATTACAGCACTACGAACCTAATGATTTTTTTGGCGGCAAATCTAATTTTTTATTGCAAGTTGAGCGAGATAAATTAAAGAAACAACTTTGCGTTCAAAATAATGTTTTACTTATAGAATGGAGATATGACGAGCCTATAAACTTAGTAACATTTATGGAAAAATTCAAGAATTACCTGTAACACTCCCGCCGTAATGGCGGGTTTTATTTTTCCCATTTAATTGTATACCCCATTATTTGGGCTAAATCTACGCATTCACTATATTTAATTGTTCCGCGTGTTAATTTATTAGAAATATTCTGAGTTGTTGTCTTTGGTTCGTGAGTTTCATTATATATATTTACTATCTCTGTCAAGGTCATTCCACTTTTTGCAATGTATGACTTAATCTCATTTCTTATATTGTCCATTTTCTCACCTCTCTTTCTACCCTGTAATGGTACCACAATAAATATTTTTATTCAATAGAGTGTAAAAATATTTAATAAAGTGTTGACAATGTTTTATTATAGTGTATAATTAAACCATAATAAAACAAACGACACGAAAGGAGTTATAAAATGAACGACATAGAACAATCAATTACTACTGTAGAAATTGCCCAAATGATGGAAACATCACACAAAACAATTTTGCAGAAACTTGAGGGAACTAACAGGAACGGAAAACACACAGAGGGGATTATAGAAATTCTTAACGGGCTGAACTTACAGCCGGTTGAATTTTTTCAAGAAAGCACCTATAAAGACGCAAAGGGAGAACTTAGGAAATGTTATAACTGTACCAGAAAGGGTTGTGAGTTCCTCGCCCATAAGTTCCAAGGTAAAAAGGGCATACAGTTTACAGCAGAATATATAAACCGATTCCACTCTATGGAATCCGCAATACAGGAACACCGAGCCGCCCCACTGACAGAGAAAACACAAAATGTTATACCGATTGAAAGAAAGTTAAAGCCGGCGACGTGGTACAGCCGCAACAAGACAAAAATATTTGAGATTTGCAATATTGCAGATGTGACACCTAAACAGGTTTACAGAAAGATATTTCTATTTTGCGGCGAGAAGTTCGATTTGAGCGAGGCCGAGGACATTTATATAAAAGATGTTGGCACTGCTCCAGCCTACACAATGGACTTGATAGAACACTTTGAACAACTGCAAGAGCGGGCGACATTTTGGGTAAATGTTACATATAGACATTTGAAAGAACACGCAGAAGGTTATCAAGACATTTACAATTATTTACATACAGTCGAATGATTGAAAGGAGATAAAAACAATGGATGAATTTTTAAAAATGATTTATGAATCGTGGAAAGACAACAACGAGGATAGGGATTTATTTTTTAAGAAAGGCGAAGAACTTATTGAAGAGTTAGAAAGCATATTATCTGTAAAGCTCAATATAAAGATATATGATACCTTTTGTGATAGCTGTGTGGAAATAGAAGAAAATGCTTTTATTGCTGGGTTTACCTACGCTGTTAAATGCTTATCAAATGGAAAAATTGAACTTAAATAAATCCCCTGACGAGTCTTTGAAAATTAAGACGAAACCGCCAGTAATGGCGGTCGGGATAACCCAAAACAATAAACACAAATGAAAGGTAGGTAGTAATTATGAAATATTTTAAGAATGTAAAATCCTATGAGGATATGAAAGAACAGTACAAGAAGTTATTAAAAGAAAACCACCCAGACAATGGCGGCGATGTTGAAGTTATGAAAGCCATCAATGTGGAATATGACAGTATTTTTAAGATTTGGAAAGACCGCCACAATGCAGAAGTTGAACCAGCACAGCAGACAACAGAAACAGCCGACAGCACAAGAACGCAGTTCTATACAGAATGTGGATGGGAAGGACATAATCATGACTGGAACCGCTCACTGAAAGAGGTCGCTGTGATTGTTAGAAATTATGTGAAAGAAAAATATCCAACTTTTAAATTCAGTGTAAGAACTTCATACGCTTCTATGTGTCAGGAGCTGCACGTATCACTTAAAGAAGCTCCATTTGACATATACAAGACTGTTGAAGATCTTACAAGAGAGGAAATCGACAATATAATGAGCAAGGCTAGTTATAATCATTATACAAAATTAGATTGCTGGTCACAGGATGAAGCAAAAACAGAAATATCAAAAATATGGAACGAAGGAAACCACTTCATGATGGTTTATCGTGACGACATCGCCGCAATGCTTCAAGATGTTGATAGCTTTGTGAATTCTTATAATTATGAAGATTGTGATGGTATGATTGATTATTTTGATGTCGATTTCTATTATTTCGATTGCAAGCCTGCTGGAGATTTTAAAATAGTTCCAAAGACTGCAAGAATTAAGAACAAAGAAAGTAAGCCAGCTACAAAGAAAGACGCCACAAAGGCGGCAACTGCTCCAGCAATTGAGGACACAACCGCCCCACTTGAATATAAAATAACCCAGGGCGAAGATACCCGAGACGGTTCTATATTATGGCTTGTTAGAATCGAGAAAACTCTTTCAAAGGATGAATATATTAAAGAAAATAATAAAATGCGTGAGCTTGGCGGCTATTATTCAAAATTTAGACACGCTTTTATATTTAGGCAAGACCCAAGCGAGAAGTTGACAGGAAAGGCGGCATAATATGACGGATGAACAGAAAGAAATAATAAATAAAATGTTTATGCGCTACGGCTCGCCGTCTGGAGATGTAGAAATACAAGTTAGGCAATATCTTATACATCCGCAGGACTTAAACGAATTGCAACGCATAACACATTATGACGAAAGCGCAGCTAAAGCGATTGAGGAAATGCAAAGAGAAATTGAGAAATTACAGACGTACAGAACCGCACTTTGTGAGCAGTACAATTTTATTGCTACTGCTCCAAAGCAAAAAATGATTAAGTTGCAGCGTGAAAGATTATACAGCAATAAAAAAGTATTTTACTATGTGATTGAACTCGAAAGAAATATGCTAAACAACTCCGAAACGGTAATAAAAAGCACTAAATACGAGGGAAAAGACCGCAAAAAGGCTTTTGATGATTTTGAGAAATATATAAAATTACATCCCGATGCTGTTCAGATAAAGGATATAACTAAAGGATATTGGGAGAGGTGAAACAATAATGAAAAATTTAACTATTGCAATTTTGATAACTGTGATAATATTACAGTGTGCGCCATTCGTTGGCGTGTCGGCGGCTGGTCGCATTGGCTGGGCTGTTGTGAACACGATTGTTATAGCTGGATTTATAACGACTATTGACAGAATGAAGCTAATAAAAAGCAGATAGGCGGCGAAAGTCGCCTATTGTGCGTTGTATGCTTTAGGCATCCAGCCGAATCAAGACCGGCGGCGCATATTCGTTGTATATTCCAGCAAGTGCGGTATATAACTACATTGTACATTGACAACGTAACAACGTAGCTTTATGATGTGCTTAACTGTATAAATGCGCCCTGTATGACGTTTTCAAACTCATAAGCATATATTTTTATATGTCTACGGATATTATAAGCGCATAGAGGGCGAACAATCGCGGCGGTTCTATCTTTTCGCCTGGTACAGCTGCTTAATTTTGTAAGTGTGTTTTATGTCACGGGGGAAGTGTTCCCAGTCGCCAAAATGCCAAAATAACAAGCTCGTATTTTAACCATATAGCCAAAATAAGCGCAAGACGTATAAATCTATAAGTAAGCCTTAAAAGTTAAAATACAGCCACAGGACAAGTGCACAGCATTATATTTACAATGTGTTTTCATATGTTCCAAAGCTAAAAAGACCAAAGCTAGCCACACCGCTCCACTTTAGCAAGGTGAGTTGCGAAAGGCTTTTGTCACGAACAAAGGGAGAATTGACCTAGAATTGAGGTCGGATTTTGAGAAAAATAATTTTGGGGTTCTGTATATGAAAATTGGGTACCCCGGGGGGTATTCAAAATTTTTACATTAAAATTCTAATTTTGAGATTTGTCACGAAAAATCCAGTGTTTTATTCAGAATCACTATGGAATTTTAAGAAAATTTATTTTAGATTTGCGGTGCTGATTTTTGTACCCCAGGGGAATATTGAAAAAGTTGCTTTAAATCCAGTAGGACAAATGTCCTGCTTTTTTATGCACTTAAAAGCAAAAAATAAGCCGCAGCATCTCTGCTACCGCTTCGAACTTTTACATTTATTTTATTAAACACAGAGGGATTCTTTTGACACCATTTCATTTGTTGATTGACACCAATTTGACACCACGTGACACCAAAACTATGTGAATTTATGTGAAAATACGTGAAGTTTGGTGCCTGTGTCAATTCTTGTGATATGCTCTGAAAGCCTATTCCTGAACATCTTCTTCAAGTACATAAGGCGTTACCTGATATACGTAATAATTAAGCCAGTTCGTATATAAATTATTTGCGTGGCTTCTCCATGAAAGCACAGGCTTTCTGTTACAGTCGTCATCTGGGTAATAATTGACTGGAATATCCGGGTCAATTCCCTTATCATAATCTCTTTTATATTCGCCATCAAGGGTCATTCTGTCATATTCAGGGTGACCCATTACAAATATATTCCTGCCCTCGTCTCCAATGACAATATAGATTCCTGCTTCCTTAGAATCTGCCAGTACCTTTAAGCTTTTATTGCTTAAGATATCTTCACGGCATGCTTCTGTATATCTTGAATGAGGTGCCATGAACACATCATCAAAGCCTCTCACAAGAGGTTCTTTACGATTCATGACATGATGCTTATACACACCAGAAAGTTTTTTATTTAAAAGCACCTTTTTAACTCCATAATGATAATAAAGCCCCGCCTGAGCGCCCCAGCATATATAAAGGTTAGATGTAACATGGGTCTTTGACCATTCCATTACCTGACTTAATTCATTCCAGTAATTAACATCTTCAAAATCCATTTTTTCAACTGGTGCTCCTGTAATTATCATTCCATCAAACTTTTTATGCTTAATATCTGAAAATGTCTCATAAAACTTTTTTAAATGTGAAGCCGATGTATTCTTTGAAACATGAGTTTCCATCTGCAGAAATGTTATATCTATCTGCAGAGGTGTATTTGACAATGCCCTCAGCAGCTGCAGCTCTGTATCCTGCTTAATTGGCATAAGATTTAAGATTACAATTCTTAACTCTCTGAAATCCTGTGACAATGCACGTCCTTCATCCATGACAAATATATTTTCTTCTTCCAGTTCTGCCTTTGCCGGCAAGTCACTCTGTATTCTAATTGGCATAATATACCTGCTTTCCTGATATGATAATTTATTATATTACATCAAATCCTGCCTTCCCGCAAGAGCAAGAAATTCTTCCTCGGTAATCACAGGAACCCCCAGTTTTGCAGCTGTCTTATTCTTTGATGAAGCCGATGCAGCGTCATTGTTAATAAGATATGAGGTGTTTTTTGTAACAGAGCCTGTGGCTTTGCCTCCCAGCTGTTCTATAAGCTCCTTTAGTGCATTACGGTTAGGGAAGTGACTGACTGCTCCTGTAATTACAAATGTTTTCCCTTCAAGGGTATCAGCTTTCTTATCGGATTTTTCTTCTTCCAGCTCAACTTCTTCTAACAATTCATAAAAATCCTTCCTGTGTGTGTCGTCCTCAAAATATGAAGCAAATGAATCAGCAATCACATCACCGACACCATCTATCTTAACAAGTCTTTCTCTTGTAACGTCCACAACGCTTTCCACACTGCCACCAAGCTCCTTAACAATCATCTTGGCATTAGAAAGTCCAATATTATCAATTCCCAATCCATATATGAATTTAGGAAGCGTAACTCTGCGCGACTTTTCGATTGATGCCATAAGATTATCAAATGACTTTGAACCAAAGCCTTCTAATGTAATTATGCTTTCCTTATACTGTCCAAGATGAAATAAATCCTTAAATTTCTTTAAAAAACCATGCTGAATGAACTTTTCCAAGGTTGCCTCCGATAATCCGTCCATATTCATGGCATCCCTTGATACAAAATGTGCAAAACTCTTTACGTGTTTAGCCTGACAGTCAGGATTCATACAATACAGCGATTTAACATCATTTGTCTGCTTAATCTGCGTAGGCTTCCCACATACCGGGCATACCTTTGGAATTTCCATATTACCAGACTGCGTAAGATTCTCTGCAATCTGAGGAATAATCATATTGGCCTTAAATACTTTTATCTCATCTCCAATTCCCAGCTTTAGTCCCTCCATAATACTAATATTATGGACACTTGCACGGCTTACCTTTGTTCCCTCCAAATCGACGGGTTCAAATATTGCAACCGGATTTATAAGGCCTGTTCTTGACGCACTCCACTCAATTTCCTTTAACACTGTCTGTGCTGTCTCATCAGTCCATTTAAATGCATATGCATTGCGTGGGAATTTTGCAGTTCTTCCAAGTGAATTACCATATTCTATATCATCATATATAATAACAAGACCATCTGAAGGAAAATCATTATTAGTGATTTCTTTTTCAAACCAGCCAACAGTTTCTAATATATTTGTGCTGTCAACAGCCTTATACCCGACAACATCAAACCCCTGCGTATTCAGCCACTTAAACTGTTCTTCCCTTGAATTATGGAAATCGACACCGTCGGCCTCAACAAGGCTGAAAGCAAAAAAGTTAACATTTCTTTCAGCTGTAATTTTATTGTTAAGCTGTCTTACCGAACCACTGCAAAGATTTCTTGGATTCTTATATTTTGCATCAGCCTCCGGGATTATCTCATTTATTTTATTAAAATCTGAATATGTTATTATAGCTTCACCGCGTATAATCAGCTTGCCCCTGTAGGGAATGTTTACCGGCAGATTCTTAAATACTCTGGCATTATTAGTAATTATTTCGCCTACCTCACCATTTCCTCTTGTAACTGCCTTAACCAGACTTCCTTCATTATAAGTAAGGACAATTGTAAGTCCGTCAAGCTTCCACGAAAGCAGGCCCTTTTGATTTTTCAGCCACGCTTTTAAAGCCTCCGGTTCTTTTGTCTTATCAAGACTTAGCATTGGACTTTCATGTCTTTCCTTGGGAAGTTCACTTAAAACCTCATATCCTACATTTATTGTCGGACTGTTTGACAGTATATATCCTGTTTCATTTTCTAAAGCAGCAAGCTCATCATAAAGTGCATCATACTGGAAATTTGACATTATCTCCGTACCTTCTGCATAATAGCTTTTTCCCGCCTCATTAAGAAGCTCAACAAGCTCTTTAATCCTTTCTGATTTATCCTTTGAAGTAATGTCTGATTTATTCATCACTAAAACTCCTCTTTTCATTTATTAAGCATATATATAAGCTTTTCATATTCTTCTTTGGTTACATCTCTATATCCACCTGTTTTTAAATCACCTAATTCAATATTCATAATACGTATTCTTTTTAATTTTATAACCTTAAAGCCACAGGCAGCACACATTCTGCGAATCTGGCGGTTGAGTCCCTGTGTAAGGATTATACGGAATGTTTTATCTGACAGCTTTTCTGCAAGGCATTTATTAGTTGTACGGTCAAGCTCTCTAAGATATATGCCTCCTGACATTCTTTTAATAAAACTTTCATCTATTGTTTTATTTACAGTAACCACATACTCTTTTTCATGGCCATTAACTGAGCGTAATATCTTATCCATTATTTCTCCGTTATTTGTCATTAAAATAAGTCCTTCCGAATCCTTATC
>JAUNPT010000105.1 GCA_030536565.1 Eubacteriales bacterium | reverse complement strand
TGAATTTGCAATAACATTACCATTTGCATCTACACTACATATATCATAATTTGAAGATGACCACTGTATTGTTTTATTTGTAGCTGTTTCTGTTCCAACTGATGCTGTCAGTGTTCCTGATGCACCAACATTCATGAATTTATCAGTTTCACTTAAACTGATTGATGATACATATTCCTTAACATCTATAGTACATGCAGCAACCAGATGGCTTTCCTCTGTAGTAACCTCAATAACACAGCTTCCACCCTTTACCGCAGTTACAACACCATACTCATCAACTGTTGCAACTGATGGGTCACTTGACATATAAGTTACATTTTTATTTTCCGCATCATATGGCTCAATTGTAGGAATAATTGCATATTTTGCACCCACCCAGAGCTGCTGGTAAGTAGAATTAAGCGTAATTCCTGTAATTGGCTGTGTAACTGTAACAACACAGTATGCTGTAAGCCCAGTATCTGTATTAGTTACAATAATTGATGTTGTTCCTGCACCTGTAGCAGTCACCTTACCATCATTTTCAACTGTACATACATCCGTATCGCGGCTTTCCCATGTACATATCTTATTATCAGCATTCTCTGGCAGACATGTTGCATTAAGCCAGAATGTCTGTCCCTTCCTTACTGTAATATCTGTTGTATTAAGAATGACACTTGTTACCGGCTGCTTTACATATATGTTACACATAGCTGTTGCTCCGCCATCAAGTGACTTACAAAGAATTGTACAATTTCCTGTTCCAACTGCTGTTACAAGTCCATTAGAATCTACCATACACACATTAGTATTTGAAGACTCCCATGATACCGTTCTATTTGAAGCTTCAAGCGGAAGCACTTCTGCTGTAATTCTAAGTGAACCGCCAATTGACATTATTTCATCTGTATAATCAAGTTTAATAGTCTCTACTGGAATATTAATAAAGAAATTACATGTCGCAATGTATGCCCCATCTTCTGTCTTTGCAACAATAGTACAATACCCTGGCTTTACATACTTAACAAGACCATTTTCATCAACCGTTGCAACTGATGGGTCTGATGATGACCATGTTACATTCCTGTTAACTCCCTCTCCTAATGGAAGTATTGTAGCTACAAGCTGATATTGTCCTATAGCCATCGATGAATGTACTGTAGTTGCATTCAGATTAATTCCTGTAACAGGTTCACGCACATATACATCGCAGGTTGCTACCTTAAGTCCGTCCTCTGTAATAACAGTAATGGTTGCCGCACCACCTGAAACACCTTTAATCGTAGCTGTATAGCTGTCACCCTCAACTGTAGCTACTGCCGGATTAGATGATGACCACAAAACATTTGCATTAGTTGGCCCGGCCGGATTGAATAACAGCTGGACTGTATCCGAATCTCCCCTGTCAATCTGTATTGATGAAGGATTTATACTTACACTTCCCACAGGCGTTGTGACATATACGACACAGGTTGCCTGTTTAATTACTCCATTGTATGTCTGTTTTGCCGTAATAACAACTGTACCTGAGGCAACACCTGTAACAGTTAATTTTGCCCCTTCCTGAACAATTGTAACCAAATCACCTGTTGGTGTTATCCCCTCTGCATTTGGCTGATTAGCAACTGAGAACGTAACAGGATTTGTGGCGATATCATTAGTTACAAGTGCTGTTAAATCAAACGACTCGCCAATATTAACACTTGTGCTTGTTGTACTTAAACCAAAGCCATCTATTACAGTAATATCCCATGTCAATGAAGTCGGAAGTCCATATCTGCTTATGCCATCTTCACCCTGATCAATAACTGCTGTAATACGTGCAGTTCCGGCTCCCATCGCTGTTACAAGTCCTGTAGAGGAATCAACCTGAAGGACTGTATTATTTGACGTTGAAAATGTAACCTGACTTGGCATTGCTGATGTTGACAGCTGCAGCTGGTCACCTACATTAATATTTTTAACCTGGCTTCCAAGCTTTTTAAACGGAACAACAATATTAACCGCATCTTTTGTGTAGGCTGTCTCGTTTCCCATTGTGTCAACTGTATATAAGCCGGCTGTCATTTCCGCCACACCAGCATAGACACCACATACAGTTCCCGCTGTCACAGTACATATGTCTTTATTACTTGAACGATATGTAATTCCTGATGTTGCCGGATAAATTACATTTGACGGAACATTTTCATAGGAAAATGGTTCAAATGCAACATCTGACAAAACCATATACTTCTTACCTGTACTCTGCTCTATTAAAATCTGATGTCCCTGCGTATTAGCATGATCTGTAACAAATTCTACCTTGCTTCGCACAACAAATCTGTAGGAAAGGTCTGAATTGCCATCACCATCTGCAGTTCTTACTGTTACTGTGGTCTGACCTCCGCCAATAACCTCTAACTGCGCTGCCGATGCACTTGAAGCAACCAGCTTGACAATTCCATCTTTGGAAAGAGTTCCCGTACGGTCATTTTCTGTTTCTATAAACAGTTTATTAGATTCATTAGTATTAGCAGTAATATTAATCTTATCACCCACAGAATATAATGTAACGTCTGGTGGTGTCGTAGTGATTGAAGGTTCTATTCTAACGGTAACCTTGGCACTTACACTTGTAATTGCTGTACTTGAAGTTACCGCTCCATTCTGGTCATATGTTTTAGAATAATATGTTGCTGTAACCGTTGCAGTCCCAGCATGCTTTCCATATATAGTAGGCGTAAGTCCATAAACCTTCTTTGCATAGCCGCCTGCAGCATTATCTGATATAAATGTTACGATTTCCGAATCAGATGAAGTCCACTCAATATTATTCTTCTCAGCATTATTTGTTATATTATCCTCTGTAATAATATTATCATCATGTCCGGTAAATGTATTAACAAACAGCATCTGTGATGATGCCTGCGATGAAATAGTTAACGCATTTGTAGAAAGCAGCATTGTTACCCTTGTAACAGCCTGTACATACATAACATATCCGCCAAAAATAAAGCACGCAAGGATTGCTGCTATAAGCACCTTCCAACCTGTTCTTAATCTTCTAAACTGTTTGATTTTCTTCATATATACCTCTCTTTCAAAACCGCATTTCGATTTCAAAATCATTTCTTATATCGTCATTATTATTTTATATTTTATACTATAGACACAATTTTTTCAAGATAGAATTATTCCCCCATTCAATAAATAGAATTATTTTTCTATTCAACAAATAAATTACTACCATATATAGAAAAATGACGTGCTGTACACATTTTAAAAATGCATAATCAGCACGTCATGAAAATCATTCCAAACAGTATATTTAATTACTTCTGTACAAGATGAATAGCGAATCCGCCAAATTCCTCCTTAAAGTAAATTGCTTTCATTCTGCCTTCCTTAATTACAACTGAATCCATATCAAATTCAAAACCTCTGTTCTGTAAATGATAGATAGCTCTTTCAATGTAATTTGTTGCAACAGCGATATGTCCCTTAGTACCACGTCCCTGCTTCTTCATAAGCTCAAAACCTGTTCCTGAAAATACTGAGCTGTTTCCAACCTTTTTAGTAAATCCAAACATTTTTTCAAATGTATCCGCAAGTCCGACTGCTTCCTCCTCACTTGTTAAATTAACGCCTACATGTCTAACCTCAAATCCAAGCATAGTATCAACTGCTTCTGCTGTAAGCTTCTTAATTCCTTCAAAATCTCCGGCCGCAACCATATCCTTCTTAACCATCCATGAACCGCCGCAGCATACAATCTTGTTGAAATCAAGATATGATTTTAAATTACCAGCATTAATACCGCCTGTAGGCATGAAATGCATCTTTGTATAAGGTGCTGCCATTGACTTAATCATGTTAAGTCCGCCAGCTGCTTCTGCAGGGAAGAATTTTACAGTATCAAGACCTAATTCAATAGCTGTCTCAACATCAGATGGATTGCTTGTGCCTGGAACAATTGGATAACCTTTATCAATACAATGCTTTACGACCTTAGGATTAAGACCCGGGCTTACAATAAACTTAGAACCAGCTGCCATCGCCCTGTCTGCCTGCTGTGTAGTTAATACTGTACCAGCTCCAACAATTAATTCAGGATACTTCTCAGACATAATCTTAATTGCTTCTTCAGCTGCCTCTGTCCTAAATGTAACCTCAGCACATGGAAGCCCGCCTTCAACTAATGCTTTTGCAAGAGGTTCTGCATCCTTAGCATCATCCAATGCGATAACTGGTACAATGCCAATCTTACCCAAATCTTCAATTACTTTATTCATTATCCTTCTCCTTAAAATATATATTTTTTGCTTTTTATGGTTCTGGTGTCATAAGATGTCCTTCACAATTGTTAATGGCATATTTTGACAGCCGAATCTTTCTATATTATAGATTCCCTGTATTCTTTTGTCAAACGCTGTATTTTTTTATATGCTGACAACACTCTTTACAATTATTCTCATAATATATAAACCTTTATTTAAAAAATATAGATTAAATTAGATTAATATGGTAGAATATTAAAGCAATAAAATATTTGGAGGTATCTAAAAAATGGAATTAAATTTAAGACCAGCTAATGAATGTGCATTTGACGCTGTATCTTTAGGTGAGGTTATGCTTCGTCTTGATCCAGGTGAAGGCAGAATCCGTACAGCAAGAAACTTTAGAGCATGGGAAGGCGGCGGAGAATACAATGTTGTTCGTGGACTTCGCAGATGCTTTGGTTTAAATACTGCTGTTCTTACAGCTTTCGCTGACAACGAGGTTGGTAAGCTTATGGAAGACTTTATCCTTCAGGGTGGCGTTGACACATCATTAATCTGCTGGAAGAAGACAGACGGTATTGGTCGTCTTTGCAGAAATGGTATCAACTTTACTGAAAGAGGATTTGGTATCCGTGGTGCCGTAGGTTGTTCAGACCGTGCTAACACAGCTATTTCTCAGGCTAAGCCAGAAGATTTCGATTTTGATTACATCTTCGGAACACTTGGCGTTCGCTGGTTACATACTGGTGGTATCTATGCTGCATTATCAGAGCAGTCATGTGAAACAGTTCTTGCTGCAATTAAGACAGCTAAGAAATATGGCACAATCGTATCTTACGACCTTAACTACCGTCCTTCTATGTGGTCTGCTATCGGCGGCTTAGAGAAGGCTCAGGAAGTTAACAAGGAAATTGCCAAGTATGTTGATGTTATGATTGGTAATGAGGAAGACTTCACAGCCTGCCTTGGTTTCCAGATTGAAGGTAATGATGAGAACCTTAAGACACTTAACATTGATGGTTACAAGAAGATGATTAACGAAGCAGTTAAAACATACCCTAACTTTAAGGCTGTTGCTACTACTCTTCGTACAGTTAAAACTGCTACAGTTAATGACTGGTCAGCTCTTTGCTGGGCAGGTGGAGAAATCTACAAGGCTAAGCAGTATGACGGACTTGAAATCATGGATCGTGTCGGCGGTGGTGATTCATTCGCTTCAGGACTTATCTATGGCCTCATGACAACAGGTGATGCTGAAACAGCTGTTAATTATGGTGCTGCTCACGGTGCACTTGCCATGACAACTCCTGGTGATACAACAATGGCTTCTAAGAAAGAAGTTGAAGGTATCATGGGCGGAGCTGGTGCAAGAGTTCAA
Source organism: Eubacteriales bacterium (assembly GCA_030536565.1). Taxonomy (GTDB): domain Bacteria; phylum Bacillota; class Clostridia; order Lachnospirales; family Lachnospiraceae; genus Lachnospira. Next base: position 2,501 of record JAUNPT010000105.1, on the reverse strand, counting down.
AGATAATTATCGCGAACATAGACTAGTGATGCACGTATAAAGAAAGAATCCCAATGTAAGCTTGCTTGCAATTGGGATTCTTTTTTTATATGTATAGCGCATGGAATGCGCGTGCGGATTGACGTTAGTCAAGACGCTGGCGTCACGATATTCAAGTTTTATGATGCAAGCATCATGATGGGAATACCTCTTTTATTATGCAAATAGGATTATTATGCAAATACAAAGTATTTGGCGTACGCCGCGTGCGGATTGACGTCAGTCAAGACGCTGGCGTCACAGCATTCATGCCAACACGCTGTCATCCTATTTATATTCTTCTAGTTTTTACAGTGTAACGCCCTGCTTGAAAATTGCAAGGTCATGGAAACCAGCCTCTTCAGCCTTAACCTTTCTGCCTGATGCAACATCAAGCACGAACTGGAACAGCTCGTCTGCCATATCCTCCATTGGAACATCTTCAGTAACAATTCTTCCAGCATTAAAATCAATCCAGTTTTTCTTATTGCCAGCCAGTCTTGAATTTGTTGCAATCTTAACTGTAGGAACTGGTGATGCAAATGGTGTACCACGTCCTGTTGTAAATAATACAATCTGAGCTCCGGCAGCTGCACATGCAGTTGATGCAACAAGGTCATTACCAGGTGCGCTAAGAAGATTTAAGCCCTTAGTCTGAACCTTCTCGCCGTATGCAAGAACACCCTTAACTAATGAATTTCCTGACTTCTGAGTACAGCCCAGTGACTTATCTTCAAGTGTTGTAATACCGCCATCTTTATTTCCAGGTGATGGATTTTCATATATTTCCTGACCATTCTTAATGAAATATTCCTTAAAATCGTTAATTAAATGTACCGTTTTCTCAAATAATTCCTTATTCTGACAACGGTTCATAAGAATTGTCTCAGCACCAAACATTTCCGGAACCTCAGTAAGAATTGTTGTTCCACCTTTTGATACAAGCTTATCTGAAAACAAACCAACTGTTGGATTAGCTGTGATACCTGATAACCCATCAGAACCACCACACTTCATACCGATAATAAGCTCTTTGGCACTTACCTTCTCACGCTTAAAGTTTGCTGCATAAGCCATAAGCTCCTTCATCATAGCTTCTGCAGTTTCCTGCTCATTTTCCACGTCCTGAACCTGTAAGAACTTAACGCGGTCTGGATTAACCTCGCCAATGTAATCCTTTAACACTTCAATACGGCTGTTTTCACAGCCAAGTCCAAGTACAAGTACAGCACCAGCATTAGGATGGTTAATTAAATCCGCAAGAACAGTTCTTGTATTTTCCTGGTCTTCTGTTGTCTGTGAACAACCATAAGGGTGTGGAAAAGCAACTACTTCATCAACACCTTCTGGCTTGTTCATTCTTGCTGTTGTCTCAATAGCTCTTGCAATAGAGTTAACACAGCCAACTGTTGGAATAATCCATACTTCGTTACGAACACCAACCTTACCATTCTCTCTCATATATCCATCAAAAAAAGCCTCCTGTGTTGGCTTAACATCTTCATGTCCTTCTGGTTCATATGTATAATCTAACAATTCGCCAAGAGCTGTCTTTAAGTTATGTGTATGAATCCATGCACCAACCTCTACATCAGCCTGGGCATATCCAATTCTGAAGCCATATTTAATAACAGCATCACCCTTGCTTATTGGCTTAATTGCAAACTTATGTCCCTGAGGAATATTCTCTACAGTAGTAACTTCAGTACCTGCAACATTTACACATGTACCTTTGTCAATTGGCTTTAATGCAACTGCGACATTGTCGTCTTTGTTAATTTTAATAAAGTCCTGCATATGTTTCTCCTTCAATCTCTTAATATAAGTAAAGCGGATGAAATTATACACATCCGCTTTAAACTTTTTCAAATTACTTTGTAAGATCAGTAACAACTGCTCTCATACCTCTGGCTCTTATGTCTGTGATATAAGCTGTGATTGCATCTTCAAGACCAGCAACCTTTGTTAAATCCTCACCACCAAAGAACTTCGTGTTGCTAAGGTAAGCATGTGTAAATTCTGCTGCTGACTTTCCAGAATTATCCTTAAAGAAATCAAGAACTGCCTTGTCATCACAGATATTGTATTCTTCACCATCTCTGTTACCCTTTAATACAATACCGCCATTAAACTCAGCTTCTGTCTGTGATGTGTAGAAGCTCATAAGTGCTGCGATAGAGAATGTAAGGTACTTAGGAAGCTTGTTGAACTTGTTAACATATCCTAAGAATGAAGGTAAACATCTTGCTTCCCACTTAGATACTGAGTTAAGTGAAATGCTAAGTAACTTATGGTCTACGAATGGGTTAAGGAATCTGTCGATAACAGCCTTAGCAAATGTTTCGCAGTCATCTTTTGCTAATGAAAGTGTTGGGATAACTTCATCATATAATGTTTCTTCCATGTACTTTCTGATTGAAGCATCCTTCATAGAATTTTCTACATTATCATTACCTGCAAGGAATGATGCTAATACGAATGAT
>JAUNPT010000104.1 GCA_030536565.1 Eubacteriales bacterium | reverse complement strand
AGTATGGAAAATAAGAATCTGTGGTGTCGAAGCGTCATGCGAAACGCTTAAATCCATATTCAAAAAATTTTCCCCTTTTAATATGTCATTGTCTAAAGAAGTAATACTTGTGACTGTATAAAAATGGCTTCTCAAAAAATCATTATTAAATAAATCAGCTCTGTTATAGACAGTTCCTGTTGCAGCTTTACGTGAAATAACCTCCTGTACCGGGCCGCCAATCATTCCCTCTATGGCTGCAGCATTTCCATCTGAAGCATCCGGGTGCTGCTGGTTTTCCAAATCTGATGCATTATTTTGCAAATGAGTCTCATCTGCACTAATCATGTTAATTGTAACAATATCCTGATTTTCTGACATAACATAACCATAACAGGGTATGATATTGCTTACAAGCTTCTGAAGCCATGATAATTGTACATCACCATCAATATTAAGCGTATCAGCCACCGGAAGCACCTCTGCTCTGGCGGTTCTTACCAATTCTTCAATAACATATTCCTGCCAGTTAAAATTTGAAAAGAAAAAATATATAATCCATATAAGACATACAGTCAATGCTACAACAAAAGGCCTGTACTTTCTTTGACTCATGCTTTTCCCCTTACCTGCTATCATGAGACTATATATACGTTATCTATTGCCTGAATATGCATCTGTTTTTAACTTTCTGCCTCTTTTTTATCATTAAGAGCATTAATTGCGTGGGCAAGAACAAATGCTATATTACATACATTGGCATCTATATTCTTAGGCGTAACATACATATCGGCCATATCCGATGGCATAACTTCCTTAATGAGATGATACTTTTCCTGACGTGTAAAACCTTCAAACAAGTCGGACATATACATAAGCCTTTCCGAAGAAGATACAGCAGTTATGAGATTTTCCATAGAATCGCTCACAATTGTAGGTGCATCTATAACCGTTGGAACTCCTATTGCCAGCACTGGAACTCCAATAACCGTTTTAGTAAGACCTGTTCTATGATTGCCAACACCAGAGCCCGGTGTTATCCCTCTGTCTGAGAGCTGTATTGTTGAGTTAAGACGCCTTGAGTTTCTTGCTGCCAAAGCGTCAATTGCAATAACAATATCCGGCCTCGTCTCTTTTACTATTCCCTTTATGATATTGGCAGTTTCCATTCCCGTCTGAGCCAGTACACCAGGACTAACAGCACAGATATGGAATTTTTCATTATCTGGATTTTCCTGTGATATTTCAAGATGATCAACTACCAGCGGCCCTAAAGAATCCGATGTAACTTCCCTGTTTCCCAGCCCCACCACAAGTATCCTTATCTGCTTATCACTTACCAGCCCCTCAATAAGCTGTTTCATAAAGCCTGTGAGTATCTTCGCTGCCTTTAACTGGTACTGGGCATTGTCAAAGCTTATACAGTCAGCCTCGATAGTAATGTACGTACCCTTTTCTCTTCCTAAAACACGCTCACCCTCCCTGTTTGTAATCTTTATTTCTGTCACAAGAATACCTGATTCATTTTCCCTGTGTTCATTCACAATGATACCTTTAATTTTTCCTGTTTCTTTTGATGCTTCTTCATTTATTTCAACTGCTAAATCAGTTCTTATTTTAAATGGCTCCATACAATACTTCTTACCTCCTAAAAAATACATTGTTTACTTATTGTTTCTCCTATGTTATTCTTTATACGTTTGTTACTGATATTAAAATTAATTTTGGTGGATTTTAAGAAATTAATTTCACATTTTTATTGACAGAATATGTTATATATTATAGAATATGTGAGTATGTTTACATTAGATCGTCCGTGTCCGGCTTTAATGCAAAACAGATCATAACAATAATGAAATCAATATAATTTGGAGGTGTACGGATTGGCTAACATTAAATCTGCTAAGAAGAGAGTATTAACAAGTCAGGTAAGAGCTGATAGAAATAAGGCTGTTAAGTCTAGAGTTAAGACTTATGTAAAGAAGGTTGACGCTGCTGTTGCTGCAGGCGACAAGGCTGCTGCTGAAGCTATATTACCAGTTGCTATTGGCGAAATCTCAAAGGCTGCTTCTAAAGGTATTTTCCATAAGAATACAGCTGCTAGAAAAGTTTCTCGTATTACTAAAGCTGTTAACGCAATGGCTTAATTGCAATAGAAACATAATAAAAAAGGAATCGATGTCAGCACCCACTCGCATCGGTTCCTTTTTTTGTCTTAAGCTTTATCCTTTGAACTGTACTTTACCAATATCATCTCAACAGCAATCTTATCGTCAAGTCTGCCTGTTTTTACAGCCTCCTCCACCCCGGCACATTCTTCAAGTGCTGACATTAGCTGTTCCTGAGTAAAAAGCTTTGACTGTCCAAGGTATTTTCCAACTACGAACGGTGCTACTCCTATGGCCCTTGCCATTTCACTTTGTGCCATACTTCTGTTTATACCGTCCTTTGTCTGTAATAATCCGTTAAACTGTCTTACTATAAGATATAGTATTCTCATTGGAGGCTCTTTTAAGGTAAGTAAATCATAGTAATATCTTAATGCCAAATCCGTATCCTTCATTGCCATTGCGGCTACCATGTCAAATATTTTATTAGTGGTCTGTGACACACACACAGCCTCAACGTCCTTTAATGTGACTTCATTTCTGTCTATACAGTAAGCGGTAAGTTTTTCAAGCTCTGTACGTATTAAATCCATTCCAGCGCCGGTCTTTGACAGCAGAAGTTCGATGGCCGCCTTTCCGATTGTTTTCCCCTCTGCCTTTAAAATACCTAAAATCCATCTCTGAAGCTGTCCTGTTGACGGAGTATTCATCTCTGTAATATATCCTCTTTCAGCAATAGCCTTATACACCTTATTTCTCTTATCAACTGCGCTTTCAACAAATACCATAATCAGATAATCAGGGAGTGTCTTAATATAATCCGCAAGCTTTTCATTTGATGATTTTATAAATACGCTGTTCTCAATAATAATAAGCCTGCGCTCTGAAAAAAATTGCATTGTATACGCAATTGCAAGAACCTCGTTAAGCTGGATTTTATCCCCCTCATAATAAGAATAGTTCATTGTGTCATCACTAATAATGGCATTTTTTAATTTGTCACGGTATTGTTTTTTTAAATATTCTTCTTCACCATAAATCAAATATACACTTTTAAATTCATTTATTTTTATATGTTCGTTAATTGTTTTCATTTATGTCTCCATAATAACTGTGCCATGCACCTCATTTTACTCAATTCCAATTGTATCATTTTTCTAATGATTTGTCTTTAGAAAAGACTTGATTGTGTATTTATTTCCATCTGTAACAACTTTTATTGCTCCTAATCTGGCTGTGATATAAAAATTGCAGCCAATTTCTCTAAGCCTTTCAAGCGTCTGATTGTGAGGGTGTCCATAGCTGTTATCTGCTCCACAGGATATCAGTGCAGCCTCTGGTTTTATTATTTTTAAAAATTCTTCTCCAGATGAACTCCTGCTCCCATGATGGCCTGTCTTTAAAATATTAATGTCACAAAATAAATTTTTGCTGCTGCTTTCAATCATGTGCTTCTCTGCTTTTAATTCAGCGTCACCTGTAAAAAGCATTTTAAAATTCTTATATTGAAGAAGATATACCGCTGAATAATCATTAGCTGATTCAAAATTATAATTTTTCTCAGGGTGCACACAGGTCAGCGAAAAATATTTTCCATTCTGAATGCTTCCCTGAGCTGAAGCATAGCTTATTTTTATATTGTATTTCCTGGCTTCTTCCACAAACCTTACATAATTATCATCAGCCCTATTGGCCTGTATATCCGGCAATACTATTTCTTTTACTGAAAACGCACTATCCTGCGTCTCAATAAGCTCCAGTATTCCATTTATATGGTCTGAATCCGAATGGCTTACTATTATATAATCCAGTTTTTTTATCCCCTGGCTTTTTAGATACGGAAGTATCCTTTTTGAACCAGCATTTTTAACATCAAGGCTTCCTCCGTCAAAAAGACATGTAAATCCCTCATCTGTCCGTACAAATATACTGTCTCCCTGTCCAACATCTATCATGTTAACAAGCATACCATGCTCAGGCTGTCTTCTCAGTGAAAGCAGGGCAGCCATAAATATCACTATTGATGCCAGCTTATGTTTCATTTTTCTTTTATTATCTATATTATAAAAATATATCAGGATAATTACGCTCACGAATATATATATCACGATAGATATCTGTTTTGGCCTTCCTGTCACCCATATTCCATTTGGAATTTTTACATACCAACTGCATAGCAGCTTATAAAATTTCAATATATAATGAGCACCGCCAATTACAAATAGAGCTGCCTCTGTTGAAAATAACCCTATTAAACCTGCAAGGACTCCGCTTATCATTAACAGGCTCATAAGCGGAATAACTATAAGATTTAACAGAAACCCAAAAACTGGAATCTGGTAATAGCACCACAAAACAACTGGCAGCGTTGATAACTGCACTGCAACGCTTGCAAGCACCGTATCTAAAATCTTTGCCCTTACCTTTTTTTCCTTATATTTATTAAACACTTTAGAAAGCACTGGAAATACCCAGCATATTCCAGCCAAAGCCGTAAACGAAAGCCAGAAACCCATATTCATTATCACTCTGCCATCATCAAAAATAAGCAGCATACCTGCTACAGACAAAGCAGTAGCTAAATCATAAGTCCTCCCTATAACCTCTGCACTAACTGCTATAATAAACATTACAACTGCGCGGAATACTGATATGCCATTTCCCGTCATCAAAAGATAGGCAGTCATAACCATTCCTCCTAAAACTGCCGCTAAAAAAAATGGAAGCAGCTTTTTTAATATGCAGTACAGGCTAAGCCCTATAACAGAAACATGAAGTCCGCTGATTGCCAGTATATGTGCAATTCCACTTGTCTGATAAAGCAGTTTTATATTATTATCCAGATTACTTTTATCTCCTAGAATCACAGAAGCTAGTATTCCTGCTTCCTCCTTATCCAAAATACTGTCAAACACTTGTGCAATATATTTTGAAAATCTTTTAATCACCCTATAGGTTTCATTTTCACCTTTCTTTGTAATTTCTGAATATTTCGCCACACATGCATAATCCAAACCAACAGAATGATAATATGCTCTCACATCAAACCCGCCTTCATTTCTTTGCCTGCCGAATGCTTCTAAATGCCCGCATACCTTAACATTGTCGCCAACAAAGCCATCAAACGAATCCACATATATAAGCACTCCGGCTTCTTCAAGGCATTGCCCCGATTCCTCTAACATAATCCTGCACCTGCTCAGACGAAGCTGTATATATTGCCCTTTGGAATTTACTGCACTCACTTTTCCATAAATAATGCACTCCTCCCCATTTGATTTTTCCAGCTGTTTTTCATAAAAACTCAGGGATAATTTGTGACGGGTATTATAAAAGACTATGAACATTACTGCCAGACAGACAAACAAATAAATATAATTAATAAACTTCAGATTTTTTCTTTTTAAGAAGGCGGCACATACTGCCAGCTCTAAAGCACCTGCAACAGCAGCTGCAAATATATTGAGGCAGACTGCACACACAGCACCTGTGAACACAAATACTGCCCCAGTTAAAAAAGGTCTTTTCACTAACTGTCCTTTCTAAGAACAGCACCTTATAATAAAGTCATTTTACTGAATCAACGTATCATTAAAATAAAACACCGTATCCAGATTAATACTCTCTCTAAACGCTTTTGTTGAATTGCCATTTATAAGAATTTTAACCCCTTCGATTGTATCAAGCTCACACAGGGAATTTACTACTGAATACACTGGCAGCATTGCAGATACATTCACCATTTCTGTCGAAAACTCACTGCTTAAATTAACATAGCATATATTATTATTTACAGAGATATTAAGAAGATGCATATCCGATGGCAGAGTTGCATATGTCCCAGCATTTACAGGCCCATTAATAAGCTTCTCAACAACAATTTTTTCCAAAGAAATATTTTTATTATAAGCAACCGGGACTTCGTCCTTAACCAGCCTGTCTCCTGCCTTATTTGCATAATACAATGTTATTGTACGCCATTCTATCCTGCCAATTTTTTCATCAGTATCATCAGAAAATGAATCTATATTCATAACACCTATTGCTGTTCCGTCAGGATACACTGCCGGCTGCTCTGCAACCATAAATAAAACCTCATCAACTCCATCTATCTGACATAACGTCTGAACAATAGCGGAACGCAAAAGCACTTCCGTTGATGCTTTCATGTCATAGTAAGCTTCATTAAAATAAATCACTGCCTCCTTATCTGACAAATCGACCTTATCTATACTAAGATATTCCGGTTTTATTACAATGTACTCATTATCCTTCTGATTGACATTCATCTGGCTAATCAGCTCATTGATAAGTTCAAGCGTATCTGTCTGCTCTGATTCATAATCTTTCTTTGCAAGCTTATTTCCATTTGAATTGCTATAATATATTTCATAATGTTTTTTTTCACCAGTTTCTTTACAGGCTGTAATTCCCATAAGAAGCACTGCAAGCATACATAACAATAAATATTTGATTATTCCTGCTTTCTTCATTGTTTCGACTCCATCCTACTCCACATAATTCAAAGGAATTCTAAGTGTAAATGTTGTTCCTATATTTTCTTCACTGTGCATTTTAATAGTTCCATGATGCATAAGGATAATGTTCTTTACAATTGCAAGCCCAAGCCCCGTACCGCCGGTTTCCCTTGACCTCGCCTTATCTACTCTGTAAAAGCGTTCAAAAATCTTATTCTGGCTCTCTGCAGGGATTCCTATTCCTGAATCCTCAACTCTTACATAAAAATACTGGTAATCTGCATTTAAGGATACATGTACCCAGCCATCATTTACATTATATTTAATTGCATTTTCAACTAAATTGGAAATAACCTGTGTAAATTTCACCTCATCTATTTCAGCCACAACCGGTCTGAAGCTCTCAAAAAGGATTTCCACATTCTTCTTCTGGGCAATCGGCTTTAACCTTTTTAATACAAGCTCCAGCAATTCATTAAGATTTACTGATGTAAGATTGAGCAGTGAAGCCTTTTTATCAAGTCTTACAAGCGACAGCAAGTCTTCAATAATCTTATTTTCCCTGTCAATTTCTGCTGCAATATCCTGCATAAATTCCTTATACAGCTCTAATGGCACATCTTCCTGCATATTAAGTGAATCTGCCAGAACCTTGATTGACGTAATCGGTGTTTTCAGCTCATGAGATACATTTGAAACAAATTCCTGTCTTGATTCGTCAAGCTCACTTGTTTTATCCATTATTTCATTAAAGCTGCATGCAAAATCCCTTAGCTCTGTACTGCCCTTAACCTCCATTCTCTTATCAGTATGACCCGATGCCACATCTTCTGCAATTTTAAATACTCTCTTATATCCCGACATGCTTAAATTAGCAAACAGCGCCGAAAATGCAATAACAACTGCATCTATTATTATTTCAAATGTATATGTCCTGTCCTTCACCTGCTTTTCAAAGCTTCCAACCTCTGAATAATCAAAATTCATCACTAAAACGCCAAGCATTTCCGGTGTATTGCCATAAACCGGAACAACAGCCTCTATTTCCCCTGTTTTTTTATCACAGCCGGACTTGCTTTTTCCTATATTAAATACATCTATTACACGCGGATTTACTATTGTTTTTGCAGTTTCTAAAGAATATGAATCAAGCACAATCCTATAGCTTTCATCCACTATCCTGATTCTTACTGAATTAAGAGATGAATACTGCACAAGACGGTTATACATTCCGTCTCTTTTAGCCTCATCTAAGGACGTATATGCAGAAAATTCACCAGAAACAACGGCTGCCTCTGTCTGCAAAACTGCTGTCTCACTGTCCATAATCATGTAACTGTATGTATAATGGACAAAAAAGAATGCAATATGGACTGAAACAATACCGACTAATGACGTTATCAGAAATATTTTTACAATACTGCTTCCCAAAAAACGAAACAGACGCAGCAGCGCCATATACAATTTATAATGCTTTTTTTTATACTGACTGACCTTACTATCTCTAAACATTAAAGTAATATCCTACTCCCCACTTAGTATGAACGTACTTTGGCTCACTTGGATTCTTCTCTATCTTTTCTCTTAATCTTCTGACATGAACATCAACAGTCCTT
>JAUNPT010000103.1:6392-8318 GCA_030536565.1 Eubacteriales bacterium | reverse complement strand
TGTACCTACAGACAGTATACAACTGGTTTCTTCTTTGGAAAGCCGGATGAAACTGCACAGATTTATGATAATAACACTTATATCAATGAATATACATATCTTGGTATTGTGGGTGATGTTACTAAAGATGGGCTGGCACATATTGAACAGAGGAATAAATTTCTGGTAGGGGAGACTATTGAGGTTATGAAGCCTGATGGGAACAATATCTGTGCAGTAGTTAAAAGGATTCTTGATGAAAAGGGACAGGATATGGAAAGCTGTCCACATCCAAAGCAGCAGCTTTATATTGATTTGGGAGTCAGACTTGAACAGTATGATATCCTTAGAAGAAAAGAAGCGTAGAATATTTTGATGAGAAATTTTTCATTGTCCATATTAAATATGGAAAAGCAATAAAAGGCACCTTGACACATAAGATATATTAAATGCGTCAGGGGTGCCTTTCTTTGAAAACATTTGACAAACCATTATCTGCAAAAGAAGAAAAGGAAATGTTAGAGCGTTTTCATAATGGAGATATGGAAGCAAGAAATACATTGATTGAAAAGAATATGCGCCTGGTTGCTTATATGATTAAGAAATATTCCACAACAGACAGAGATTCAGAAGATTTAATGTCTGTGGGAACTATTGGTCTTATTAAAGCGGTAAATTCATTTAAAATGGATAAGAAAATCAGGTTTGCCACATATGCTGCAAAATGCATAGACAACGAGCTTTTAATGATGCTCCGTTCGGAAAAGAGAAAATCAAAAGAGGTTTCTATGTATGAGCCTATAGGTACGGATAAGGAAGGAAATGAAATAAGCCTTATTGAAATTGTAGGTGAGCAGAAAGATGATGTAGTAGAGGATTATTTGTTTTCGCAGCGTGTGGAATGTTTGTATAAAAATATGGAAAAAATACTTACGCCAAGGGAACGTCTTATTGTAAAAAAAAGGTATGGGCTTATGGGAGAAACAGAACAAACACAGAATAATCTTGCGGCAGAGCTGGGGATAAGCAGAAGCTATGTGAGCAGGATAGAAAAGAAAGCGCTGGATAAGCTGAAAAACGTGCTGGAACAGCACAATTTATAGAAATTAGGAGCGGCAGGAATGAAGATAAAGTATATAAATAAACAGAATAGAAAGACAGCAGTATCTGTGGCCATTGTATTGGTAATATTGGTTACTATTCTGCTGGCGGTATTTTTTAGAAAGCCTAAAATTTCATTATTTGAAAATATTCAGGTTACATTTGCAGGTATAAGCCCGGATGCCTATGTGCTTGTCCAGAATAACTGGGAGGATGAATTCCTTGGCAGTCTTCACTTTACAGCGGATAAAACTGCAGGAATAGTAAAGGACGATGTTATAACTGTAACGTGTCATGTCACTGAAAGCGAACTAAAGGAACACGGGTTGAGGGCTGAGGCATTGACAGCGACCTATAAGGCAGACCAATTGAATGCATTTACTGAGTCAGCAGAAGAAATAGATAAAGAACTGCTTTCTGAAATTACAAAGCAGTGTATAAATACAATTACAGCACAGACAGCGGATACAACATTTAGAATGTTTTATAAGGCAACAAAGGATCCGGCATATCTTCGTGAGGTTAATAATGAGCGGGCTGATAATATACAGCTCCTTAACACATATTTTTTCTCTAGAAAAAATGATTTGGAAGCTAGTGCAGATAATTATCTGTTTCTGGTTTTTAAGGCTGATGTGATTAATGATAACATTTCTATGCCTGTGTACTTTGTGTTTACTTATACAGATGGCTATATTACGCCAGATGGAGCTTATGAAATTAATTATGATAACCCCGAGGAGCGTTATCAGTGCAGTGCTGATTATGAATGGCTTAATAGTAATGCAATTGAAATTTATGATGATATATATAATGTTACAGAGATTACGCAGCAGCCATAATTGC
>JAUNPT010000103.1:0-6382 GCA_030536565.1 Eubacteriales bacterium | reverse complement strand
TACGAAAAATGATTATTGTGTTAAAATATATGAAATACTGTTGTGATATGAATTTATAAACGAAAGGGTGAGCCTTAATTATGGTTACAATGGAACAATTATTAGCTGTTGCAAGAGAAGTTAATGCATCAGATATACATTTAACAGCAGGTCTTCCTCCGAGAGTAAGAGTAAATGGTGAACTTGCTGATTTGAATTACCCAAAACTTATGCCAAATGATGTTGAGAAAATTGTTTTTAGCATTATGAGCGAAGTTCAGGTAGGGATATATAACAATAAAGGGGAAGCAGATTTTGCTTTTTCCGTTCCTAATATAGGCAGATATCGTGTCAATGTTTTTAGACAGAGAGGCTCTGTCGCATGTGCCATGCGTGTCGTGGGAACATTAGTTCCAAAACCAGAGGATTTAGGCATACCGCAGTCTGTTATTGATATATGCAGTAAGAAAAGAGGACTTGTGCTTGTGACAGGGCCGACAGGAAGTGGTAAATCAACAACGCTTGCAGCGCTTATAGATTATATTAATGATACACGTAATGCACATATTATTACTCTTGAGGATCCGATTGAATATCTTTTTTCTCATAGAAAATCAATGATTAATCAGAGGGAGATAGGGATTGATACACATTCTTATGACTTAGCATTAAAGGCGGCACTTAGAGAAGACCCGGATGTTATCATGGTCGGAGAATTGCAGGATTCTGAGACAATAGCTACTGCTATTACAGCAGCGGAAACTGGACATCTGGTATTTTCTACACTGCATACTATAGGGGCAGAGGCAGCAATAGAGCGTATTATTGACGCATTTTTACCGCACCAGCATCAGCAGATATGTGCAAGACTGGCAATGACGCTTGAGGCAGTTGTTTCGCAGCAGCTTATTCCTACAGCAGATAATAAGGGGAGAGTAGCGGCTTTTGAAGTTGTGAATACAGCTGCTCAGATTAAGAGCTTAATTAGAGAATTAAAGACATATCAGATTGGTACTGTTATTCACGGTAATAAAGAAAATGGAATAGAGAGCATGGATGATGTGCTTATAGATATGAGCCTAAGAGGGATTATTACGATGGAACAGGCTATTAATTATGCACGTGATATGACATATGTTGAAAAAATATTAGAGGATAAGCGTTAGGCGTTTTTTAAGCATTTTGTTTTGAAATATTTCATAAATGATATATACTTTTTCTGGATTATAGTATATAATAAATAATACGAAATGGTAATGCTTAAAAGGAGGACGGACAGTATGATAGAAGATAATGAACTTGAGTTGATTTTGTCTATGCTTACAGATGTAAAAAACAAATGAAAGACTTACTAATATTGAATGAAAGATGGAGAATGAACTTGACAGGAATATTAGGATTTTAGCAGAAAATCATAGCAATTTGATAGATAAACTTGAAAAAGATGTTTATAAATTAAAAGAAAAGATTCTTTAAACGTTTCTAAAAATATGTCAGAGATACTGGAAATGGTATCTCTGTAAATCTTAAGCCCGTTCGGGCATTAAATTCAAATGTATTACAATAGGGTTCGGGTATCAAAAGGACCTTTTATAATTAAGGCTGGTGCATTTGTGCAATGTGCCAATATAAAATATAAGAGCGCCTTTTGCTACAAGAACCACAATAAAAATAAAGGAGATAGGATTTATGTACAGTAATGTATTAAGTGCATCTGTTTGCGGGCTTGAAGCTACTCTTGTAAATGTAGAAGCAGATGTAGGCAGTGGGCTGCCTGTTTTTGAAATGAGCGGTTTCCTTGGAATAGAGGTACGGGAAGCCAAAGAGCGTGTGCGTGTTGCTATAAAAAATTCCGGAATTGAATTAAAACCTCAAAGAATAGTTATAAATATTTCTCCAGCGGATATAAGAAAAGATGGTACAGGATTTGATTTACCTATAGCGCTTGCAATATTGGCGGCAAACGAATATGTTAATGAGAAAGCTTTGAAAAATGTGCTTATATTGGGAGAACTAAGCCTTGATGGAAGCATACATGGGGTTAAAGGGATACTGCCCTGCGTATATGAAGGTGTAAAAAGAGGGGCGTTTAAGTGTATAGTTCCTTATGATAACAGAAAGGAAGCTGCAATCGTAGAGGGAGGTAAAATACTTGCGGTTAAAAATCTGTCTCAGGTAATAGATTATCTTAATGGGAATATTATAATAAAAGAGCAGCTGCATGGTGACAGTATGCAGGATACATATTATATGGAAAAAAATAAAAAAACAGAATATACACAAGATTATAGTGATATTCGTGGACAATATATGGCAAAGAGGGCGACTATGATTGCAGTTGCGGGAATGCATAATATTATTTATGTGGGAACACCTGGAAGTGGTAAGACGATGATGGCAAAAAGAATTCCAACTATAATGCCTGAGCTTTCCTATGATGAGAGCCTTCAGGTTACAAAGATATATAGTGTAGCTGGAATTTTGGATAAAGATACGGGTTTGATTAAAAAAAGGCCATTTAGGAGCCCACATCATGGGATAACAGCGGCTGCCTTGTTAGGCGGTGGAAGAATCCCTAAGCCTGGTGAGGTTACGCTCGCGGGAAAAGGAGTGCTTTTTCTCGATGAACTGACAGAGTTTAACAGCTGTATTCTGGAGTCCTTAAGACAAACACTTGAAGATAAAAAAATCACTATTGTTAGATTAAATACTGCATATACATATCCGGCAGATTTTATGCTGGCAGCTGCTATAAATCCATGTAAATGTGGATATTATCCTGACAGGCATCGATGCCGCTGCTCAGAGCATGATATAAGAAGATATATGGGAAAAATCAGCAGGCCAATGTGGGATAGGTTTGATTTGTGTGTATATACTGAAACGGTAAGGTATATTGATATTAAAGAAAATAATCCTAATAAAACGGAAGTACAGAAGATAACCTCAGAGAGTATGAGAAAATGTGTTGAGAAGGCAAGAGCTGTTCAGGAGATTCGTTTTAAAGGAAGAAACATAAAATTTAATTCAGAAATGACACATAAAGATATTGAAAAATATTGTGTATTAGACGAAAAAGGAGAAAAAATTTTAAAGGAAGGTTATGAAAAAATGCAGCTGACTGCCAGAGGCTATTATAAAATCTTAAAAACAGCAAGAACTATTGCAGATATAGAAGAAAGCAAAGAAATAACATATGAACATGTGGCAGAGGCTGTTGGATACAGGAGGCTGCAGATAGAATGAGTGATGAAGGATTTTACTGGTACTGGCTGTGTAATATATCTGGTATTGGAAACAGGAAAATTAAAGCATTGTTAAATACTTTTTCAAATCCTGAAGAAATATATAGTGCAAAAAAGAACATGCTTGAAAAGGTCAATGGAATAAGTGCAGATAACGCTGCGGCAATAGTTAAATCTGCAAAGGAAGGCAGGGCTTATGAGGATTTCTGCAGGCTTTCAGATAAAAATATACATTTTACATACCCGGGGAAAGATGACTACCCCAGACAATTTTATGAAATTTATGATAAACCATATGGATTGTATTATAAAGGGAAAATTATTGATTCAACAAAACCGGCGGTTTCCATAATAGGGGCGAGAGGCTGCAGTGAGTATGGGAGAACGATAGCATACCAGTATGCGGGCAGATTCAGCAGCATTGGTATTCAGATAGTAAGTGGAATGGCGTTGGGAATTGATACCGCAGGGCATAGAGGAGCATTGCAGCACAATGGATATACGCTTGCGGTTTTGGGCTGCGGAGTGGATATATGTTATCCAAGAGATAATATTGGACTGTATAAGGATATTATTGAAACTGGCTGCGTTATGTCAGAGTATCCTCCCGGAACACTTCCTTTAAAGGGACAGTTCCCTATGAGGAACAGACTTATAAGTGCATTGTCTGATGTTGTGGTTGTTGTTGAGGCACGAAAGAGAAGCGGTTCACTTATAACAGTGGATCAGGCCTTAGAACAGAATAAGGACGTGATGGCAGTTCCTGGAAGAATTACCGACCCATTAAGTGAAGGCTGTAATAGGCTGGTTCAGATGGGAGCTTCAATGATTCTTGATTGGAAAGATATACTTTTAAATAAAAAAATATCTGGATTATATGACGATATAAAAAAATATGAAAATACGGATAATAAAGTAAAAATCAAAGAAAATAAAAATGAAACAATAGAGTTTAATGAAACAGGACTTGCAAGGGGGAAAAATATGTTGTATAGTTGTCTGGATTTGTATCCGAAAAGTATTAACACTATTATAGAAGAAACACAAATGACGATACAGGAAGTAAGCAAAGCAATTGTGGAGCTTGAGCTGGAGGGGCTTGTAAGGGAAGTGTCAAAGGGGAACTATATTCGGGTACATCTTTAGAAGATGGAAGGAAAAATTATTAATGGCAAAATATTTGGTAATAGTAGAGTCACCTGCTAAGGTTAAGACAATTAAAAAATTTCTTGGAGCAAATTATGAAGTTATGGCGTCTCAGGGACATGTAAGAGATTTGCCTAAGAGCCAGATGGGAATTGATCTGGAACATGATTATGAGCCTAAATATATAACAATCCGTGGAAAAGGTGAGCTTTTAGCTGCTTTAAGAAAAGAAGTTAAAAAAGCTGATAAAGTATATCTTGCAACCGATCCTGACCGCGAGGGAGAGGCTATTTCGTGGCATCTTGCGAAGGCGTTGAAGCTGGAGGATAAGGATATCTACAGAATCACATTTAATGAGATTACAAAAAATGCAGTAAAAGCATCACTAAAAGATGCAAGAAAAATAGATATGAATCTTGTTGACGCACAGCAGTCAAGAAGGGTGCTTGACAGGATTGTGGGCTATAGCCTGAGTCCTATTTTATGGGCAAAGATAAAGAGGGGATTAAGTGCAGGAAGAGTACAGTCAGTAGCACTAAGGATAATCTGTGACAGGGAAGATGAGATAAATGCATTTATTCCTGAAGAATATTGGACAATAGAAGCTGTATTTAATGTAAAGGGAGAAAAAAAGCCATTGAAGGCTAAGTTTTATGGTGATAAAAATGGCAGGATTGAAATAAAAACAAAAGAACAAATGGAGGAAATCCTTAAGGCTGTAAAAAAATCAAAACCAGAAGTCGAAAGTGTGAAAAAAAGTGAAAAGACAAAAAAGTCGCCGCTTCCATTTACAACAAGTACATTGCAGCAGGAAGCATCAAAAACTTTAAATTTTGCGACTCAAAAAACAATGAGGATAGCACAGCAGTTATATGAGGGTGTGGACATAGCAGGACGTGGCACAATAGGTATAATTACTTACCTGCGTACTGATTCTACACGTGTAGCTGATGAGGCACAAGTGTCAGCGGCGGAGTACATTGCTGAAAATTATGGCGATAAATATTTGTCAGAAAATCATTCCGGTAAAAAGGAAGATAAGAAAATACAGGATGCACATGAGGCAATAAGACCGACAGATATTTCATTATCGCCAGTTATGGTAAAAGATTCACTCTCACGCGACCAGTTTAGATTATATCAGCTTATATGGAAAAGATTTACTGCAAGCCAGATGGCTTCAGCGTTATATGAGACAACTTCCGTAAAGATTTCAGCGGGAGAATACAGATTTACAGTGGCAGCGTCAAAGGTTGTCTTTGATGGATTTATGTCTGTATATAAAAGTGATGAGGATAAAGAAGAAGCAAATTCACTGGTAAAGGGAGTTGATGAAAAGTCGGTTCTTAATATGGAGGAGGCGGCTGGAACACAGCATTTCACGCAGCCGCCAGCCCACTATACAGAGGCTTCGCTTGTAAAGACGCTGGAGGAGCTTGGTATTGGACGTCCAAGTACGTATGCACCTACAATTTCTACGATTATTGCGAGACGCTATATTGTCAAAGAAAATAAAAACCTTTATGTTTCAGAATTGGGGGAGGCAGTTAATAAAATGATGACAGATGCTTTCCCTACAATTGTAGATGTGAATTTTACTGCTAACATGGAATCTTTGCTTGATGGTGTAGAAGAAGGAACGGTAAAATGGAAGGAGATTATCAGGAATTTTTATCCGGATTTGGATGAAGCAATTAAAGAAGCAGAAAAAAATCTTGAAAATGTAGAAATTGCTGATGAGGAAACTGATGTTGTCTGTGAAAAATGCGGACGTAATATGGTTATAAAATATGGCCCTCATGGAAAATTTTTAGGCTGCCCTGGTTTTCCAGAATGCAGAAATACTAAACCATATCTTGAAAAAATTGGTGTATCATGTCCTCTATGTGGTAAAGAGGTTGTGTTAAGGAAGACGAAGAAGGGCAGAAAATATTATGGCTGTGAGAATAATCCTGAATGTGAGTTTATGACATGGCAGAAACCATCTAAAAAGAAATGCCCGAAGTGTTCTG
>JAUNPT010000102.1 GCA_030536565.1 Eubacteriales bacterium | reverse complement strand
ATGTTTATATTATCCTTTATTGATTATACTATATTGTGAATATCTCCGCAATATTTTTCATTCATTTCAACCTCTATAATTGAAATATAATTAGAATAGGTTGGTGATTAATATTATAGATTACGCCCCTTTATGGAAAACTATGAACGAAAAGAAGGTTTCCCAATACTCGCTGCTGCATTCAGGTATTGATAATAAAACTCTGGACACCTTAAAAAAGAATAAGAACATCACCTTACTTACACTGGAAAAACTTTGCAATATTCTTGAATGTACTCCTAATGATATCGTAAGGTTTAAATAATAGCCTCAGATAATAATAACAATTTATATTTACACATATTTTGTTTATAAACTTTTATATTTAGTTTATTGGTATATTCCTGTATCTGTGTTAATATAATTGTGTAAGAAAATTCGTTTATTTATTCCATTATGAGTATTAGATTTACTCATATATTTTCCTCTCTTTGAAGAGCGCAGAGCCCTCTGTGCTCTTCTTTTTTTAAGAATAATGTCAGCATATATATGTTTATTTAAAGGAGGTTTACAAAATGACTTCATATAAAGATAACAGCCGGAAACTTAAGATGTATTACTGGTATATTGATGAAAGGGAAAACCATAAAAACAAAGGCATTGTCCTCCATGGAATTGTAACAGGACACGTAAACATTGCCGATTCAACATTTATACACACCTCCCGCGTACAGAACACCTATATAAATAAAGATGAGCATGAACTAATTGTAGAAACGAAAAACAGTGTATATCATTGTCCTTTGGCTTACTGTGAATTTGCAAAACAAGATGAAAGAGAAGATTTGGTTCCTGATTATGCCCAAATAAAGGATACGTATTCCGGTAAAATAAAGCCTCCAGTAATTGAAGCCGGAAATGTACTTCTTGTAATGTCTAATTTTGACAGCCACCATTTTCATTCACTATACTGCAAGCCTGTAGGAGAGTTCGAGCCTCTTTCATATCACGTTACAGCCTCATCCGACACTTTTCATGACAATTTCTGCGTTAAGACAAATGACAGCAGAATTGACCTGCGTTTTTTCCAGCACTTTCAAAATATAGAATTTTCTATGCAGGAAACTGATGAAATGCCACTTTATATTGAAAATATAGGCGACATACCTCTATACATTAAAACAAGCTATGGAATATTAGAATTACTTCCAGACCAGAGAAAGCTTGTAAACCGCGAAAATACCCGGTGCCGTGATATGACAATGACACTTCCTACAAGCAGTTTATTCTCTGCTGATTTATAACTGAAAAACACTTTATATACCAATACCTTTTACTGTTCAATATAGGCAGATTTAAGCATAGCAATTTCCCTGGCATAGCCTTCCGGCTCATTTGGTGTTTCCAAAAAGAATGGCAGATTCCTTAACTTAGCATGATTTATAATTCTTACCATTGCATCAAAACCAATTGAGCCTTCGCCTATTTTTTCATGCCTGTCTTTATGGCTTTCAAATGGATTCTTTGAATCATTCATATGAATAGCACACAGACGCTCAAGCCCGATAACCCTGTCAAATTCCTCCAAAACCCCATCAAGATTATTAACTATATCGTATCCTGCATCATACACATGACAGGTATCCAGGCATACTCCTATATGGGAATCCAGCTCCACCTTGTCGATAATCGCCCTTAACTCCTCAAAGCTTCTGCCAATTTCTGTTCCTTTTCCTGCCATTGTCTCAAGAAGCACCTTTGTAGTCTGCTCAGGCTTAATTACTTCATTTAACATATCTGCTATATACTTAATTCCAGCCTCTGCTCCCTGCTTTACATGACTTCCCGGATGAAAATTATATAGGTTTCCCGGAGTATACTCCATTCTTATCAAATCGTCCGCCATTGTTTCTTTCGCAAAATTTCTTGTTGATTCATCAGCTGAGCATGCATTTAAGGTATATGGCGCATGGGCAAGTATCACATCTATTCCGTTATTTTTTGCAAGCTCTAAAAATGCGTCCACATCTTTTGGTACTATAGCTTTAGCCTGCCCCCCTCTGGGATTTCTGGTAAAAAACTGAAATGTATTACCTCCCAGAGAAAGAATCTCCTTTCCCATATGCTCATATCCCTTAGATGTAGATAAATGACAGCCTATTTTTAACATATTAGTCTCCTTTGATTTCATTTTCGTAATATTTACTTTATGTCCCTGTTTTGTTCTCATACATAAATATGTCCGTTCGCGCTCATTATATCACAAACCAGCAAACCAGGTGAACATTTATGTTCATTTGGCAGATTATATAGCTGATAAAATTTTTCTTGATATTTTACATTCACGTACATATAATATTTAAATGCTTATATCATCATAATG
Source organism: Eubacteriales bacterium (assembly GCA_030536565.1). Lineage (GTDB taxonomy): Bacteria > Bacillota > Clostridia > Lachnospirales > Lachnospiraceae > Lachnospira. The sequence goes on along the minus strand of JAUNPT010000102.1, from coordinate 5,960 downwards.
AATGGAGGTTCATATGTTATTTAGTATTGCATTAATATTTATTGTTGGTATGCTTTCCGGGTGGCTCTGCAAAAAAATTCATCTTCCAAGTCTGTTAGGCATGCTTCTTACAGGTATTATCCTCGGTCCCTACGTCCTTAACCTTCTGGATACATCTATTTTAAATATATCATCTGAATTAAGGCGGATTGCCCTGATTATAATTCTTACAAGAGCCGGACTTTCCTTGAACATGAAAGATTTGATAAAAGTTGGACGCCCTGCCATTTTAATGTGCTTTGTTCCTGCCTGCCTTGAAATTGCAGGAATGATTTTGTTAGCACCTTACATATTAGATATCTCCATACTTGATGCAGCAATACTCGGCACTGTAATTGCCGCTGTGTCTCCAGCTGTTATTGTTCCTAAAATGATTAAGCTTATGGACGAAGGCTATGGAAACAATAAAGGAATCCCTCAGATGATTCTTGCCGGAGCATCTGTAGATGATGTATTTGTTATTGTTATGTTCTCAGCATTTACAGGTCTTGCACAAGGAAATGCCATTTCTTTTACAAGCTTTATTAAAATACCTGTTTCTATATTAATAGGAGTTTTAGCTGGTGCTGCTGTTGGATATCTTCTTAATCTGTATTTTAAGAAAATCCATATGCGTGATACAGTAAAGGTTATCGTCATTCTGTCAATTGCATTTATTTTAGTCACAGCTGAAGATAGATTCTCATCTATAATTCCATTTGCAGCACTAATCGCCGTTATGTTCACAGGAATAATGCTTCAGTTTAAGCGTCCTGTAGTGGCAGACAGATTATCGCTGAAATTTAACAAGCTTTGGGTCGCTGCTGAAACTGTACTTTTCGTTCTGGTCGGAGCAACAGTAAACATTTCCTATGCAAAAACTGCAGGCATCAAAGCAATTATACTGATTTTTGGCGTCTTAATATTCAGAATGGCAGGGGTTTTTATATGCTTGATTAAGACAAATCTGTCAGCTAATGAAAAACTGTTCTGTATGATAGCTTATACACCTAAAGCAACTGTTCAGGCCGCCATTGGGGGAATCCCTCTGGCTATGGGCCTTTCCTGCGGAAACATAGTACTTACTGTAGCTGTTATGGCTATTATAATTACTGCGCCTCTTGGAGCATTTGCAATTGAAGCATGCTTCCGAAGGCTGCTTAGTAAATAGTGCTTATTATTATAATCTGCATTACAGCTTTTTCATATATTCTGACATCATACACACTCCCGCTGCTCCGCTATTTATACAAAGAAATGCGTTTTCCTCATGGATTCCTCCAATCGCATATACTGGAATTGTAACCGCTTTACACACTGACCTTAAAAATTCAAGTCCGCGCGCAGGCACACCTTTTTTACAATCTGTGGAAAATATATGTCCGGCAATAATACCATCTGCACCATTTTTTTGTGCCAATACTGCTTCTTCAGCTGAATGGACTGAAACAAATATTTCCTGAAATGCCTGTATATCCTGCTCAGACATTTCAAGGAAACTGTTTACAGACACCTGTATTCTGTCAGCCCTCAGCCTTACAGCCACATTTACAAAATTATTAAGAAAGCATTTAACACCATACTTATTACATATATTAATTACCTTGGCGGCAAGCTCCTCATAATCTGCCTCCTGTAAATCCTTTTCACGCAGAATCAATGCATCTGGCTTTCGCAGCAATGCGTTTTCAATTTTCTTCAAATACTCTGCCCAGCCATATCCCGGCTTTTCTCTGGCAATATTATCTGAAGAATTATCTGCCCCTGCAATCCCTGCCAGCCCTCTGTTAGTAATACATATCCTATACATACACATAATCATTTAATACTGGCTGCAAGCCCTCCGATTCCATATCAGAATACATTTGCACAAAGCTTCTGCCATCTGATATCTCGAACTGTTCATCTCCTGCGCCCTCATCTTCCTTTCCAGTATACTTACTTTCATGGTCTCCAATTCCAGTAGAAACGCCTGCTGACACCTTAGTTGCCGCAATTTTTGCAATACCATTTCTAAAATGCTCCTGCTCTCTTGAGGAAACTGTAATTCCAACATAGGGAAGGAATATCCTGTAGGCACATAGTACCTGACACAGCTGCCTTTCGTGGACATCAAGCGGGTTAATTTTATCATTGTTAATAATTGGCCTAAGCCTTGGACAGGAAAGTGAATACTCTACATACGGATACTTTCTCTGAAGATAATATACATGGAGAGCACTAGCCAAAGCGTCTTTTCTGAAATCTGCAAGTCCCAGAAGTGCCGAGAAGCCAACACCTCTCATTCCTCCCATAATTGCTCTTTCCTGAGCGTCAAAGCGGTATGGGAATACTCTCTTATGTCCTAATAAATGTAATGTCTCATATTTCTTATCATTGTATGTTTCCTGAAACACTGTTACATAGTCTGCACCGCACTCATGAAGATATTTATATTCGTCACTGTTTACAGGATATATTTCCAGTCCAACATTTCTAAAATATTTCCTTGCCAGCTTACATGCCTCGCCAATATATGTTACATCACTCATAGCCCTGCTTTCTCCAGTAAGCATAAGGATTTCCTCAATTCCAGAATCCGCTATTACCTTCATTTCTTTTTCAATTTCTTCTGCATTAAGTTTTTTTCTATTAATATCATTATAACAGTTAAAGCCGCAGTAAATGCAGTAGTTCTCGCAGTAATTGGCTATATATAATGGTGTAAACAGATAAACCGTATTTCCAAAGTGTTTACTTGTCTCTATCTTAGCCTTTTTTGCCATATCCTCAAGAAATGGCAATGCTGCCGGAGACAGCAGTGCTTTAAAATCCTCTATTGAGCAGCGTTCCTGCTGGAGGGCACGGCGTACATCAACAGCCGTATATTTATCGTAATCGTAAGCTTCCATCTGACCAATAACCTTGTCCATTATGTCCGATTCAATACGTTCCATGCCTTCCATATATTCCATATGATTAGTTCGGCTGCTTGGATCATTTTCCAGACGATGCTTACGCTCTAGTGCCTTTTCACTTAATTTATCAGAATCTATAAAAAATTGATTTTCCATTGTTCCACTCCCTTAGTCTCTTAAGAATCCTGTTAATGGGTCTGATGCTGATGCTCCTCTTTCTAATACTCTTCCAAGTCCTGCAAGATAGGCAGCTCGTCCTGCATCAATAGCATTTTTAAATGCACCAGCCATAGCGGCAACATTTCCTGCGGTTGCAATTGCTGTGTTTGCCATGACTGCGGCCGCACCCATTTCCATAGCCTCACATGCCTGCGAGGGTCTTCCAATACCAGCATCAACAATAACTGGAAGGTCTATTTCATCTATTAAAATCTGTATAAATTCTTTTGTTGCAAGTCCCTTGTTAGAACCAATTGGTGACGCAAGAGGCATAACAGCCGCTGCCCCGGCATTTACCAAATCTCTGGCAGTATAAAGGTCGGGATACATATATGGCATTACTACAAATCCCTCATTTGCAAGCTGTTCTGTAGCTTTCACAGTCTCTGCATTATCTGGAAGCAGATATTTACTGTCTTTCATAATCTCGACCTTCACAAAATCCCCACACCCAAGCTCTCTTGACATGCGGGCAATTCTAACAGCCTCATCAGCATTTCTTGCCCCTGACGTATTAGGCAGTAATGTAACATTTTCTGGAATATAGTCGAGAATACTTTCATTCTGTTTTGTGTTAGTCCTTCTAACAGCCATAGTAATAATCTGTGCTCCCGCATTCTCTACTGCCGCCTTAATAAGCTCCATTGAATATTTTCCTGAGCCCAGAATAAATCTTGATGTAAATTCTTTACCACCTAATATTAACTTATCTTCCATTTTCTTCCTCTTTCTTCTAAAATATTTGTTCAATCAGATATATCATTCCTGCGTATTGATTATCAGCTCAATGATTTTATTTGCCTGATGTGCGGCACATATCATTACCCTTGGTGCCATTAGTCCGCTTGTATTTGATATCTCTGAAACCCCGTCACCACATATGTAGTAATTCTTCATTCGTTTTTGTGTCTGTATACTGTTGCTGTCTCCGAAGCCTGCCATTCCAGATGCACCCACAAGTATCCTGTCTGGCATTTTTTCCAGAACCACATTGGTAAGCATAGCCTTTTGCTCCGGCTTATCAAATGCTTCACAAATGTATTTTTCTTTGAGAAGCTTTATGGCATTGTCCTGTGTAATCTTTACGAAATCTGTTTTAATCTCTATATAAGGTGCAAACCGCTGGATTTCTTCCTTCAAAGCTTCAGTTTTTGGCATTCCTACGTATTTCATATCATATTGCTGTCTGTTAAGATTGGTTATATCCACCTCATCAAAATCTATTAAATGCAGCATTCCCACACCGCATCTGGCAAGGGCAACCGCTACATTTGAACCTAATCCTCCAAGACCACACACTGCCACTGATGCTTTATCAAGCTTCTCCTGCACATCTGCGCCATGTCTCATAACAAGCGCCTCATGCTGCTGTTTACTCGTTACTATAAATATCACTCTCCCCGTATATATGAGTTGTTTCCTAATATAATTTTTTCAAGCTCTATTATTTCTTCATAAAGTATTGCATACTTTTGTTTGAAAGATTTTCAACCTCCGCCTACAAAGCTCACAACCTCCACCTTGTCTTCTGCCTCAAGAACTGTATCTGCATATACTGCCTTCGAGACAATCTGCTCATTAATCTCAACTGCTATTCGCTGCATATTATAGCCATTCTGCTCTAAATATTCCTTTAGATTCATGCCATCTGCAGCTATATCCTCACCATTAATACGTACCATAATGTCACCTCTTTTTCTTTTCTATTTTCGAGCCTTTTCCTGCAACTACATCTGTGCACCAGCCGCAAGGAGTGAAAAAAAAGCCACGCGAAAGAGACAGCGCCTATTAGGCGGTGCCCTCCTTCGCGTGGCTTAAGTCACACTCTGCTAAAAACTTTATCACATATGCAGCTATAATGCAAGTGCATAAAAGTCTTTATTTCCTTTCGAATTTATACTCCGTCATATTTAATTCAAAAAAATTTAAGGTACGCTTTCATTAGTTACATAACACATATGGAATTTCCCTCTATGTGCTTTGCCTTTTTCTTTGCTCTGACAATCTGATTATTCAGAAGCGCCATCTGATTATAAAAATAATTCTGATTTGTCACTACGGCAATTGAAACCGATGCAATCGGAAAATTTTCAACAGCACCTGCTCTGTTTTTTGAAGTAATATAGCCTCTTTCCCAGTCGGCTTCATTATATAAAGATTTTAATTGTTTCTTAAAAAATGTAATTATTCTCTCTGCTCTTTCCTGAATATCAGGCGTTTTCGTAATAATAACAAAATCATCTCCACCTACATGTCCCAAAAATGAATCAACCTTATATACTTTCTTTATTGCCTCAGCAAGTGCCACAATCATTCTGTCCCCATTGGGAAATCCATATGTATCGTTATATGCCTTAAAATTATCTAAATCAAGATACATTATTGCAAAGTATTCTTTACTGCCTATTAGCTCATGTATCTTCTGGTCAATTGTTCTATTACCCGGCAGTGAGGTCAATGGATTGGAATCCGTTGCTCTTTCAATCGCAATAGATATAGTTGCTTCCAGCAAATCTTTAATTGTAACAATGCCAAAATACCTGCCATGATCTAACACAACTACAGCATCATAAAGCTCATTTGCTTTTCGTTCCATAGCAAGCCTTGACACATTTTCAATCGTGAAATCTCTATGTACCACTAATGTTTCCTGTTTTGCCAAATCTATTACACAGTGTCTTTGATGTAATGTAAATCCATATCTTCCACCAAATGCATGCATTACATTATTTCGCGTCATCAGTCCTAAGAATTTTCCTTCATTATCCACAATACTAATCTCTGTCTGTTCACGATTATTTTCAAAATAATCATACGCCACTGTCG
>JAUNPT010000101.1:1467-8376 GCA_030536565.1 Eubacteriales bacterium | reverse complement strand
ATATGTAAGTTGATTTTTTTCAGTTGAGTTTGTCATATGTGACACCTCCTTATCATATGCTTACGCAAAAAATAATATTATTTTTTTGTAATATATAATTTTATATACTTATTTTTGGTATGTGTCAACAATTTTTTTAAATAACAAACTGACACGACAAAAAAACATTAAAAAAATATAAAAAAGGAAAAATTCCACTTGATAATTCAGGTGAATATGATATACTAAATCAGATTTAAGAATTAGTTATTAAAATTGCACAGAAGCAAAAAGGTTTTTCTCCAAACACCTTTTTGTTTGACTATATTTCTATCCCCTCTACTCATCCCCGGTCTCCCCGACCGGGGAAATTTTTTGCGCGAAGCTACGAGCACAACAACCTCATGAATAAAAAATTGTTTAGGATATGCTTGCATAATCCTGAACAATTTTTTATTCATGAGTTAGCGGCGACAGCCGCGACTGACAGAACAAAGTTCTGGAAGTGTTGTTGTTAGCGGCGACAGCAATATCAGCGAATGTAGGTTTTTTATTGTGAATAAAGAAAAAATAGTCTATAATGAACAGGAATATTAGCAGAGTAAGGATGGACTGTAATGATTAGAAAAGAAATCAATGAAATTAAATCCCAATATACGCTGGAAGACTGTGCAATCCTTAAGATGGCAGGCTGTTATGTGGATGGCGAAAAAAATAAAGTTACAAGGATTGATGAAACATTTTTAAATCTTCCAGAAGAAGAAAAACACAAATATTTTGATATTTTTAAGAAAACACTCTCTGGTACACCGGGGAAAAACTTAATTGACATGCAGTTTACACTGGATTCTTATGCAGATGACGGGGCACGTTCTTTCTTATATAAATTAAGAGACAGTGGATTAAAAGATGAGTCATTGTTAGATGAGTTCTATGATAAGGTTATTTCATCATATTATTATCCAGGGAACTATCTGATTCTGCTAATCAATCAGGTGTATGATGTTCCGGGAAGGACATCAGACGGAATTGAGATGGAAGATGCATCAGATGAGGTCTACAATTACATATTGTGCAGTATATGTCATGTTTCATTATCAAAGCCCGGACTAGGATATAGTGAATTGGATAATGCCTTTCATAATCAGGTGCAGAGTCATATGGTTGATGCACCTGATATAGGATTTTTATTCCCGGCATTTAATGAGAGAAGCGAAGATGGAGAAAAGGTCTGGTTTTATTCTAAAGACGCCGACGATTTCCCGCAGGGATTCCTTGGGACAGTTCTTGACTGTGAAGTTCCACTCCCAGCAGGGAACCAGAAAGAAACATTTCAGACACTTGTTACAGAAACATTAGGAGAAGAATGTGATTATGAGACTATTAAGAACATTCATGATAACCTTAATGAAATGCTGGATGAAAATAAAGGAAACCTTGAGCCTGTTGCCCTTGATAAGACAGAGGTAAAGAACCTTCTTGAAAAAAGCGGGGTTCGTGAAGAACGTCTAGAGAATTTTGAGGAGCAATTTGAAATGGCGGCTGGAGAGAATGGAAAACTTCTTGCAGCTAACATAACTGAAACAAGAAGGTTTGAAGTAAAGACACCAGATGTTATTGTAAAGATAAATCCAGACAAAACGGAACTGGTAGAAACAAGAATTATTGATGGAAGACAGTGTCTTGTAATTCAGATTGACGAGCGTCTGGAGGTTAATGGAATATCAGTGAATCCTAACACAGGAGAGGTTATTGACAGGACAGAATAAAAAAGAATTGGGAGGTAGGCAGAAAGCTGCCGCAGGATTATGGACATTATTGAATTTTTTAAGTCGGTATTATTTGGCATAGTAGAAGGAGTGACAGAATGGCTTCCAATAAGCAGTACGGGACATATGATTCTCTTACAGCATTTTATGCCGCTAAACGTGTCAGAAGAATTTTGGAAAATGTTTGAAGTGGTTGTACAGCTTGGTGCTATTATGGCTGTAGTTATTTTATATTGGAAGAAGCTTTGGCCATTTGCAACTAAGAAATATAAAAAAACAATGGAAAATAAGGGAAAAGATATAAAACAGATTGGGCTGTTTAAGACAGGTGCAGTTGATATGTGGCTCAAGATTATTATTGCCTGTGTTCCGGCAGCTGTAATTGGTCTTGCATTTGACGATAAAATTGATGAATTATTCTATCACCCGATTCCAGTAGCTCTTGCCCTTATAATTGTAGGTGTTGTTTTTATTGTTGTTGAAAGCACGATTGGTAAAAATAAAAAACCAATAGTAACGAAAATTTCGCAGATTACATATAAGGATGCAGTGCTTATTGGACTATTCCAGCTTGTTGCAGCTGTTTTTCCAGGAACGTCAAGGTCTGGAGCAACTATTGTAGGAGGCGTTATAATCGGATTGTCAAGAGGGCTCGCCGCAGAATTTACATTTTTTCTTGCAGTACCGGTTATGTTTGGAGCCAGTCTTTTAAAAATGGTAAAATATATTGCTGAGGTTGGTTTTGCATTTTCCGGAGCAGAGGCAATGATTCTTGTTGTTGGGACTTTGGTAGCATTCTTTGTGTCGGTTGTTGTAATTAAGTTCTTGATGAGCTATATTAAAAAACATGATTTCAAGGTATTTGGCTGGTATAGAATTGTTTTAGGTATTCTGGTGGTTCTCGTTTTAAGATAAGGAGATTAATTTAAGTCATGCTCTATCAGATTACAGATGCAACGGTTTCGGTTGCAGGAAGAAATATATTAAATCATATTAATTTTGAAATTAGCGGCAGGGAAAAAATTGCTGTAGTTGGAAGAAATGGTGCAGGAAAGTCAACGCTTCTGCACCTTATTTTTGGTGAATTACAGCCTGACCGTGATGATAAAAGACAAAAGGCGGCTATTCATAAATCGCGTGCGCTTACCATGGGAATGCTTAAACAGGTGCAAAAAACTGAAGAATTGGAATCTACTGTAGAGGAGCTTTTGCTGGATTCATGTCCGGTTGGAGATTCATATGAGCAGGAGAGATATCAGTATGAAGTAGAATATGACAGGATTTTTACAGGATTTGGATTTTCAAAGGAAGATAAAAATAAGAAGCTTTCAATGTTTTCAGGTGGAGAGCAGACGAAGATAGCGCTTATTAAACTACTTTTAATGAAGCCTGATATTCTTTTACTTGACGAACCAACAAATCATCTTGATATTAAAACTGTTGAATGGCTGGAAAAATATATGAGAGAATATCCAAAGGCAGTTGTAATAGTTTCCCATGACAGATTTTTTCTCAACCGCACAGTAGATGTGATTTACGATTTGTCGAATGGTAAATTAACACGTTATGCAGGCAGTTACAGCAGCTATTGTATAGAAAAACAGAAACGTATCCTGCGTCTTAAGAAGGCATATGAGCGTCAGCAGGAGGAAATAAAATCGCAGGAGCAGTTAATTGAAAGGTTTAAGCATAAGGCAAATAAGGCTTCATTTGCACGCTCACGGAAGAAAATGTTAGAGCGTATGGAGCGTATTGAATGTCCTAAAGAGCAGGCTCATATATTTACAGGAGAGATAATTCCGGCAAATGCAGGAAGCAAAAATGTTTTTGAAGCTGAGCATTTAAAAGTAGGATATGACAAAACACTTTTTGAGCTTTCGTTTAGATTAAGGAGAGGTCAAAAGATTGCGGTGCTTGGAGAAAATGGAGCTGGAAAAACTACATTGCTTAAAACTATTGCAGGGCGTATAAGTCCTATTTCTGGAAAATACGGAGTGGGCAATAATGTAAATATAGGATATTTTGACCAGAATACAGCAGCGCAAGTCTCAGATAAAAATGTTTTTGAACATTTTTCAGATTGTTTTCCGGCACTCATGGAAAAAGAGGTTAGACGTATTCTTGGTTCATATCTGTTCAGTGGAAAGGATTCATTTAAAAAAGTAAACTCCTTATCGGGTGGTGAGCGTTCAAGGCTGTTTTTGGCAGAGCTTTTATATAGCTGCCCTAATTTTCTGGTATTAGATGAACCGACAAACCACTGTGATATACAGACAAAAGAAACGCTGGAATCTGCATTTACATCTTATAAGGGGACAATGCTGTTTGTGTCCCATGACCGTTATTTTGTGAAAGAAATTGCAGATGCGCTTTTGGTTATCAGAGACAATGAGATATTTTATTATCCTTTCGGATATGAACATTATCTGGAAAGATTGGAAAAAAGTGATGGCGGTGATACGACAGCGCTGCGTACAGCACAGGAACAGATGCTGATAACAGGTTTAAGAGGAGTTCCTAAGGCTGAAAAGCACAGATTAAAGGAGATATCAACGCAGGAGGCTTATCTTGATTGGAAGTTTAGGCCTGTAAGGGAACAGCTGGAAATATCTGAAAGTAATGTGTGCAAGGCTGAAAAGCAGCTTAAAGATGAGATGCTTAAGTGGTATAACGGACAGGATTTTTGGGCGGGGGTACAAATGTGTGAATGTGAGCAGGGAAAAAGAGTAATTGCTGCACAGGAGGCATTAAAGGCAGCATGGGCCGTATGGCATGAATGCTGCCTTCAATGGAATGATGTATGGATTAGCGCTGTCCCTGAAATGATATAATGGTATGAAAGGTTTTTGAGTTATTATCAAAATACATCTGCATGATACCATTGTGCTTTTCTACTATACGTTCAATGCTTTTTACGCCGAAGCCATGGTGCATCATATCGGTCTTAGTAGTCTTTAATTCCTGATTCTCTGAGAAAGGGGAGATTCTGCAGGAATTTATAAGTGTCAGAACAACACAGTTATTCTGTTTTTTGGGGAATATATTTAGTTCTATATAGGAATTTTCCATTTTTTCGGCGGATTCCATCGCATTGTCTAATAAGTTACAAAATAGTGCGGTCATATCCCCGAAGGGCAGAAAATCTACGGAATGAGCCCGGATATCTGTCGAGAAACGTATATCTTTTTCTACAGAATGGCTTATGTATCTGGATAAAATAGCGTTAAGCGTATCATTATCGCAGAATTTGGCTGAAGTACTAAGTTCCGGGGATTCAGTAAGCTGTTCAATATACTGTGAAACCATCTGGCGGCTGCTGTTCTTATTTAAATCGCCTATAGCCATTAGGTGTTTCTTAATATCATGTAAAAATATCTTCTGCTGTTCGTCCTGTTCTACTAAAAGCTTGTAATAGCTTACAAGATCGGCCTCCTTTTGCAGCTCCAGCTGAAGCTGTGTCTGTTGTGCTGCTTTTTTTTGAATGTAGTCATATAGACCGAAAATTAAAAGATTTACAAAAAGAAGCAGTATACAGCTGAATGTGATTAAAGTGTTGATTGTTTTAGACAATATTATCTGCTGACCAACATACATAAGTGTTAATATTATCCATACTGATACGATTGGAAGTACAGAAAGCAGGAGCGTGTACCAGTTCTTTTTAGTGTACATATATTGTTTCTTTGAGAGAAATGTACTTATGGTATATAGTATAAAAAAATATAGCAGCTTGGACAGTATGGAAGGCACAAGCATACTGTGAAAAAGGAGATCTTCCTTATAATATGTATAAATAAAGTGTGGTATGAAATTTAAAACCATTAATTCTGTTAATAACATGAAAAAAGATATAATAATAGTATGAAAAAATGTGTGCAGGAGAGAAATATCAAATAGAAAAAATATTAATAGTATATCTATGAATACAAAAAGTGATGTATTTAGCCAGGAGTTCTGTAAAAGAGCAAAAGGTGAAATTAAACAATGGGAGCAGAGTATAATGGCTATTTCATGTCTCCGTTTGTATTTTGAATTGAATATTCTGGAGCAGTATATCCATAAAATTACGCCCTCAGTTATATAAATTATTAAATAAAATAGTAAGTTTTCCATAATTACCTCATACTTTCCAGATATAAAAGATATGCAGTTTTGAATTTAGTATAATTGCGCTGCGTGATGAATGCCTGAAATTGGTTATTATATAAATAAACTACCGATTTGTTAAAGCTGGTTATATATTTCATATTAATAATGAAGCTGCCATGTGTCTGATAAAAGCAGTGTATGTTCCGGGTAACATCAATCCAGTAGCTCATTGGCTTTATTGAGGCATATTCCTGATTATTGGTGTAAAGTGTAACCTTACGGTTGGAAGATTCGATATATATAATATCATTAGAGGGAACATTTACGACACCCTGCCTTAGTTCAATTGTAAGCATGTTGTCAGATATATTATATTGTTTTAGAGCGTCCTCCAGATTCTTAAATAAACGTTCAGGTTCTATGGGTTTTGAAAGATATCTGAACACATGAAAACGCATGGCATCATCAAGATATTGCGGATAGGCTGTAACTATAAATATTATCATGTGGGGATTTCGTTTCATTAGACGCGAACCCGCTGTGATCCCGTCAATTCCAGGCATGGATATATCAAGAAAAACTATGTCAAGGCCTTCTGACTGCTCAAGGAGAGCTTCACCGTTTGAAAAGTTCACCAGTTCTGGCAGTTTGAGCTTGTGGGTCTTAAAAAATTTATCAGTTAATTCTGTTAGCTGCTTAATAATAAAAGCATCGTCGTCACATATGGCAATTTTCATTATATTTCCTCAATTAGTACATTTTTTAATATTATAAGTTAAATATTTTTTAGGTACAAGATAGAAATACATCAAATTTGTTGAAAAAACTGCTTTTTATGTAACATATATAGAAATTGTTGAAATAAAAGAATATAATAAATGCGTCAATTGAATCGATTCAAAATAATATGAGAGGAGAGATAATTCAATGAAAAAGGTATCTAAAGCATTAGCAACAGGCACTAAAAAAGTGCTTAATACTGTATTAAAAGCAGATGCTAATTCAGCCTCATGTGGAATGATTTATCAGCCAAAGGCACCTGAAGCATTATCTCGTTTTAAGAAAACAAGAT
>JAUNPT010000101.1:0-1367 GCA_030536565.1 Eubacteriales bacterium | reverse complement strand
ATATGCTCACATGCCTTATAAGTTCGACAACATTGCTGACAATTGTGATATATGCATCTACATATGTGAATTATGGGGCTGTATCTGCTATCTTGCTGCTTATTTCAACAGTAGGCTTAGTAGTAAACAGCCCTATTGATTTTTAAAATTATAGGTTGGAAGATATAGAAAAAAAGCTCTTTAGAAAAATAGTTCTACAAGAAGTAAACAGAGAAATCTCAATGATTACTTGTCTGTAAGTTTATCACAAAAAGTTCATAATGAAATGTAACAGAAAATCGTGTATTTCATGCAATAAGCATGAGGAAAGGAAATACGATATGAAAAGAGGGACATTATTAAAGAGATTAGTGAGTTTTGTAACAGCGTTGGTGGTTGTATTAATGCCAGTATCAGCTATGGCGGCTGAAGTTGCTTCGGAAACTGAGGTTGTGGAAACAGAGGCAAGTGTCATGCCTAGGCAATATATGAATATTCAGAAGGAAGCTGGGTGACCTTTAGAGGAACACCTGAACTTACAGATGAGAGCACGAATACAGGATATGCAGAATTAGATGATGTGCCGAGTATAAATTCGCCGGGGGTAGCATTATTTAATGGAATAGCATGTTCACATGAAGAAATTAAGTATGTCACATTTAGATTTGTTGTAGATATCTATGGAGATATTTATTATGATATCTATTAGAAATTCATTTTAAAGGAGGTAAAATCAAAGGCTGGAATTCCAGCCTTTGATTTGGAAGATTGAATTATGAAAAAAAGAAAATGGATTTTAATTGTTTCAATGATGATAATATGTTGTACTGGATGCGGCAAAAATTATTCTGATGAAGAGCTAACGACGGAAGATTCTCGTAATAAATTTCCTGAATTTTCCTTCGATAGTACACAAAAACCATATTATCAAAAGGATAATCATGCTGTCGCAATAGCAGAAAATGGATATTATTTTGTAAGAAATATATCCTTTGGAAGTTTTGATAATTTTGGTGATATGGATTATTTGTTTTTACATTCACAACATGATATTAAAAAGCTCGAAAATAAAGCATATGGTAAAATGATTTATTATTATGATATTGATTCCGGTACGGCGACACCTTTATGTAGTAAGGTTGATTGCAAACATAATGACGAAAATTGTGAAGCATATTTTGATACAATAGAAGGAACGCAAAATGGAGCAAGTTTTATGACAAATGGAGGATTTCAATATTATAATCATCGATTATATATGATTTCTTATGATAGTAAGAACGGAACAAAGCTGGTATCATATGATAATCAAGGAAAAAATCAAAAGGATGAATGTGTAATTGCGAGTGACCCGGAATTTTATCCATATTTCGGAGGAACTAAGGATA
>JAUNPT010000100.1 GCA_030536565.1 Eubacteriales bacterium | reverse complement strand
GTTTATAATATTCTTCGTCCATCACAGTTTCCAAATCTGCAATATCATAAAGCTTATCTCCTATTCCAAGATAAATTGTTCCATCAATATTTTCCCAGTAATTAACTGTGCCTGCCACATAACCTGTAGAATTTAATTCTGTCGACATAATAACAGTCTTTCCAACAAGGTTAGATGCCATATCCTTTTCAGCTGAGGTCTGCATCTGCGTCGTTGCCTCAACCTGAGTAAATGTAGCCAGCTGTGCCATGTACTGAGTATTATCTGTAGGCTCAAGCGGATCCTGATACTGCATTTCCGCAACTAAAAGCTGCAAAAAATCGTCCACATCAAGAGTTGACTTATTCTCCGTTTTATTTCCTGTCATGGAACTGATAGAAGAACTCATGGTTGTATTTTCTGTAGTTAAGGTTCCATCTTTTTTTACATACGATAACGGTCCCATTGTTGATGCCATTTTATCATCTCCTTTATATCTTTCTTGTTATGCAGAATATTCCACACTGCTTATTCCATTCTTAATGGAATCCCTTGCCCTGATTTCTTCATCAGTCAAATCACTTTCCTCTAAATCATCAAGACTGTCCAGCTTTAAATGCCCAAAAGATTTCTTACCTTCTTTTTCTTCTCTGGAATCATTTCCTTTAAGATTTTCTCCAGCCTCAAAGCTGTGGCTTAGCACTGTAACTTCAACTGCATCTACCCTAATGCCCTGATTATCGAATTTTTCCTTTAAACTGATCATCTGGCTTTCCAATGCCTGCTTAACCTGCTCATTTTCTGCCACAAGCTGGGCTGTTACGATTCCATTTCTGGCTGTTACATTAACTGTAACTTTACCCAGATTCTCAGGATTAAGAGCAACTTCAATACTCTGGAGCTGTTGTACCTGCGTAAGCTTAACAGAATCAACCACCTGCCTTACAATATCAGCCGCATTGACAGTTTCGTTTCCAGTGGCAAGTATTTCTGCAAAGGAATTACTGATTTCCTGTGCCAGACCTGAAGATATCTGATGTTCAGCTGCATCTGTTTTGGTCAGGGAATGCTGATGCCCTTTTAAAAATGTATCGTTTCTGCCTGCTGTGAAATCCTGGCTTACTGATGTAAGCTTTCCTTCAATTACTTCCGTCAGGGTTCCTGATTTTTTTTCTGCATCAAAAGTCTCCTTTTCGCTTGCATTTTCTACAGTCTCTGGTCTGTTTTCCCCCGGCTGCACCTGCTGATCTGCCTGAAGCTTAGCATCCACATCTTCAACAGTAATATCAATGATATTTTGAAGCTGTTCCACACTAATATTCCTGCTATCTGCGAGCTCTGTCATCTGTTCATTTAAAAATTCCAGCAGATTCTGCAGTCCAGATGATAAATCCTCATTCAACAGAATTGATAATGTATCACTTTGTCCATTCACAACTGCCGCAAGCTGCGTAAGATTATCCGGCTGTAATAAATTAAGAAGTTCAATTCCCAACACTGCCATTGCATCTTCGAGCTGTTCATCTGTTACGCCAAAGGTTTCTTTGATTTTTTCTTTCAAATCTTCTGCTATGTTTTCCAGCTTACTGTCAATGTCTTCAAGTTCTGTATCAGACTTGCCATCATCTGTCTGGATTTTTTGTTTTTCATCAGGTGTTTTTTTAATATCATTTTCTGATGTTTTTTGAGCCTGATTTGTGTTTTTCTTTGTATCCGCAGTTAAAGCAGCGGACATAACATTATCAAATTTCACTGAGGGCTTTGTAGCAGATGCCTTATTTTCTGCGCTGTAATTTCCCGCTTTCGCAGTTCCTAAAACTGCTGCCGCACTTACCATATATTTACCTCCTTTCCACGTTACATTTAATACAGAATGTATATCGGTTCATATACGAAAAAACTTAACGCTTAAACTCTCTTTTTGCAATTTTTTAAAGCTATAGTCTAAGGATATAAAAGTGCGGTTATTTTTGCAGCAAATACTGTATCCATTTCCGCTAGTATAGCCGACCTCTGGGTTGCCTTCATGCATTGAAGCATTTCAACTATAAGGTCAGTATCCCCTGTCATCTCCTCTAAAATTGCTGCTGCATTTTCCGGTTTCATTTTAGCATATGTCTCAGCCCAATCCTGAACCTGCTGTGTATGCTGA
Organism: Eubacteriales bacterium; assembly: GCA_030536565.1. Classification (GTDB taxonomy): domain Bacteria; phylum Bacillota; class Clostridia; order Lachnospirales; family Lachnospiraceae; genus Lachnospira. Next base: position 6,335 of record JAUNPT010000100.1, on the reverse strand, counting down.
ATCTTCTCACATACCTGCCTGTAAATTTCTGCTGCATTGTCTGCATCAATAGTTTCATACCACTTCTTATATTCTTCTATATCAGGCGCGTTCTCTGCATTAACCACCTGGGAGTCAAATTCATCTTTTAACTTCTGATAATACTCTGCATTCTCCTCAAATGTTTTTAACCTCGCGATTTCGGCCTTTAAATCTGAAATTGTCTGGCTTGATGCAGAACCATCAGTCTGGTATTTTGCAAGTTCATTCTCAAGCTCCTTTATTCTGTCAACTGCCTCTGACAGGTTATTATATTTATACCCTGTTTCAGCCGCAATTTCTTCATCAGATGGTTCCGGCAAAATCCTATTTATAACTGGTATGTTTTTTAAGGCAGGACGCAGCATCGTTCCAACGCCTCCAACATCCATTTTAATTAGAAGTCCAAAAATCACCAGCCAGATTATGATGATAACTAATGCTATGAGAATGCTGGTCATCTTTCCGCCTTTGCCTGATTCTTCTTCTCCAGCAAATTCTTTATCCATATCAAGCTCTTCTTTTGATTTTTTCTTCGCCATGTCACTCACCTGTTCCTCTGTTATTATAATTAAAGCTTACCACTTCATCAACTTCTTTCATTTCTGAAGCATTCAGTTGGAGTTTAAAATCATCAAATGCCTTCTCCCTGAGTTTTTCCTGAATCTTTCTGTCCTGCACCGCTTCACCAAGCTTTGCCCTCGCCATATTGAGATTACGTTCAGCGACTTTTATTCTGACTGCTTGTCCGGCTATCTGCTCTTTTATGATTCTGACCGCTTCATTACTGCGTTTCATCTCATTCACATTTATTTTTTTTCCGGATAAAGCCCTTATTTCATCTTCATATGCACGCATTCTTGACACAAGGCTTCTCATTATATCTTCTTCTTTATTAAGCGCCAGCGTCATCTGTGCAAATTCTGTTTTTGCCTGAGTTTCAAGGCGTTCTTTTATATTCAGAATATTTTGCATACGATAAATAAATTTTGCCATAAGCAGTCTCCGTTATCCTATATAAAAAATTATCTTGCCATGTTATTGCTGTCTTGTTTTCCCTCTGGGTGCGGCTTTTGCTACTCCAGTCGGCGTGCCAAGCTGTAATGTACCGTTTTCAAATGCTTCATAATCTGAAAACAGCTGTTCAAGCTGTTCAAATTCATCTTCAAAAGTGAACTTTTCATCTGTACTCTGGCAAAGGAATTTATTTACCTGTGCAATCTTTGATACCGCATAGTCAATATTCCTGTTAGAACCGCTTTTATATGCACCTATATTTATTAAATCTTCAGCCTCATTATATGTAGCGAGTACATTTTTCAACCTTCCAGCCAGTTTTTTATGCTCCTTAGATACAATCTGGCTCATGCATCTTGAAATACTCTGAAGCACGTCTATTGCTGGATAGTGATTCTGATGTCCCAGCTTTCTTGAAAGCATTATATGCCCGTCTAAAATACTTCTGGCTGTATCAGTAATAGGTTCATTAAAATCATCTCCGTCCACAAGCACTGTGTATAACCCTGTTATAGAGCCCTTAGATGACATTCCTGCCCTTTCCAGAAGCTTTGGCATCTCACTGTAAACACTTGGCGGATATCCTCTTGTAACAGGAGGCTCACCCGACGCCAGCCCAATCTCTCTTTGAGCCATTGAGAATCTTGTAAGAGAATCCATCATAAGAAGCACATCCTTCCCCTGATCCCTGAAATACTCCGCAATAGCTGTAGCTGTTTTTGCTGCCTTATTTCTTATAAGTGCAGGTTTATCAGATGTTGCCACAACAAGAACACTTCTTTTCATTCCTTCAGGGCCAAGATCTCTTTCGACAAATTCCCTTACTTCACGTCCACGCTCACCAATAAGCGCTATTACGTTGATATCAGCCTTTGTATTTCTTGCAAACATACCTAACAACGTACTCTTTCCAACGCCGCTCCCAGCAAATATTCCAATTCTCTGCCCTTTTCCAACAGTAAGCATTCCATCTACCGCTTTAACTCCCAGAGGAAGGACCTCACTTATGATTTCTCTTGACATCGGATCCGGCGGTGCTGCCTCAACAGAATACTCTTCCCCCACTGAAGCATTTCTCCATCTACAGGATTTCCCAACCCGTCAACTGTATGCCCTAGTATCTCATTACTTACCTTAATGCATAAAGGCTTCTCTGTATTTTCTACTATACTTCCGGGCCCAATACCATCAACAACATCAAATGGCATAAGCAGAACCTTTGAATCTTTAAAGCCAACAACCTCAGCATAAAGCGTCTGGCTTTTATCCGCTGAATAAATCTTACATAAATCATTCAGCTTGGCATCAGGGCCAACTGATTCTATTGTAAGACCAACTATTTTAGTCACCTTGCCAAGCTTTTCATAGAAGGATTTTTCTGCCAAATTGTAATATTTGTTTGTATTTATAAGTGACATATCTTTCTCCTGCACATTTTCTTTGCGTTCTAAATATGGGCTACGTACAGCTTAACAGTTTTAAATCTTTTATAAGATTTTCCAATTCAATATCCAGACTACAGTTGAAAATGCCTGTATCTGTTTCAATAACACATTGATTTCTTGTCATTGTAACATCTTCTATAATATTTAACTGTATTTCTCTTGACATGGCGCAATATATTTTGCCCTGATTTGCAATAAGGAATTTATAATCATCAGGTGATACCTTAATTATAAAATCTCTGCTGTTATCTGCATTTCTCATAACACCATTTATAAGATGCATAATAATCTCCTGATTATCCTCAGCAACAGTTAATGTAACCTTCTTAAACACATCTGTGAGTACATCTACAAGTTCAGGCTCCAGCTGTGCTTTCCTGTTTTCATATTCTTCCTCAAGACTTTTTATCTTCTGTTCATATTCTGCATCAAGCCTTGCTTTTTCAGCCTCAAATTCCTTCTGGCTTTGGCTTACGCCTTCCTGATAGCCCTGCTCTCTTGCATCTTTTGCAATCTGATCTGCCTCATCAACAGCATTTGAATGTATATTTTCAGCTTCAAGCCTTGCATTATTTATAATCTCATCAGCCTGAGCTTTTACATCTTCCAGCGACTGCTCATTTGTGACACTGGTTTCTTCCTGTGCCGTTTGGGAATCCTCAGAAATAAGCTGTTCTACTATATCAGCATTCAGTCCGCTGACGAATCCATCTGCTGTTACCGGTTGCTTTTCAGTTTCCATTATATGTTCAAGCTTTCTTTTTATAAGCTCATTATAGTCAATCACTCTTTCTGACTTAGAAACAGTCATTCCTTTTTTTAACAGATTAGACAATGATTTCGTCACCTCCGCCTCTTGCAATAACAATCTCTGCTGAATCCTCAAGCTTTCTGATTATATTAACAATCTTCTGCTGTGCCTCCTCGACATCTTTCATACGAACAGGTCCCATATAATCCATATCCTCTTTAATCATGACAGCAAGACGTTTTGACAGATTATTAAGAATAACATTCTGAACTTCTTCTGTTGCACCCTTTAATGCAAGTGCTAAATCACCATTATCCACATCTCTAAGCACTCTCTGGATTGCTCTGTCATCCAATGACAGAATATCCTCAAATACAAACATCTTCTTACGGATTTCATCAGCAAGCTCTGGTTCTTCCACTTCAAGAGTTTCCATAATATGTTTTTCAGTTCCTCTGTCTACAGAATTTAAAATATCTACTATAGCATCTACTCCACCAACAATTGTGTAATCCTGATTAACCAGAGATGCGAGCTTGCGCTCAAGAACCTTTTCAACCTGCTTGATTACATCTGGTGATGTACGATCCATCTGTGCAATACGTTTTGCAACATCTGCCTGTTTTTCTGGAGGCAGCGATGAAACTACCATTGAAGACTGTGATGCGGGCAGATATGAAAGAATCAGTGCTATTGTCTGTGGATGCTCGTCCTGAATAAAATTAAGCAGCTGGCTTGGGTCAGTTTTTCTGATAAATTCAAATGGACGAACCTGAAGACTGGCTGTAAGCTTTCCAATAACGTCCTTTGCTTTATCTTCTCCAAGTGCCTTTTCAAGGAGTTCCTTGGCATAAGAAATACCTCCCTCAGCGATATACTGCTGGGCAAGACAGACTTCATAGAATTCATTGAGCACATCTTCTTTAGTCTGTGGAGATACACTGCTTGTATTGGCAATTTCAAGTGTGAGCTGCTCAATTTCTTCTTCTTTCAAATGTTTAAATATTTTAGCCGACTTTTCTGGTCCCAGAGCAATTAAAAGCGTCGCCGCTTTTTCAATGCCGTCCATTTCCCGGTCATTACTTCCCATTTTTGCCATTATCATTTCTCCCTGATTATAATCAATTAGTAAAATTTAATTCCAGCCATCATTTAGCCAGTTACGAAGCAGCAACGCAACAGCTTCCGGATTCTCATCTACAAAGCGTTCTATTGCCTTTCTGATTTCTGACTTCTCATGAATATCAATATCATCAACAGATGGCTGATTTTCCTTGGTTGTAGCTAACATTTCTTCCACAGACAGCTCCGGCTCTTTTTCTTCTACAGTCAATGGCCTTGCGCTTCTAATTACAACAAATACAAGCAGTCCAAGAATTGCAGCTGCCAGTGCAATCTGAAGCCAGAATGTAACCTTGCTGAACACGCTTCCAGCTGCAGAGTCCTCAAAGGCTGGCCTCTGGTATGCAACAACCGTTATATTATTTGTGGGAATGCCTGTACCCTTTGAAAATACATCAACCCATGTATTATCAACCGTAAGCGGTGTTGACTCAGCATTCTGCGCCTTAAATTCCTCCCATGTTATACCGTCGAGATATCCCAGCTCCTTACATTCATCTTCATTATAAATAACATTTTTAATTAATGTTACTGCAAGGGTTGAAGAATCATACACTACCTTTCCTGGTTCACTTGTTGTTGTTGTTACAAGTTCATTAGGCTGATAATCATATTCAGAAACACTATACTCTGATGAACTAGAAGTACCATCTGTAATAGTGTATGTAGTTGAGTTATTAGATGTGGTTCCAGGTGTTCCGCTTGCTCCATTAGAACCTGTTGAAACCTCATTATAAGAATGTGTATACAGCGCCTGGTCATTACCATTCTGTGCAGAATATTCTTTTGCTATCGTATTAACTGTATCCCAGTTAAGAACAAGATTCATATTAAAATATGCATCATCATACAATCCTGTGGAAATAATCCCCTGTGTCATTGCTGCCTTATTAGTCGCTTCTATCTGAGCCTTATATTTTTGCTGGCTTCCATAACTGACGCCTGATGTTGAAGATGCTGCATTAGCTCCATTAAATAAAGTAGCTCCTGTGGTATTTATAATCGTAATGTTATTAGTGGTACTGTTGCCCACTGAAGTTGCAAGGAAATTGGCAATACTTTCTGCTGTGTCATCTGACATATTTCTTGTGGTATCAAGCACTACTGAAATAGAAGACTCCGCAGTGGTCTCATAGAACGAATTAGTATCATCTGCCACAGACACCGTAACAGATGCTTTTTTAACACCGTCCATCGACTCTAAATCCGATGCAAATTTTGCCTCAAGATAATGCTCATATTTTTTTGTCCTATCAGATTCTGTCGTAGTAAAACTGCTTTCCATGGAATCTTCAAACGTATATCCATCTGATTTAATGTCTGCTGAAGCAATAAGCATCTTTGCTGCTGTCAAATCAGCTTTTTTCACCTGGACTGCAAGTGAATTATCATTAACCTTATATGTATAGCTGTTACCTGTAAGCAGTGTCGTAACCTCACTCATCTCTGTATAATCCTTACATGTCGTGAGTGTTACATAATTAGGTCTTGTAAGAACTGCTGCTAAAATAATAACTGCAATTATAAATACCGCAGTTGAACTTACAATCACTGTTTTTTGTGTTTTTGACCAGTTATTCCATATTTCAAGTAACCGCTTCGGAATTTCCTTTATTCTATCTAACATTTGTATACTTCCTTTTTACAGAGTTCTATTAAATCTGCATATTCATAATTGTATTATATGCTTCCAATGCCTTATCTCTAATTGACACCGTATATTGAAGTGCAAGATTAGCTTTCTGCTGGGCTGCTCCAAGCTCGTGCGTATTAGTAAGATTTCCCAATGCAAAATCCACTTCTGCCTTCTGTGCATTTTGAATATATGCATTAGTACTTCCAAGAAGTCCTGAAACCGCATTATATACTGAATCAAAGGAATCTCCATTTTTTTCAATGCCATTATCCACTGACACAGCCTGTTTCATAGCTTCTGTAACTTTAGAAACATAATCACTGCCCAGTGAATTTACTGCTGATGT
>JAUNPT010000099.1 GCA_030536565.1 Eubacteriales bacterium | reverse complement strand
CTTCCTCTCGCCCCTGCTCCAAGCCCTGCTCTCTGGCTTCTTCTGCAGTTTCCATATAAAAATCCGCCCATCTCATATATGCAACACCTACTTCCTTGTCCTGCTTAACCTTATGAACCACATTATGAATTTCAGCTATCTTGGGATTTTTCACATTCTCTTCTCTGCTATCTTCAATATAACGCAGCATATCGATTACTTCCTGTGGTTCATCATTTATTTTTCCCTTTGTGTAGAAGTAATATGTGGTATCTCCATCCTCATATTCTATTGATGAATCTTCTATCACCTGTCGCTTAATAGTATACCTCACTCTCCCCTTGTCAAAGGGATCCTTTGGCATTATGATTAGCACAATCACATTTCCTAAAGTCTTGTAATTCGCTCCTGCATTAAGTAATTTTCTATCTGTAAGCGAATGATAGTATCTTGCACGCTTTGGATGAAACTCTCTGTTCTCCATCTCAATATCATAAACACTTTCCAGCGGCTGTCCTTCCTGATTCATCTGTGCATCCTCAAGATAAACGTCCATTCGGATTCCATGCTTATCAGGATCAATCCCTTGAATCACCTTCTGAATCTCCACCTTAAGATAAGGCAATTTACGTCCCAACATCGTTTCCAGAATAATCTGGCACAATTTACGTCCATCTTCTCCATAGCCTGCCGCCTCTGTAAACAGAAAATTATCAATCAGGTTAAGTTCTTCAAATTTTCTTGTTTTTTCTTTTTCCATTAACATTTCCTTTACCAGAAAATGTCTTGCTTATTTATAGTTTCATTATAATGAAATTCCTATAATACATCAAGTATTTTCTGGTCCTTTCCCTTGATATTAAGTAGTTAAAATTTCCGCTTGATTTTCCTTGAGAGCCTTATTCATTGGTGGTCTGCCACCTTCAAGGATTATGATTTAAGTTAGATTCACATGCAGTTCATGTGATAATTGATTATTCTGCCTCTTTAGGCTTTATAGACCAGTTCTTCTTTAAACATTATATCAGCACCTTATGTATTTTGTCAATATATTTTATACACCAACGCAAAACACCACTTGGTTTATACCCTTATAAAAGTATAAGCCAGGTGGTGTTTATTTTATATGTTTTTAATTCATAAATTTGTTAAATGAAACGACTACGCTCTTCTTTTCTTATCTTCATAAATAATTCCTGCAATAGCTAACACTGCCATAAGTGCAAACAATGCATATAATAAAGCTGCGCTGCTGTCTCCTGTTGCAACATCAGTTGCCGGTGTCTCTGCTTCAACCTTTGGCTGCTCTGAATCTGCTGGCTGTTCTGGAGCAGTCACTTCAGCTGCCTTATAAAGTCCTGAAACTACGCCTGCATAATCATAATCTCCCATAACTGCTTCTGCCTCAGACATTTTTGCCTGTGCTGATGTAAGCAATGGCCTGTCATTATTAAGCATGTATCCTGGCCCATATGAACCATACTCAGCAAATCTTGCATTCTTATATGAGTTTCCACTCATATCACCATAACCAGTAGCCTGTATTGCTGATGTTAAATAACAATTAATAAATGTGGCTGAAGCATCTGCGCCCCAAGGTCTGGCCATTCTATAAGCACCATCTGCAATTCCATCTTCTGCAAGGAACCTACAGTTGTCAAATACAAAGCCATACTTTGTTGCCGCATAGGTTCTTCCTGCTGTAAAGCAGCCATCTGGCTTATATGATGTATATCTTGCAACAATATCGCAGTCCTCAAACACTGATGTTCCTGCGCCATAGATAAAGTCTACATTTCCTGTAATATAACATTTTTCAAAATACTGTCGTGTAACCTCATAATTACCTGTTGAATCCTTAACCCTTGAATCTGTAAGCAATGTATCCTGATATCCTATAAGGCGGATATTAACACAGGCCGTCTTATCAGCTACAATACATAATGCATCTGCCTGCTGGTCTGAACCATTTGTATAATTATAAGAATTTTCCACAGTTAAATTTTCTGCTGTAAAGCCATCTGCAGTAGAATCCACATACATTGCATTCCTATTCCACATGCTGTCAGCTGTACCATCAGCAACTGCCGCTGAGAAGAAAATGTGTGTATTTTCTGCATCTTCACCAAGAATACTTACCATTGGTGCTTCAACTGTAACTCTCTCATTGTACTCGCCATTCTTAATAAATATAACCTTTGCTTCTGCATTATCAGCTGCCACCGAATTAACTGCTGCCTCAACAGTCTTATATGTTGGGTATCCTGCCATCTCTGCTCCATCTTCGCCCGTGAAAGCCGCATCAACTACAATATCAATCTTAGGATTGCTTACAAAATTGAATACCTTTCTTGTCGTGTTTTTATCAGCATCTGTAAAAAGCAGTTCAACATCATTTCTTCCCTTGGCAAGCTCTATTATAAATGTAAATGCTTTATCTTTAGTTACAGCCTTGCTTGAAACTTCTTTTCCATTAACTAACATCTTAGCAGTTCCTGCTTCGTCAGCCTGCATAGTAATTGAAGCCTTGTCATCAAAAACTGTGTCATTCGTCTTATCAATAACTGTTATTTTAGTTGCTTCTTTCTCATATACATACTCTCCCGTATGTCCATCAGATGCAAGCACCTGCATAGTCTCACTTGGATTACTTGTGTTATTGTCACTCTTTGCAACAACATAATAGTAGTATGGTTCTTCTGCTGTTACCGCACTATCTGTATATGATGTCTCTTTAGTAGTCGCCACAACTTCAGCCTTTCCATCAGAACCAAGTGCCTTATATAAATCATATGAAGCTGCACCTTCAACAGCAGTCCATGAAACATCAATCCTGCCCGATGTTCCTGTGACACTTAATTCTGCCTGAGCAAGTGGTGTCTGGTAATTAACGCCTGCTGTTTCAACTGGTGTACCTGCTGTTTCACCACCATATGGAACTATCTTAAATGAATACACTCCATCTGAATCCATTGCTGCGTATGAAAAAGAGTTGACCTTAGAATCCCCTGCTTTAACATATTCACCGCCATTCTTTGATGAATAAACAGAATACTTGATATTTCCTGAACCTTCCTCTGACACATCCCATGTAAGATTAATACTTTCCCTGTCATCTGCTACTAATGCTGCAGCATTGACGATTTTTGGTGCAATACCGACTGCGATATAATAATCATTCATATCATATATAACAACGCCATCACTGTTCACTAAAGTCAAATTAGCAACAGTAACATCAGCTCCTGCCACTGCTAAACCATAGCTTACCTTAGTACCATTCTGTAATGAAGCTGCTGCCTGAGTCAAATCAAATGGAGCTGCTGTATTATCAGCAAGCACTTCGCCTGCTGCGCTCTTTGTAATCATAATACTGCCTTTATCAGTCTTTTCATATGAAAGAGTATAAGTATTTCCTGCTGTTACTGAGCCTGCTGCTGACTTAGGGTCACCACCATTTACAGTATTAGACGAGGTTGTAAAGTTGTGCTGTGTAACCTGATTCTTATTAGCCTGTACAATATCCATCTGCATCTTCTCACCAGCCGATGCATTAAACTGGCCTGCTGCAACACCCTGCTTATCAGTTCCAGAATTAATAGAATTAATTGTCACATCAGCCGACACCTTATAATTTCCCTCTAATGCTGGGAATAACCAGTAATTAGCCGACTTATCAGAACGGATCTCAGCCTTAGGTGAACCACCTCTTGTACTTACCATTCTAATCTCATTTCCATCTACTGTTGACGCAAATGAAAATGTTGGGTCATATACACCTGAATAATCTGCACTTGAAGAAGCGGTTGGCATTATCTCTCCCATATTAGAATCAAATACCTGTTTCTTTACTGTTCCATCATCTGTTGAATATTCATTAACAATGTTAACATCAGAAAATGTTGCTGTTAATCCTTCTGTTGCAAAGAAGCCGACAGTAGTTGCATTCAGGCCAGCTAGTTCCATTCCACTTCTTGCCTTAATTATATCAGTAAATTCTGCATCTTTTGCAAATGTATAATAAACAGCGTCTTCTGATACCTCAAGTCTGACATAAAAAGCTTCTACATCTGCCACACTTGCAATATTAACTGCCCCTCCATGTCTTCCAAGACGAATATTCCCCTTTCCATAATCCACATATGCAGCTGCTGCAATGCTGTCTGCTTCAAGATCATTCTTGGCCATAACGCCAATCATACCTGACGTTTTTGACGAATCAGTATTTACCTTAGCAGTAACTGTAACCTTAGATTTCTCTTTTACATTAAAATAAGCATAAAATAAATCATCTGCCTTTGTATCTTTACCAAAGCATGAGCCTGCACCATTAACTGTTATTACCTTTGCAGCCTCATCATAACTATATGAACCAGTTGTTGTATGTGCCCCAATATCTGCAGTTTTCCAAATTGTTGTCAGTGGATTCACTGCTGCTTCCTGTTCCTGCGGTGCCGCAACTGCAACTACCGGTTTTCCGATAATTCCGTCCATAGCAGCTGGAATCGTACCAACAACTAAAATAGAAGCAAGCGCCATACCAGTCACTGCTTTTAACATCTTATTTTTACGCATTTTTTTACCTCCCAAAAATTCAAACACTAAAGTGAAATATCCTACCCTCCTTTTCATTCTTAGTTTGTAAAATCCCATAACACGCTAACAGTATCACAAATTTTATGTTGGTTCTACTCATTTTTCGATATTTTGCCTATTGTGTACCGATATTTTTAGGTGTATAATTGTCATATTAAACAAAATCGCATAAATATATTGTATTTTTTATGCATATTTACCATTTCACATATGTAAAATATGCTCACATATATGCAGTTATTTTTGCGGTAATTCACTCAAGAATGGGGACAATTATGAAAAAGCTTTCACGATTTGAGATTTCAAAGCAGTCACATCATCCGGCATATGCAATGCACTCCGCACATACCCACAGCTATTTTGAATTATATTATCTTGTAAACGGAGAATGTAATTTTTTCCTTTATGACAATGTCTATCGAATGTCAGCCGGCTCGATGGTTTTTATTCCTGCTGACACCCTTCATAAAACCACTTACTCCAAAGGACAGGAGCATGAAAGAATCTATATAGAATTTACTTTGGATTATTTATCCGATTTAATCAACGCCCTCGGCGGCCTGCGTTTTGAACAGCTCCTCTATTCTAATTTTTTCACAGTGCCCGAACAACATATAAATCAGGTAAACTATATCTTCTCCCAGCTTATAAAAGAAAAAGAAGCACCTGATATATATTCTGTGTGCAGCATAAAAGATCTATTTCAGCGTCTTATAATACTAATGTTAAGAAAATTCAATAATCCTCTGGATAATAAAGCAAATATATCCTCGCAGCCTGTCCATGTACTTGATGAATCAATCCAGTCTGCCATGAATTATATATGCAACAACTTCAGCAAAAATATCACATTAGATGATGTCGCAGGACTTCTTCACCTGAACTCCTCATATTTTTCCAAAAAATTCAAGACAATAAATGGCTTTGGTTTTAAGGAATACCTGAATAACGTACGAATCAATCACTCCGAAAAGCTTCTGCTTGAAACCACCCTGTCTATTACAGATATAGCCTTTCAATGCGGATACCAGAACAGTAACTACTATGGTGATGCATTTAAACACATTAATGGAATCTCGCCAACAGAATTTAGGAAAATAAAAGGCAACGTAAAGGATATATAATTATGATTTTGAATATTTATTCCATATTCATGCATTTTTCCAAAAAAGAGGATACTATGCTGATGATTTCTATTACCAAAATCATCAGCATAGTATCCTCTTTGTAACTCATCACTATAAGCAGCTGGGATTTTACATATCCTCTAATACATCTTCAGCCTTAGCATAAGCCTCAAGTATAATAGACTGAAGCTTATCTCTGGTTGCTGTGTTAATAGGGTGTGCAATATCACGATATTCGCCATCAGTTGATTTTCTGCTTGGCATGGCAATAAATAAACCCTTTTCTCCCTCGATGACCTTAATGTCATGTACAACAAATTCATCATCAATTGTTACAGAAACGACTGCCTTCATTTTACCCTCTTTTGCAATCTTTCTTACCCTTACATCTGTAATGTTCATAAGCGCCCCTTCTGCCGCGTTATTCCGGCCAATGTTTTATCAATAGTAAACAGGATTATTCTCGACTACAATCTTAACTCCTGATTCACCCACATAATTTGAATTCGCCTTAATTGTACTTCCACTCTCAACAATACAGTTCTCAATATAGGAATTATCTCCAATATATGCATTGCTTAGAATAATCGAATTCTTTACTACACTGTTGTTGCCAATATAAATCTTCTTAAATAGTACAGAATGATCCACTGTTCCATTAATAATACAGCCACTTGACACAAGACTGTTTCGTACATTTGCACCATTGTTATACTTAGCTGGTGGAAGATCCTCAACCTTTGAATAAATATCAGGATACTGTTTAAAGAAGAAGTCTCTCACTCCCTTATTAAGGAAATCCATATTTGTCTTGTAATATGCGTCCACTGTTGAAATATTATTCCAATATGAATCAAGCTGGTATCCATAAATCTTCTTAATATTCTTATAGCGCACCAGAATATCCCTGACAAAATCATGCCTGTCTTCTTCTGCTGCCTTTTCTATCAATTCAATAAGAAGCCTTCTCCTAATAACATAAATACCCGTCGAAACCGTTGAAAGATTAGTCTGCAGCGGCTTCTCGTCTATCTCTGTCACCCTGCCGTCATCTGATAACGCTACAACTCCATAACGGTTAATATCTGAACGGTCTGTCATCGGCTTAACAACCATTGTAATATCAGCCTTCTTTTCAATATGATATTCCAATACCTTATTGTAATCCAGTTTATAAATTCCATCACCTGACGCAATAACCACATAAGGCTCATGACTTGTCTTTAAGAAATGAAGATTCTGTGCAAGTGAATCAGCAGTCCCCCTGTACCAGTAGCTGCTTTCTGCAGTAATAGTAGGAGTAAAAACATACAGACCTCCCTGCTTTCTTCCAAAGTCCCACCATTTTGAGGAACTCAGATGCTCGTTCAGAGATCTTGCATTATACTGAGTGATGACAGCCACCCTCTGTATATGTGAATTAGACATATTGCTTAATGCAAAATCAATTGCCCTGTAGCTTCCCGCTATAGGCATAGCAGCAATTGCACGCTTATTAGTCAGTTCCTTCATCATTTTATTATTGCCGCCAGCTAAAACTATTCCGATTGCTTTCATACGTTATCACCTGCCTTAATTAAAATGCCACCGCTTGGAAGCAGTCCGTCCGTATAATCCTCAATTGCAGTCTCCCCAGAAATTGCTGTATTCTTTCCAATCCTGACATTATCAGGAATTACAGAACACTCTCCAACTGTAACCAGACCTGAGTTGTAAATCTTAGGCAGTGCAACATTTTCTGCTTCTTCACCTACACCCAGAGAAACATCAGCTCCAATTTTTACATCTTCAGCAATAATAGACTTCTTAATAATTGTATTCTTTCCAATTACTGAGTTATTCATAATAATTGAATCACGAACCTCTGCACCTTCCTCTATAACAACTCCGGCTCCAATAACCGAGTTAAACACCTTACCATATACTTCCGTTCCATCACCTATAATACTCTTTTCAATAAATGCGTTCTCTGCAATATACTGTGGCGGAATCATATCGGTTCTCGTATATATCTTCCAAAATTCTTCATACAGATTAAATACCGGAATAATGTCTATAAGCTCCATATTAGCTTCCCAGTATGAGCTTAAAGTGCCTACGTCCTTCCAATAGCTGTTATACTCGTATGCAAATATCCTCTTATCATTCTCAAAGCAGTAAGGAATGATATGTTTACCAAAATCACATTCCTTCTGATCCTTAAGCTTGATAAGCGCATCCTTTAAAACCTTCCAGCTAAATATGTAAATACCCATAGATGCCAGATTGCTTTTTGGATTTTCTGGTTTTTCTTCAAATTCTGTAATTCTGTTGTCCTCATCTGTAACAACTATACCGAATCTGCTTGCCTCCTCCATAGGTACCGGCATCGCTGCAATTGTGATATCCGCATTATTTGCCTTGTGGTAATCAAGCATAATCTTGTAATCCATCTTATAGATATGATCACCGGATAAGATAAGAACATAATCTGGATTATACTGTTCCATATACTCCAGATTCTGGTATATAGCATTGGCAGTTCCTGTATACCACTCACTATTAGTACTCTTTTCATATGGTGGAAGAACTGTAACTCCGCCAAAATTACGATCCAAATCCCATGGAATCCCGATGCCAATGTGGGAATTTAAACGTAATGGACGATACTGTGTAAGCACTCCTACAGTATCAATTCCTGAATTAATACAGTTACTCAACGGAAAATCAATAATTCTGTACTTTCCTCCGAACGCCACTGCTGGTTTTGCGACCTTGGCTGTCAATACGCCAAGTCTGCTTCCTTGTCCACCAGCCAGAAGCATGGCTATCATTTCTTTTTTAATCATGCAATCACCTCTGCTGTTATATTTTGCCTGTTTCAGATAAACA
>JAUNPT010000098.1 GCA_030536565.1 Eubacteriales bacterium | reverse complement strand
TTATTTAGTGCCCTCTGCATAAGACCTGCCATATATGCATCTGTCAAAGCATCCTTTAGAGGATATAATTCTTTTCCCCCCTCATTATATATTCCTGCTCCCTGCATCATAAAGGCAACTGCAGTCTCATCTTCTGACAGACCGCATAATCCAAATTCTTTTCTGGGAGTATATAAATTTGTGCTCTTTACACCTTTCCCCATGCTTATACCGACAACCTCATCCACTTCATTTAAATTAGGATTAACATCACCCATTATGAGCTGTCTTGTATCTATAACAATATTTTGTTCCTCAGGCTGGTTGTTTTCATTCATATACTGGACTCGGGTAAACAATCCGTCAACACTTACCAGTTCACCGCTGACTCCCTGTACTTTCAGATAATTACTTCTTATTTTAGAGCGGTACTGCTCTGAACTGAAATCATAGTATGCAGTCTTTCCGCTTTCAAATTCTATAGTCATAACGTCCCTGCTTTTATGACCAACACGTCCATCAGTAAACCTCTCATAACGATTAGCAGTTTCCTTAACAGGAAATGTATATTTTTTCCCAGTTATAGTAAATGTCTCATCTTCTGTATGAAGTATTTTTTTCATAAGGCTTGCCCCATGATATTCATGAGCCAATGATATATTTACATTATAAGGTTCTCCGATAATCCCTTTTTCCAAAACCTTAAGTATTGCTCCATACGATGGATACATAAAATACTGCTCCGCAACACACAGTCGGAAGCCTTTTTCTTTATGCAGCCTCCATAACTGACGCAGCTCGTTTTCATCTACTGTTGGTGGTGTCTCACAAAGTACGGTAAATCCTTTTGACAGCCATTCCTTTGAAACTTCTCCAATTGATGATTTATTTACTGCAACGACTACGAAATCCGGTTTAATCCTTTCACATTCTTCAACAGATGTTGTTGTATGTATATCCATTTCTCCTGCAATTTTTTCTGCCTTTTCTTTTGTTCTGCAAAGCATGGCCTCCAGACTGAATATATGTGGCAGTGCCTTTGCTGCACGCACATAATACATAGAACGCCATCCGGAGCCCACAATAATAAAACGATATTTTTTCACTATATCAACCAAACCATTCTCCATATTTTTACTCTCCATTTTGTCCTGCAAAAAATCTTCACTCTTATCAGATTAACATAATATTTTCTGTAATTCCCATTATTTATACGCCATATAGCTCTATATTACATATTTTTTATATAATTCACGTAAAATACGCACGTTTCTGCAATTGCAGAAACGTGCGTATTTCTTTATTATTCTGTTTCACATCCGATTATAATTCCACCACGCTCTGCATAATAACTACAAAGTCCTCCTGCTGGATAAATTTCTATATCTGCATCTGCATAATTTCCCCTGATTCCATCTGCCACCTTAATTGCAAGCGGCTCATTTTCAACGTGACTGATTCTTAGTTTGCCACCCTTATACCCAGCACCAGATATTTCCTCAAGAATATGCTTAATAACCTTTCTTTCTCCACGTGCCTTTGCTATAGGCTTTACTTTTCCTTCCTCACTCGCTGTTGCAATTATACTGATTCCAAGGAGCCCTATAGCTGAAACAAGAACCTTGTTAACGCGTCCATTCTGCCCCATATTGTGCAGAGAACCCAACGCAAAAAACAGTCTTGTATGTTTCATATATTCTCTGATCTTACTGCATACTTCATCAAATGTACAGCCACTCTTATCCAGCTCAATAATCTTTTCAACCACAAGCTTTGACTCAGGCCCTGTGCTTAATGTATCAAACACCTCCACTCTGGCCTCTGGATGTTCCTGAAGATATATATCCTTAGCAACCATGGCTGAATTATAGGTTCCTGACAACCCGCTTGTCATAGCCACAACATAAATTAAATCTCCGCCTTCAAATGCCTTAAGCCAGCTTTCCGTACCGGGACACGCTGTATATGAACGCCCTTTATAGTCCTCCAGCGTATCAAGCATATTATGGATATCCATACTTCCATCATCTATATAGCTTACTTCATCTGTATATATCATCAAAGGCGCTGATTCGATTCTCTGACCCCTGTATGAAACTGCTTCACAGGAAGAATCCACAACATATTTTGTCATAATAATCTCCATTCTCTATTGATTTATGTAATAAGTAGTTTTTATATCTACGTGCTATTGTATAACACACTACCTTATGTTACAATTTACAAAAAGAGGGTTTTTGTGTACTTTTAGAATCTTATCAGAAAGCAGGTATTACATTTGGCAATTTATTTTCATAAAAATAAAAGAACAGCATTTACAAGAAAATGTATTGCAGAAGCTATAATTGAGTTAATGCAGAAAGAACGCTTTAACGATATAAGGATTTCTGCAGTTACAAAAAGAGCTGGTGTCTCAAGAAAAACCTTTTATAATTATTTCGATTCATTATATTCCGCACTTTCTAATTATTTACAGGAAATTATTGCAGAATATATCTCCCTGATAAATGTAGATTCTATACGAGGACATATATTAGAGGAGGAACATATTTTATTTTCCCTGAAATTCTTTGACAAATATGCATTATTCTTCAAAACTCTCAGTCAACAGAATATGCACTGCCTGATGCTGGATGCTATTAATCAATTTATGATTGAGATTTTTGCACACAATGGCAGTCTTTCAGTTTATCAGCTGTACTGCTACTCCGGAGGTCTTCTAAACACATTTTTATGCTGGGAAGAAAATGATAAATCCGAGCCACCTGAAAAGATTGCCCGGATTATCTATGAATTATACCATAACTGATTTTAATTGTTCTCTAATAAAGCTATAAATTCTGACTCAGGCAGCGGCTTTGAATAATAGAAGCCCTGTATGAAATCACATCTGTGGACATGCAGGAAATTTTTCTGGATTTCAGTTTCAACACCTTCTGCAATAATTTTCAGGCCCAAATCATGCGCCATATTAATTATATTTAATACGATACTCTCAACCTTCCTGCTTTCACCAATTTTACGCACGAACCCCATATCCAGCTTCAGCATATCAAAGTCAAAATCCTTTATTGTGCTGAAAGACGAATACCCGCTGCCGAAATCATCCAGCATTATCTTTACTCCTGCTTCTCTATACCTGCTGATATATCTTTCAGCATTATCCATAATTGCTAAATACGCCGATTCAGTTATTTCGAGCCTGCAATATTGGCTTAGGCAGCTTATTTCCTTCATATCTTCAAGAATTTTACCCATAAGGAAAGAATCATAAAAATCCATTCTTGACATATTTATTGCAATTGGGACAATTAAACGCTGCTTTCTTATTCTGTCCAGTATAAATGCCTTAACCCTGCTCTCCACCAGCAAATCAAGCTGGGATATATAACCGTTTTCCTCAAAAGTCGGTATAAATTCCGCCGGGGAAATCATTCCATACTCTGGGTGAATCCACCTTACAAGAGCTTCTGCTGACACAATCTTTTCTGTTTCAGCATCATATACAGGCTGATAATACACCTCAAATTCATTATTATGCACTCCCTGTTCAAATTCGCTTAACAGTTCCTTTTTCCTAATAAAGCTTTCCCTCATTGCCTGACTGTAAACAGCATATGGTTTTACATAATCATCTGTAATATATTTCTTGGCAAGCTTGGCCCTGTCGCACATTCCACTGACATCATGCCTATTATTCTCAAGACAGTATATTCCACATCTCCCATAAAAACTCAGTTTTTTCCCATTATGCTGAATACTTTGATGACATAGATTTGTAAGCTCTTTAAAATCAAGATTACTACGCTCAACAAAAAGCACAAAATGGTCAGCCTCAAATCTGGACGTGGCTATTGGCTTCAAATATGAATCTCTGAGCACTCTTATATAATTACAAAGTATTCTTTCCCCGCCATCAAGCCCGACAAGCTCGTTAATAGCCTTAAAGCTTTTTATATTAAAAAACAATATTGCATACTGTTCCCAATTGTCCGATTTTTTCAAAATATCAGTGACGTAACGTATAAATCCATTACGGTTAAATTCACCTGTCAATGCATCATGCACCATAATTTTAGTTACATCAACAAGAGTTGCCAAAATCTGCCGCTTATCTTCGTCCAGATAGTAATAGCTGTACTGATATACGTGCTCACAGCCTTTTCTGTCTATTCCAGTCATTGTAAATGTGTAATTGTCACTTACCTCAAGATTATGCTTTATTGTTTCTAATGATGTTCTGCTGATAAATAATTCCTTCTCTTTGGAATTAATATAAACCTCTGCAGCCTTTCTGCTGCCCTTGTCATAATCCAGAAAGACTTTCCCGTTGTCTTGTGGATTTTCCTTAAAGAAACGTATATGATAGCTTTTACCATCTGCCTCAATAACATTAATTCCGTCAAAACGCTTCCCCAAAAGTATCTTTTCCATAGATTGTTCCAAATACAGCTCACTAATATCAGAAACAACGCATACAACCTTTTTTGTGCTGCCATCAGCTACCGAAATCAAATTGTACCTTAGTCTGCATAATACTCCCTGTATATCCAGCTGCACATCAAAGCTTTCATGTAAACTTCCCCTGTCCATTTTTGAAAAAGCATCTCTGAAAATTTCCGCCTGAGCCAAGTCCATTTTTAATTTTGAAATATAACTCTCCGGAAAATTTTCTAAAACCCTTGGTATTTCATTTTCATTGTCACCATGAGGTCTTGCAGCCATATGTTTCTCTGGATTGTATTCAAAATACATCATCCCTGTTTTTGCAAACAGCGAACTATTTACACCAGCTTCTTCAACATTTTTTTCTTCTCCCATAGCTTCACCTCGATTACTCCTGCAATCTGCTATCTGCCTATATACCCCTATTTTTCAGCTACATTTTATATTCTCTTATACACAACTAAAACATCTATTCTTATTATAATATATTAATCCAGAAAAGCAACTTCTTTATTTCTATTTTTCTCCCCTTTCCTCGAACCTGAGAAGGATAGCAAATACAAGCATCCATATCAGTGCAATTACACTGCAGGCCATTCCGCCCCTGATGCCTATACGCTGTGCAACCGCGCCTGTAATGTATGGCATGGCAATTGCTCCTATTCCGGCAATTGGAAGCTGTACTCCGACAGAAGCGTTGCTAAGGCCCTTGCTTGCCTGTGCAATAGCTGTTGGATAGATACCTGCAATAGATACACCAAACAAAAACAACGTAATAACTGCCGCCGCCTTATTATCTGCAAAGAGCATCAAAACATATGTAATAATACTGCATACACTCATGACCGTAAGTGAATTGCGGCTCTTTTCAATCGGCAGCACAAAAACTATAAACAGCCTTGCAGCAAGCATTGCAAGCCAGATAATTGTAATGGTAAACTCACTGATTATCCCGCTTAAAATCCCCTGGTCCTTATAATAAGTTACCAGCCAGCCTGTAACACTGATTTCTGCACACTGCTGTCCAAAAAGCAATGCCGTTGACAGCCAGAAATGTTTTTCTTTCAAAAATGCCCATTCTTTATTAACATTTTTATCATTTTCAGACTTTGGACTGGTTTTATCAAATCTGCTTTCATTAAAATCAATGCTCACAAAAAACAGCCATAGAACTGTACCTGTACCAGCTAACAGCGCAATTGGAGTCCACCATGGCAAAGTATCCGCCATTGCCGCAGCATAAACAAATGGTGCCAGCATACTTCCCAATGCAAACATTGCATTTATCATATTAACGCTTTTTGTCCTGTCTGGTGCGGCATTTCCAGCAATTACAGTTCCATTATTCATGCTCGCACCTTTTGCAATGCCAATTAGCAGGAATCCCAAAATTAATATCAGCTGCATTCCAAATACAGCAAGCAGACCATAACCTACAGGCATTCCGATTATAAACAACAATGCTGTTCTTTTCATACCTATAAATTTAGGCAGAATACCACACAACAAAGCAGCTGCCAGATTACCAACACTTAAAAATGCAAGCAAAAGCCCGGTAAAATCATATTGCAGATTATATTGTGCCCTGAGTAATGGCAGAACCACACTGGCACTTGACACAGCCAGTCCATCAAACAGCATTGCAATATATACTTTTTTCAAGGTCACTTTATCTTTACTGTTCATTTAACTTCCCCCAATATTACTTTTCTATACTATTATCAATTACAAATTGAAATGCCTTTCCAAGTTTAATATCTGCGGCAATATTTTCTTTATCTTCCTGTGAAAGCATGGCCTTAAGCTGTTCTAATGGTATATTATACTGACTTGATAAGCCCTCTATTTCCCTGTTAATCTCAGTCTCTGCAGCCTGAATGCCCTCCAGTCCTGCAATTTCTCCAAGTATCTTAGTAGCCTTTAACATTTCCTCTGCCTTAACCTGGTTTTCTTTCTTTATGTCATCAACCGTACTTCCAATTGTTTCCAGATAATTCTCTAAAGTCATTCCATATGACTGAAGCTGTGCCCTTGTATTTTCTACAAATTCATTCACAACCCTTTCTAATTCTTCACTATCAAGAATAACCTCACATAGCGCCAAAAGTTGTTTTTTTACAGCTTCCTGCTTTTTCTGTGCTGTCTTCTGAGCCTTGACTGTTTCCTCTATCTTCATTTTCAGTTCATCTAATGTCTTATATGGTGAAATCTTTGCTGCAAATTCGTCCCCTATATCAGGGACCTGCTTTCTTCTTACATTATGAACCTTCACCTTAAAAACTGATTTTCTACCAGCCAGTTCTTCTGCATGATATTCCTCTGGAAATGTTACCGTAACTTCAATCTCATCACCTTTTACAGCATCTATCAGCTGTTCCTCAAAGCCTGGTATAAACGAACCTGACCCCAGAGTAAGTGGATAGTTTTCACCCTTTCCTCCATTAAATGGAACACCATCAAGAAATCCTTCAAAATCAATAAGAACCTCATCACCGTCTGAAGCCTTTTCTACTTCTGTCCACTCTGCTGCCATCTGTCTTGCTCTTTCTAACTCTGAAGCAACCTCATGCTCACTTACTTCTACAATAATTTTAGGGATTTCAATCCCCTTGTAATTTCCTAATTTAATCTGTGTCATAATAGTTAGTCTCCTTATTGAAATTATGTATATCATAACATATTAATATTTAAAATGCTCAGTTTCTTATTACCTCATACGCGGCATACTCGTGGTCAAAGTGATACCCCAGCTTTTCCGCTAAAGCCAGCGACCATTCATTTTGTGCATCCCAACTCGGGTACAGGCCCCTCTTTAAACATTCCAAAATCAACTTCGCACCGCATGCATATGCCAGCCCTCTTCTTCGATATTCCAGCTTTGTATCAATTTCTATTTCAATACCTTTGTCATATGTACTATAAGAAGACGCTCCCGCTGCCAGTTCTCCACTTTTCAAGGCAACCACTCCCAGTCCCAGTTCTTTATATGTATTATAATCTTTATATTGAGACACCAAATCATTTGCCCATGCATTATTCTGACACATATGATATTGCGGCTCTTTTATCATTTTTAACTCATAACCATCTGGTATCTTAACTATTGCTTCCTTCAATTTCTCTATATCAAATACTTCATGTTCCTTTTTGGTTGCATACCTTGTAACCTTCCTTGCTTTATTTCCATAGCATTTTTCAATCAATTCAGCCCATTCATCATTCTGCGGAATCATAATAATAAAGTCCTGACTACAGCTTTCTGATTTAAAATGAAACATTTCCTCACTTGGATTTCCTGCATAAAATGCAAAATCTCCTAATACAGCTACAGCAGAATCCTTTACCGAATTAGTATGCAATTCCCCCATTATGCCTTGTAAACAAGACCAGACAATTGTTTCATTACATCTTTTGAATGCCTCATATATATTTTCTTCCAATCTGCCTCCTCCATTGATATCTTCACAATAGGCTCTATATTTTTTATCGTACCACAATACTGCATTCTTTCCAATTAGATTAACACAATTTCTTATGATTTCTTATGATTGTCTCCCTCTTTCAACACAACCATATATTATAGAGGTTCACAAATAAAGGCTGAAATGACAATACTTTATAATGTGTCTTTAGATGAACTGATTGATTTTGATATCAAAAGAATCCATGAAGCGGTATTGGTTCTTAAAGATATTTTATCCAATGTCTGAAAAACGCATAGCTAAATAATAACTTAATAGGCTGTCACAGCAGTAATCCCAATTGCAATATACATATGATAATATGCATAACTGCCCAGGTCGCCCATTGTCAGACACATTCCTGTTCCCAAGACAAGAACTGAAAGTACACCAATTACGATTGAAATTATAAGCGGCAGCTCTTTTACATTTTTATCAAGTTTTTTAAAGCCACAACCTTAGAGGCATTTTTAATCAAATACTCGTTAGCAATAGATTCTGCATAACCCCTTTTTAAAATTGAAAATAGAAAAACTTCCATAGCCATACAATGACTGATTAGCAGATTTCCAACCATTTTTGTGCTCGTTTTTCGCAGTCGGTACTCAGTCCTCTAAAAAAAGGCATGTTTCAAAAATTAATGTAACGTCTTGCGCAATGCAAGTGTTCATTGCTTGCTATTGCGAAATATCATTGA
>JAUNPT010000097.1 GCA_030536565.1 Eubacteriales bacterium | reverse complement strand
GCTTCTTCATCAGATTTTTTTACTTCGACAGCCTTCTGTCCACTGGCGAGTTTCTTAGATTCTTCTATTCTTTCTTTCATCTGGTTAACTCTGAAATCAACCGTAGTCAGGGCAAATTTCCAGTCGTCGACCTGCTCTTTTGATTTAAGGTACCAGCTGTTATTCATAAATTCAGCAAGATGCCTGTCTCCTGCTGCACCAAGTACACCGTAGCGCATAAACATATTCATTTTAACTCTGTTTGCATATGCAAAGGAATCTGTCTTATACTGGTCGGCACTGCCATGTTCATAATGGCCTTCTTCATAATGCTTCTTAATGTAATCTGGTAAAAGTTCCATAATTTCAATATCTTTGTACTTAGCAGATGATATCCATGTAAAATGATTAATGCCTGAAACCTCTGTATAAAGCTCGCCTCGCTTTGCTTCAATACCAGTTTCTTCTTTCAAAATATCACATAAGAAATCCTGTGTATGGAAAACCTCATGACAGCAGCCAAATGCCTTAATCTGTGGAAATACTCTGTATAGAGTTTTTGTACAGATGCTCATAGGATTGGTGAAGTTAATTACCCATGCTTTAGGACATACTTCTTTTATTGCACTGGCAAATTCCTCATAAATAGGCACAGTCCTCATAGCACGCAAAACTCCGCCTGGGCCGGCTGTGTCTCCAACACTCTGATAAATACCATATTTTTCTGGTGCATGTACATCACTTCGCATTTCTTCAAATGTACCTGGTAATATAGAAATTACAACGAAATCTGCATTTTCAAGACATTTATTAAGCTCAGGATAGACTACATAATTCCACTTGGAGACAGTTTCCTTCGCAGCATTGATTTTAGCACCTATCTGCTGGTTTCTGACAGCAGATTCATTGTCGATATCGTATAGTCCAATCTCTCCTGTTAAGTCGGAGCATAAAGCGAGATCATACATAAAAACGCGTGCCCATTGCTTTGAGCCGCCACCTAAATAAGCAATTTTAATTTTCTTCATAAAAATCTCCATTTTATTAAATTCAATTTAGTATATACGTTTGATATGTTATTCTTCTTCTGGCAGAGCTTCCTTCATTTCAACAGTTACCTTTTCTTCATAGCAGTTAAATATATCATCAACCTGCTCTTTATTAATCTTCGGAGTTACAAGACTTACTGCCGGAACAATAATTAAACCCGCTATCATTGCTGCTGCTCCAGCATTAATAGGTGATGAAATAAATTTAAAAAACATATTTGAAACAGTAATACCTACACCGCATGCAAAGCTTGCCCATACAGCAGCCTTTGTGACACCTTTCCAGTATAAACCATAAAGAAAAGGTGCTAAAAATGCTCCAGCCAGCGCACCCCATGAAATACCCATAAGCTGTGCGATAAATGTAGGCGGGTCAAGGGCTATTATAACAGAAACCGCAACAAAGAATATAAGAAGTATCCTCATTATTAATAGCTGCTTCTTTTCAGACATATTTTTAATGATATTATCTTTAATAAAATCAAGTGTAAGTGTTGAGCTTGATGTAAGTACAAGAGAGGACAATGTTGACATTGAAGCTGACAGCACAAGCACAATTACAACACCAACTAAAATATCAGGAAGTGTTGACAGCATGGACGGAATAATAGCATCATAAATAACACCGCCTTTTTCATTATGAATTGCGGCTGTGTCAAACAACCGGCCAAAACCTCCAAGGAAATAAGAACCACCTGCGACAACTATAGCAAAAAATGTAGATATAATTGTTCCCGTACGGACAGATTTCTCATCCTTAATTGCATAAAATTTATGTATCATCTGAGGAAGCCCCCATGTACCAAGGGAAGTTAAAATAACAACACCTAACAGATTAAATGGATCTGTACCAAAAAATGAAGCAAAAGCTCCATTTTGCCCCATTGTGGCAGGAACATCGCTTGGAATTTCGGACAACTGCATAACTGCACTCATGAACCCGCCTTTTCCTGAAATAACAGCACCTATTACAACTACAATACCTACAATCATAATAATGCCTTGAATAAAATCATTTATTGCTGTAGCCATATAACCGCCGATAACAATATATATACATGTTAAGGTTGCCATAACTACTACACAGACAACATATGGAACATCAAATGCCATTCCAAAAAGTCTTGACAGACCATTGTATACAGATGCAGTATATGGAATTAAAAATACAAAAGAAATAATTGAGGCTGCAATTCTTAATGCATTGCTGTCATATCTTTTGCCAAAATAATCGGGCATAGTTTTTGATTCAAAATGCTTACTCATAATTCGAGTCCTTCTCCCAAGAATAACCCATGCAAGCAAAGAACCAATCAATGCATTGCCAACACCAATCCAGGTAGATGCCAGACCATATTTGTAGCCAAATTGTCCTGCATATCCAACAAAAACAACTGCTGAAAAATAAGAGGTTCCATAAGCAAAGGCTGTAAGCCATGGCCCTACGCCGCGTCCTCCAAGCACAAAATCGTTGACACTTTTAGTCCTATTTCTTGAGTAAATACCTACACCTAACATAGTAGTAAAAAATATCACCAGTAATATAATTTTTGCAATCATACAAATTCTCCTTTATGCTTTTAATTTAACAGCCACAAATATTCAGCAGTCTGCATGCATTGTCTGAAAAAATCAGTTGTTTCTCATTTTCGGACAATGTCTGGTCATTTATCCATTGGACACTGCTTTTTTGTTCACACCATGGACTGTCAGTTGCAAATAATATTTTATCTGCCCCATGTCCATTGACTATTCTTGTAAACTGCTCATTACTGATACGTCCGTATATTACGGCTGTATCTAAATAAACATTTTTGCCTATAAGGTATCTCTCTACATCATCCCACATATCGCATCCACCAAGATGTGCCAGAATAAGTCTTTCAGGATTTACCTGTCTTAGCATATTATCAGCTGCCAATGGGGTGCAATGAACAGGTTTTGGGATACCAACATCTACCCCTGCATGTATAAGTGTAATCAATCCAAGCTCAGAGGCAAAATCTATAATATGCATGTACTTTATATCATCAATAAATGTATTCTGATAATCAGGATGAAGTTTAATGCCTTTTAGCCCCATAGCCTTAATGGTTTTAAGCTCTCCCTTATAATCAGCTGAATCAGGATGTATGCCTCCAAAGGAAATTATGCTGCCTTCGTAATGTTCATTTATATAACATGACGTATTGTTTATAGTCTTAAACTGTTCTGGTCTTGTTACTACAGGCTGAATTACAGACATATCAATCCCTCCGGCCTGCATCTGCAGAAAAAGTCCGTTTAACGTACCATCTGTGTACGCCTTCTGACCACATCGTTTTTCTAAAATATTTATAGTTTTGTGGGCGATTGCTTCTGGAAATGTGTGTGTATGAAAATCAATAACCATATTACCCGACCATTCCTGCAATTTCAGTTTGTGACACAAACTCAACACCATCATTTTTTAGCTGTTCTTTAATACTATCGAGTGCACCGGAGGCTTTAAATACTATACATGCATCATTCTGTCCAATTGAAAGGCTGTACATATATTCAATATTAATATCAGCCTTACAAAGCAGTGAGGCAAGCTCCTGAAGCTGTCCTATTTTATGTGGAAGCCTTACTACGGTAACATTGGTAAGACTTGCAGAAAATCCATTATTTTTAAGGCTTTCCAGTGCTCTTTCAGAATAATTTACAATCAGCCTTAACATTCCGTAGTCAGCAGTATCTGCAAGACTTAAGGAAACAATATTGATTCCATTAGTTTTTAAAATTTCAAGGACATCATCTAAACGTCCTTCTCTGTTTTCAAGAAATACAGATAATTGTTTAATATACATAACATACCTCCTTAAACAAGCTTTCTGTTATCTATAACGTGCTTTGCCTTACCTTCACTTCTTTCAAGAGTTCTTGGTTCCACAAGCTTAATCTTTGCAGCAAGCCCAATCGCATTTTGAACGACATGTGCGATTTTTTTGCTCAGGCTTTCAAGCTCTTTTATTTCATCTGAGAAAAAACGCTCCTCAACTTCAACCTGAATCTCCAGGGTATCTAAAGAACCCTGACGGTCTACTATCATCATGTAATGAGGCGTAGTTCCATTCATCTCAAGAAGTGCAGCCTCAATCTGGCTTGGGAATACATTAACACCGCGGATTATAAGCATATCATCAGAACGTCCTTTAAATCTGCTTATTCTTGCGAGGGTTCTTCCGCACTCACATTTTCCATA
The DNA here is from genome assembly GCA_030536565.1 of Eubacteriales bacterium. Taxonomy (GTDB): domain Bacteria; phylum Bacillota; class Clostridia; order Lachnospirales; family Lachnospiraceae; genus Lachnospira. The sequence continues at coordinate 4,335 of JAUNPT010000097.1, read as the reverse complement.
ATTGATGCTGGTTAAATCCTTTGTTCTGTATCTTAATAATGGAAGCCCTTCTTTTGTCAGGGTCGTAAAAACCAGTTCTCCTGTTACGTCCTCGCCTACTGGCTGCAATGTAGTAGGGTCAATAATTTCAGGAAGAAAATGGTCTTCATAAACATGAAGGCCTTTATGGTGAATACAGTCGCATGCAACGCCAGGCCCCATCACCTCTGAAAGTCCATAGATATCGAATGCATTAATTCCCAGCTCACTCTCAATCTGCCTTCTCATATTTTCAGTCCATGGTTCAGCACCACATACAGCGGTTTTTAACTTAACCTTATCAATTTTATTTGTTTCTTTTAAAACCTCAGCAATATGTATAAGATATGATGGTGTACATGCAATTGCTGTAACATCAAAATCTTCCATCATGGTGACAAGCTTCTTGGTGTTACCCGTTGACATAGGAACAACCATTGCACCAAGGTTTTCAGCACCATAATGAGCACCAAGACCGCCAGTAAAAAGGCCATATCCATAAGCAATCTGCATACGGTCTTCTCTTGTAATGCCCGCCTGGGCAAACGCTCTGGCAACACATTCCTTCCAGACATCTATATCGTGTCTGGTATAGCCTACAACTGTAGCTTTTCCTGTTGTACCGCTGGAAGCGTGTGTACGTACAATTTCTGTCATAGGAACAGCAAACAGTCCGAACGGATATGTGTCTCTTAAATCGTCCTTTGTTGTATATGGAAGCTTATTGATATCTTCTATTCCTTTAATATCACCTGGTTCAAGTCCTGCTTCCTGCATTTTCTTACGATAATATGGAACATTATGATATACTCTGTCGACAGTTTTTACTAAACGGCAGCTCTGGAGATTATTCATTTCATCACGGCTCATACATTCCTTTGTTTCATTCCAAATCATAAGTGTAATCCTTTCCATAAGGCTACGTCCATGGTATCCTTAATATTTTTATGCTGCACCCATTAAGCTACATGTTATAGCCAGTAAGGAATGCCTTCTTATTTAATTCAACAGTCTTTGGGGGCACGACTTTTTCAATAACCTTAAGCCAGGCTTCTTCACTGAAATCCATATGCTGCGCTGCAATGCCAAGAACAATTACGTTAAATGTTTTGGAATTACCCAGCTTAAGAGCCTCATTCATTGCATCTGCTGTATATACCTTATATTTTTGGGATAGATTTTCAATTATGTTGTCTGGATATTTTGCAGCTCCTGTAACAACGGTTATTGGTTCTATTTTTGTGTCATTGACAACCAATACACCATCTTTTTTCAGAAAATGTGCATATCTTAACGCTTCAAGCCTTTCAAAGGCAATTAGTACATCTGCCTGTCCTTCTTCAACAATAGGTTCTGCTACATTATCACCGTATCTTACAAATGTCACAACGCTTCCTCCACGCTGTGCCATTCCGTGAACCTCTGATAACTTTACATCAAAGCCTGCATCAGTTATAACCCCGCCCAAAATACGGCTTGTGAGGAGTGTACCCTGACCTCCGACACCAACAATCATAATATTTTTAGTAAGCATTTTTTTATCCTTTCTATTTTGCAACGGTTTCAATCGCACCAAACTTACACTGAGCCTTACATAATCCACATGCGTTACACATTGTTTCATCAATAGATATTGTTCCGTCTTCATTTCTTGTTAAAGCAGGGCAGCCAGGCTTTAAGCAGGCACCGCACTTTTTACATTTTTCAGCAACAGGAACACATTTGTCAGGGAATACATTGCCCTTTAAAAGTACACATGGTGACTTTGTTATAATAACTGTTACACAGTCTCTGTCTTTTGCAGCAAGCAGCTGTTTTTCAAGCTCCAGCTCGTCAAATGCATTAACCTCATATACATGCTCAATTCCTAATGATTTACACAGATGATATATACTTATTGCAGGAACAATATCACCCTGAAGTGTTTTGCCTGTAGCAGCATGATCCTGATGTCCAGTCATTCCAGTTGTCGAATTATCAAGAATCATAACAGTTCCGGTTCCCTGATTATATACCATATTGATAAGTGAATTAATTCCTGTGTGCATAAATGTAGAATCACCTATACATGCAACCCAGTCCCTAATATATTCTTTTCCTCTTGCCTTCTCCATACCATGAAGCGACGAGATGCTTGCACCCATACATATTGTTGTATCTATTACATTAAGAGGAGCAACTGCACCCAATGTATAACAGCCAATATCTCCTGCTGCATGAAGTTTTAATTTGTTAAGCGTATAGAAAACACTTCTGTGTGGACAGCCCGGACAAAGAATCGGAGGGCGTGCTGGAACATCAGCGGCTTTTTCAAGGCTGAGCTCCTGTTTAAGGACGGCTTTTCTTAAAAGATTGGCACTGTATTCACCCTGAATTGTAAATATTTCCTTTCCAATGCACTTGATTCCCCATGAACGAACCTGCTCCTCGATTACTGGCTCTAATTCTTCAAATATGTACAGAGTATCAACTTTAGATGCAAATTCTTCAATCAATTTCTTTGGAAGTGGGTTGACCATGCCAAGCTTTAAAATAGAAGCATCTGGACATACCTCTTTTACATACTGGTATGCTATACCACATGTAATGAAACCAATCTTAGTATCATTGTATTCTGCCCTGTTAATTGGAAATGCCGAACCATCCTCCATCATCTTAAGAGTACGTGCCTCTACATGAAGATGGCGCTTTTTAGCATTGCCAGGCATCATAACATTTTTTGAAGCATTTCGCGTATATGTTTTATCTTCTATTTCTTCTCTGTCACACAGGGTTACAGGCCCTTGTGAATGTGAAAGCCTTGTGGTTGTTCTAAGTATTACAGGCGTGTCATATTTTTCGCTTAAATCGAAAGCAAACTTCATGAAATCCTTAGCCTCCTGACTGTCTGAAGGCTCAATAACAGGAACTCCTGCCGCCCTGCCAATCATTCTTGTATCCTGTTCATTTTGTGAGCTGTAAAGACCCGGGTCATCTGCTGCTACAAGAACAAGTCCGCCAGTCACTCCTATATATGATACGGTATATAAAGGATCGCTTGCAACATTGACGCCGACATGCTTCATTGAAGCCATTGCCCTAACGCCGCTGATTGAAGCGCCGATTGCCACCTCCATTGCTACTTTTTCATTAGGTGACCATTCACAATATAAATCGTCCTTATACTTTACAATATTCTCGCTTATTTCTGTGCTTGGTGTACCAGGATAAGCTGCTGATACTTTAACTCCAGCTTCGTAAGCACCTCTTGCGATTGCTTCATTACCAAGCATAATTTTAACCTCTGCCACTTTTTAAACTTCCTTTCTTATATATAATAATTGTGAAATATTTTTTTATACAGCTGTTATATTTTACCACATTTGTACTTTAATGTGCTAGAGTAAGTTTATATATATTGGTATTTTGTACAATGCAGACAAGATTACTCGCAAAACATTGTACATAATATACAAAGCAGTTAAAAAAACTGAACATTCTTTTAACTGCTTTCTATAAATTATATTTATCATACTATAACAGCCACAAACCTGTATATCCAAAAATAACACTGATTAATGCGGCAACAATGATGTCTCTTGGAAAATGTACCCCGGCAAGAACCCTTACAATCCCCATAATTACTGATAAAATCCATAAAACAATGCCAACAGGCATGTATATATATAACCATACCATTGCTATTATTGTAATTGACAGCATATGACGGCTTGGCATAGATTCACCTGTCTTTTCCTTAATAACCAGCGGATTTAGAGGATATTTGGTATAAGGCCGCTTACAATCAATACAGTATCTTAACACTGTGACAACAATAAATGCGGTTAATGGAACTGTAATCACCTTAACAGTGGAAAATATATCTTTGCAGCTTATGCAATATGCAATTAAAAAAGCATAAGCTGCCGCTATTGCCCATGACATATAGTTGTAAAGAAATAATAACAGCTTTAAGGCACGTGTGTGGCTGTTAAACCATTTTTCTATTGAATTATAAAATAATACATAGCTGTAATGTTTATTCATTTTAATTCACCCTGAATCTGTTCGGCAAGAGTTTTTCCATTCCTTTTGCGTGTTATCTCGACAAGTCCAAGTGGGGTCATATCAATAACCGAGGCTGCAACAGTATCAAGTTTCAAACGCTTTGATAAAAAACTTAACAATTCCTTATTGTGTTCCTCTTTTTTCATGTTAATAAAGTCTACAATAATAATGCCTGAGAGATTTCTAAGCCGCAGCTGACGTGCTAACTCATCAGCTGCTTCAATATTGGCTTTAAAAAAATTAGTTTCCATCTGCTCTGCCCGGTTAGCA
>JAUNPT010000096.1 GCA_030536565.1 Eubacteriales bacterium | reverse complement strand
CACTCTAAATCTAAATGTAAAATGAGCTTCCCCGCCATTAGAAAAATTCTTTACTATAAAGCGTCCCGCACTTGTATTTGCCATGTAGAAATCATTGTCAGGAGATAAAATTGTACCTGTAGTTTCATCACACATAACTGTTATTTCATTATTCCCATAAAAATTCCATATAACCTTATTACAATTATAGCTGTTAGCACCTGTTCCAATTCCATCAATTTTTGTTCTCTGAAGAAGCAAATCACTGCCTGCACAGTCTTTCATGTCAACATTAATAACGCATAATTGTACATTACCTGTTAAAATATTTATTCCACTTATAATGCTGCCATATTCTGCCGAATCCATATTATAATATGCCACATCCTGGGTTACATCAGAAAAATCAATTTCGTTCCCATTCTTTAGCACTCCTTCTGAATTATCCATCATGCTATATGAAAGTGAAAGTTTTCTAAGCCTGTTAAATTCTTCTTTCAGATTTATAAATGGCTGTGTTTCATCACTATGCCACATTTCACCAATATCACTTCTTGTACCTATCTTTACATCTGCCACACTCCAGTTTGACCCATGGTCTGCATACAGACCACCACTTGGATTTCCGACAATCAGGGTGTCTGCTTTAATAGTCTTGGCTGATGGTACCCAGTCCTTGTCAGCAACATAAACCATGCCGCATACATCATTTGAATATTTTCCAGCGCCAAAATCTGAGCCCATATCAAAAAATTCTGTTGCAAGGTTGCTGTCCATATGTCCTCTTAAGCTTGTTGTCCCCTCAACAAATACTCCAAATTCAACTGCCGCCCCCAATGCATTTCCTAACTCTGTTTTTTCATAACACTCCTTAAGCCTGTATGGCGAGATATCTTTTAATATATAATATCCGCCTTTACACTGACACTATATGAAACAATTGAAAAAAGCGCAAACAAAATCGCAGATATGATTCCAATTATTCCCTGCATCTTTCTCGTATTTTTAATTATACCCATAAACATTTCCTCCCTTATACTCTTTTTATTTATCATAAATATTACCACTTATAAAGTTATACATCTTCCCTCTTTTGTAGGGTAATTTGCATTATTTTATAAAATATAAGGGTTTAAAGGCCAATAGAAATGATTAGGACAAGCTTCTGTTCATTGCAGATTCCATAGCATCTATTGACGCTCTTATAATATCATGGTCAATACCAATACCAAAATACTCTGTTTCATCATCAGCTTTGATTCCAACATATGCAATAGCGCTTGAGTCTGAGCCCTGTTTTAAGGCATGTTCTTCATATACACATACGTCACATGGCTTACCAAAATGCAATGCAAGTGCATTACTTACAGCATCAAGACGTCCATTACCTTTGGCCTCTACCTCAGTCTTAACTCCATTCTGCTCAATTGTTACAATTGTCTCAATCCCATCAATCTGTTTAAAGTGAACCTCTGTAATCTTAAATACAGGATTAAACTTTTTATATCTTTTCTCAAAGATTTCAAGCACTTCATCAGGAGTAAGCTCCTTATGTGCAGCATCAGAGACATCTTTAACTGCATATCCCAAATCTTCTCTCATTTTCTTTGGTATAATCATTCCATAATTATGCTCAAGAACATAAGCCACACCGCCCTTACCAGACTGGCTGTTAATACGTATTACATCTGAATCATATGTACGTCCAACATCTTCTGGATTAATAGGAAGATAAGGCACTGTCCACTTATTAGGATCTTTCTCAATACGATAATGCATTCCCTTTGAAATAGCATCCTGATGAGAACCTGAAAACGCAGCAAATACAAGTTTTCCACAATATGGATGTCTGTCATCAATCTTCATCTGTGTCAATCTTTCAAAGGCTTCTGCCAGTCTTGGCATATCAGAAAAATCAAGGACAGGGTCAACTCCCTGTGCATACATATTCATGCCAAGGTTAATGATATCTACATTACCTGTACGCTCACCATTTCCAAATAATGTACCCTCAATTCTGTCAGCTCCAGCAAGAAGTCCCAGCTCAGCATCTGCTACACCTGTACCGCGGTCATTATGTGGGTGCAGGGATATAATAACATTCTCACGATTATGAAGATTCTTATGCATATATTCCACCTGACTGGCAAATACATGTGGAAGTGACATTTCAACTGTTGCAGGAAGATTGATAATACACTTATTGTCTTTTGTAGGCTCCCATACATCTATAACAGCATTACACACCTCCAACGCATACTCCGGCTCAGTCCCGGTAAAGCTTTCCGGACTATATTCAAATGCAAAGTTTCCATCTGCTTTCTCTGCAAGCTCCTTTAACATCTTTGCACCCTCTATTGCAATCTGTTTAATTTCTTCCTTAGACTTTCTAAAAACCTGCTCTCTCTGTGCAAGAGATGTAGAATTATACACGTGGACAATAGCCTTAGGCGCACCTTCTACTGCCTCGAAGGTTTTCTTAATAATATGAGGTCTTGCCTGAGTAAGTACCTGAATAGTAACATCTTCAGGAATCATATTTCTCTCTATCAGCGTTCTGCAAAGCTCATACTCTGTCTCTGAGGCCGCTGGAAATCCAATTTCGATTTCCTTAAATCCAACGTCAACAAGCATTTTGAAAAATTCAAGCTTTTCTTCAAGATTCATAGGCTCTACAAGTGCCTGGTTTCCATCACGTAAATCAACAGAACACCAGACTGGTGCTTTGTCAATATATTCCTTCTTAGTCCAGTCAAGACACTGAACTGGTGGCATAAAGTAACCTCTTTCATACTGTTTGTAATCGAACATAATTCAATTCCTCCATTTTTATAATTAGTTTATTGGATAATAAGTAAAAGGCTTTTCTAATATGCATATAGAAAAAAATCTTTCGTCTCTATATGCTTGGAAACTACTGTTTCTTTTGCATATTAAGAGACGAAAGATTATAATCTCACGCGTTACCACTCTTATTCACAACTATGTTGTGCACTCGCTGAATACGTACATAATATGTATTATATTCTGTCCAATATAACGGTTGGCTTCCGGCTACGCCTACTTCTGAACTGTTATAGTCCATTTCAGGTAGCAGCTCCGAGGCGAGTTCAATAAATTCCATCTGCTGTCTCACACCAACCGACAGCTCTCTGTAATCAGGGCATTACCTAATATTCCTCTTCATTGCATTTACTTATTACTAAAACTGACTATACATGAATTGGCAGCGAATGTCAAGATGCTTTTATAATTTCTTCAGGTTCTTCAGGTACTCAATTTCTTCTTTTGATACGTTTTCTTTAGAATATCTTGCCTTTTCATATCCTTCAGTAACACGTCTTGCCTGCTCCTCCTGCTGCGTAATAGTTTTCTTTGTAAGTATTTCAGGAGGCAGCGTTTTATCAGGCTTTTTCTTATTGTTTCCCATAATAACACGTTTTTTATAGATTTTTCTGTATGCTGTATTTTGACTGCTCCCTTTTTTTCCAGACTGCTTTACTGAATCATTTCTAAAATATTCTTTACGGTTTTCCTCTTTGATGAACTCCATCTGATCCAACCCCTCATTTTTTGACGAAGACACCTTTTTTGCATACTGCACTATCATATAAATAACAGATATTGCAAGAATCAACATAAGCACCATGCCTATTGTTTCAGCCAGAGCCTCCATAACGCTGGACGCAACATACTCCTCCTGCGTTTCTAATTCCGACGTAGTTTCTTCAATTGTTGTTTCTTCTTCCAAAACTGACGTACCAGACTCCGGCCCCATACCCCAGATTGTAAGAATTATCTTAAGAATCAGCCGGAATACTGCAAATAAAGCTGAACCTGCGATTGTGAATGCATTTCCATAAGGGCCATAATAAAATAAAAGCATTCCCGCCAGCATTAAAACAATAATTATAAATGCTATAATTACATTGATTCTGACCACCTGTCTTGCCGGAAATTCTGACTTATCTTTATTTGTATAAAAGACCTTGTTAATACTCTGCAGCTGATTATACAGCACCTGCAGAATCACAAACACTATAAATAACACTACCTCAACATTCTGAAGCAGTACAGAGCCCTTATAACCTCCAAATATATAAAAGCCTATCATAACAACAGCATAATACGGGCTCATTCTCTCACTTGCTGCAAGAGCTTCTAAAACATTCATCTTTTCTTCGGCTGTATCACCTGCAGCACCAGCTGGATTCCTCATATACAGGTTTTTATCTACAAGACGCATATTTAATCTGATTGAATGCACGCACACAGCGGCAGCGGCAGCAAAATAAAATGTTGAATCTAAATCCTCATGCCCCACAAATATTGCAGCAAGCATAATAGCAAAATGCCCCGCCATAAACAGGAAATAATTTCTTACATATATTCTCATAATATATGTAAGAAACACTGGCACCAGAATAAATATACTATGCCACATTATTCTGTCAGGCTTTCCAAGTACACCCCTATATATACCTGCCATCAGCGCTATATAAGTCACTGACATTATAAGAATATCCATAATGGTCTGAAGTATCGTTAACTTTTTAGTTGTCATAACCCACCTCCCATTTCAAAGAAGGTATTAAGCTGCCTATAACTTTATAATCCATTCCATAATGATATGGTACAATCCACATTGACTCTGCTGGATTTTCAACAAGATTATTCACTGCATTAACAAAATTCTTACGTTTATTAGCCGATATAATAATATACACTGACTCAGCATTTACCATAAGCCTGTCCTTCTCCTTCTGCTTTATAAGCATTTGCGAAAAATCAGGCATATCAATTGATAAATCTATTAGCGCAAGGGCTGTATTGATTGTGTTAAGATGAAGCTTTCCGCTCCCATATTCTATTCTAACAGGCTCTTTGCAGAAAATATCACAGCCATTGCTGATAAGAGCCACCTCAATTCCCCTTTCAATAAGCCTCTGTGCAAATCCTGCAGCAATTGAAATGCTCTCCTCACTCAATCTATCCTGCTTAAGCATTCCTTCCGGCTCAAGATTTAAAAGAATCGTTACCTTTTGGCTTGCGGTTTCGTTATACTCATTAACACACAACTGTCCCGTTCTGGCTGAAGCTTTCCAGTTAATATCTTTCATGGAATCATGGCTTTCATAGTCCCTTATCCCCCTGAACGCAAAGCAGTCCTGCAGCAGATACTTCCGCCTCTCAAGATTTCCAAGCATATTCTTAAACGGAACTTCCAAAGAGCTCAAATCCACGGCCTCTGGAAATACTATTATCCTGCTTTTATTTGGACTGTTTTTTACCATTGTCTCATTCATAAATATACCTGAAAAAACAATTTCTGCATTTTTAATTTCGTAAACACCTCTCTGCTTACACATCATAGGAATCCTTCTTGTTATCTTCTGATAATACAGCAATGAAAACACATCATTACGATAAGTCTGATCCGATATCCTTGAATTGCCATCTTTTTCCAGAAATTTAAAATTCTTGGAAAGCTGGAATTTAATATATATATATGGGAGCGGCAGTCTTTTATTATTAATCACGGTTTCCTTAAGGTATATAATATCTCCTGGAACCGCATGGTCAGTTGTAAATTCAACATCTACTGTAAGATTTAGCGCCCATTTTCTTTTATAAATGTATTGGAGAATGCCATATACCAGCAAAACCCCAACTAACATAAGAACAATATTCATTATTTATTCCAATCCTCAGTCGGTACTTCCACCTCTGAAATCACATTTTCAATAATCCTCTCCCGGTTATCCCCTCTTGTAAGTCCCAGTTCAAGAACAATTCTATGTGCCCAGACAGGAACTGCCAGAGTACTGATATCTTCTGGAACTACATATGTTCTTCCTTCAATATAAGCATAGGCCCTTACCGCATTTATCATTTTTAATGTTCCTCTTGGACTAACACCTGCCATGACACCATTCTGCGTTCTCGTTGAATGTACAAGATTAACTATATATTCCATCAATGAAGGGTGAATATAAACTGACTTAACTTCCTTTTGCATAGCCGCAATCTCTTCGCCTGTGCATACTGGTTCAATGGCTGACAAAGGACTTTCGTCTAAGAACCTTTCTATCATAGTAATTTCTTCACTCTTTTCTGGATATCCTACAGAAACCTTCATTAGAAATCTGTCCAGCTGTGCTTCTGGAAGCGGATAAGTTCCTGTTGTCTCAACTGGGTTTTCAGTTGCAATGACAACAAAAGGTTCTTTAAGTGCCAGAGTTTCTCCATCAATTGTAACCTGATGTTCCTCCATGCACTCCAATAATGCTGACTGTGTCCTTGGCGTAGCCCTGTTTATTTCATCAGCCAGCAAAACATTTGCAAAAACCGGGCCTTTTCTTAAAACAAACTCAGATTCTTTCTGGTTATAAAAATGTATGCCTGTAACATCTGATGGAAGCAGATCCGGAGTAAACTGTATTCTTGAAAATTCCGAATCAATACTCTTTGCAAATGTCCTTGCCATAACTGTTTTACCCGTTCCCGGAACGTCCTCCAAAAGGACATGCCCGCCAGCCAGAATAGCTGTCATTACCAGCTTGCTAACGTCTTCTTTACCTACAATAACCTTTTTTACATTCTCTAAAATAAGCTTTGCCTTTTCCTGATTAACCATTTTACTCCTCACTCCTGCTTTTTATAATATATATGTATCCATATATCATTTATTTCGATTAGTATTTATTATATCAAAAATACTGCCGCTGTATCAATACAATGGCAGTATATAATCAAAAAATAGTATAAGCTTACTCTGCTTGCGGCATTTCTGCATTCACATCAATACCACGTGGTTCAACAGGAGTTGAGAATACGATTTGTGTGCTTGTCCTTCCAAATTTCTGAAGCTGTCCAATAAATGTATCAAGCTCTAATGTACTTGGGAAAACAACCTTTAAAAGCATTGAATAATTTCCTGTTACGCAGTTGCATTCAACAACATTAGGACAGGATTTTATAAATGGATAAAACTCGGGCTTTTGTACAGGAGCAACTTCCAAATTAATAAATGCTGTAATATGATATCCCAGCTTTAACTGATTAACCTTAACTTCATACCCTTCTATAATTTCTTCTTTTTCCAGTCTTTCTATACGAGCTGATACAGCTGGTGATGACAAAAATACATTCTCTGCCAATGCTTTTAATGGCATTCTCGCATTTTCCTGTAATAATGTTATAAGTTTCTTATCAATTTTATCCATATTCGTCCTCCAAATCCAATTTTAATATATTAAAAAGTAAAAAAAGGGAACAAATCCAAAGCAGATAACTGCCCTAAAGATGTCCCCTTTGACCACTTATTTAATTTATAAATATTATATAACTTGACACAAATAAAATCAAGTTTTTTTGTAAATAAAATAAAGTTTTTTCAAATATTTCTTTACTTTATTATCTATTGCAATTTATATAATACCTATGTTAAAGTAAATAATATCAAATAATAATAAAAAATGCAGATTAGTGTAAAAATAAGTTCGAAAGCTTATTTTTCACTACGCTATTTGTGCTGGAGCATCACAAATAGCATTGATGGCAGATAAGAAATCTCATTCGCTGATTTCTCATCACCCAGTCGCACAAAGTGCTCCGGAACGGAGATTAATATGGAAAATATAAATAACGAATATGATACTGTAACTCTTTCTTTAGATGATGGTACGGAATGTGAATGTGTAATCATAAGAAGATTCCCTGCCGGCAATAATAATTATATTGCCCTTCTTCCAATAAGCGGTGAATACGCAGAAAGTGATGATGTATTCTTATACAGATATACAATCTCAGATAACAATGAACCAGTTCTTGAAAATATTATTTCTGATGAAGAGTATGAAATCGTTGCAGAAGCTTTCGATGAAGAACTTGACGCTATGGAATATGAAGAACTTTATGCACAAGAGGACGAAGAAAACCAGGAAAATTAACTTTCCCTTTCAATTGAGTGAATTTTACATGACTGCCTATTGATTTCACGAAGAAATCTGGAAGCAGTCATTTTTTTATTATATCGTTCTCTTGTATATAGAATATACAGATACTCCCTCGCCCGCGTCATTGCAACATAAAGCAGTCTACGTTCTTCCTCTACTTCTTCGTCAAGCACAGCCCTTTTATAAGGTATCATTCCTTCATTAAAATCCAATATAAATACTGCCCTAAATTCCAGTCCCTTTGAGCTATGAATGCTACGCAGCTGCACACCATAATCCTCACTGCTCTTACCTTGTTTTTTCTCAAGCTCATTTAACTCTTTTGCATTTTTTTCAATATAATTAATCCACTCAGACTGACTATCATATGCTTTTACCTGAGACGTAACTTCATCTGCAACCCTAATTAAGGCTTCAGGCTTTATATGATGTTTTACTGCAAATTCTTCAATGTAACCATCATAGCCTGCTGCCTTGCGAATATAATTTACTGCCGCAAATGTTGTCATCTTTTTTATCATATTCAAGTCAAACTGAAGTCTGTCAATCTGCCCTAAAATTTCTTTATCAGCTCTATAACTTGCACTTAATTCATCAAAATTCACTGGCTCAGACAAAAATGCTCTCGTAATATATCTCACAGGTTTATTGATGATTCGCAGCATATTAGCTCTGCTCATATTGCCATCAGCTGCTCTCAGATATGCAATAATATCTTTTGTAATCCAATGTTCATATAT
>JAUNPT010000095.1:1643-8686 GCA_030536565.1 Eubacteriales bacterium | reverse complement strand
ATTGATTTAGGCAGGGAAAGAGGCTTCTTATCAACTATCTTGCCATTCTTAATTATGTTTACTGTTATGTTATGGTCTATGAAGCCAAGAACATCAAGGTCTACTAAATCAAGACCGCCTTCTATTTTAATGATATCTTTTTTACCCATTTTATTGCTGCGTGCATTTTTTATTATGGCAACGCAGCAGTCCAGTTTATCAAGGCCAAGGTTATTGTAAATCATCATAGATTTTCCGGCCTCAATGTGGTCAAGGACAAAACCTTCATTTAACTGTCCAACATTTAACATGATAAGCTTCCTTTCTGATAAAAATATTTGTATTCTTTGGGGCGCATCTGCAAAAATTTGTTTAATTATTTAATCCGAGGAGCGTAAGGATTAAAGCCATACGTACATATACACCGAACTGGGCCTGCTTAAAATAAGCTGCACGCGGGTCATCATCAACTTCAACAGAAATCTCATTCACACGGGGAAGTGGGTGGAGAACGTACATGTCATCTTTTGCAAGCTCCATTTTGGCTTTGTCAAGAATATAAAAATTTTTCATACGTACGTATTCGTCTTCGCTAAAGAAGCGTTCTTTCTGTACTCTTGTCATGTAGAGAATGTCCAGCTTTGGCATGACATCTTCGAGTTTTTCAACTTCTTCAAATTCAACATTATTCTCTGACAGGACATCGTCCCTGATATAGTCGGGAACTCTAAGCTCCTTAGGTGAAATAAGAACAAATTTAACATTTTTATAACGAATCAGTGAATTGATAAGTGAGTGAACAGTACGTCCGAATTTTAAGTCTCCGCAAAGACCAATAGTGAAATTGTCAAGAGAACCCTTAAGCTCCCGGATTGTCATTAAGTCGGTCAATGTCTGTGTTGGGTGCTGATGACCACCATCACCTGCGTTAATAACCGGAATGCCGGATTTGGAAGCTGCAACCATTGGAGCTCCTTCTTTAGGGTGACGCATTGCACAGATATCAGCGTAGCATGAAATTACGCGGATTGTATCTGAAACACTTTCGCCCTTTGCAGCAGAGCTTGAATCTGCAGAAGAAAAGCCAAGTACAGAACCGCCAAGATTGAGCATTGCTGCTTCAAAGCTAAGTCTTGTACGGGTGCTTGGCTCATAAAATAATGTGGCTAATTTTCTGCCATCGCAATAGTGGCTGTACTTCTTAGGATCGCGGGAAATGTCTTTTGCAAGATCAAGAAGATTTTCAAGTTCGTCAACATTAAAATCAAGTGGACTAAGTAAATGTTTCATAGCTACCTCCATTTTTTTTACTGTTCATTATTCTACTACGATTCAACATAATTCTCAATTGTTATTTGTAATTATTTATGATACAATATTTTACATATGGGGCTGGGTGCCAAAAGGTCATTTTATATACTGCATAATAAGCTTTAAAATAGATATTTTGGCAGTCTAAGCTATATAGAAAGTTCAGCGGGATAATGCGTTGATATATTAATTAAATTAAGCAGGGAGAAAAAATGTCAAAGATTATATTAACGGGCGACAGGCCTACAGGAAGACTTCATCTTGGACACTATGTAGGTTCTTTAAAGAGAAGAGTTGAATTACAAAATTCAGGTGAATTTGATAAAATATTTATTATGATTGCAGATGCACAGGCATTGACGGACAATGCTGATAATCCAGAGAAGGTTCGTCAGAATATCATTGAGGTTGCACTTGATTATTTATCTGTAGGGATTGATCCGGCAAAAACTAATATTTTCATTCAGTCACAGATTCCACAGCTGACAGAATTAACATTTTATTATATGAATTTAGTTACAGTCTCAAGACTACAGAGAAATCCTACGGTTAAGTCTGAGATTCAGATGCGTAATTTTGAAGCGAGTATTCCAGTTGGTTTCTTTACCTATCCAATAAGTCAGGCCTCGGATATTACTGCCTTTAAGGCAACAACAGTTCCGGTTGGTGAGGACCAGGAGCCGATGCTTGAGCAGGCAAGGGAAATTGTCCGCAA
The DNA here is from genome assembly GCA_030536565.1 of Eubacteriales bacterium. Taxonomy (GTDB): domain Bacteria; phylum Bacillota; class Clostridia; order Lachnospirales; family Lachnospiraceae; genus Lachnospira. The sequence continues at coordinate 6,681 of JAUNPT010000095.1, read as the reverse complement.
ATTTAATTCGGTATATGGTGATACGCTTGTTGAGCCAGATATTCTGCTTCCAGACAATAAGGCATGTTTAAGGCTTCCGGGCACAGATGGCAAGGCAAAAATGAGTAAATCCTTAGGAAATTGTATTTATCTTTCTGATACACCAGATGAAGTGAAGAAGAAGGTAATGAGCATGTATACAGATCCTGACCATCTTCGTGTAGAAGACCCGGGTAAGATAGAAGGCAACTGTGTATTCACATATCTGGATGCTTTCTCAAGTCAGGAGGATTTTGCTGAATTTCTGCCAGATTATTCTAATCTTGATGAGTTGAAGGAGCATTACCAGAGAGGCGGATTAGGCGACGTTAAGGTTAAGAAGTTCCTTAATAACGTGCTTCAGAAGCAGTTGGAGCCAATTCGTGCAAGAAGACATGCATATGAGAAGGATATTCCTGGCGTATATGATATCCTGCAGCAGGGCACAAGGGCTGCATATGATGCCGCACAGGAAACACTCAATGAAGTAAAAGCTGCAATGAAGATTAATTATTTCGATGATGCAGAGCTTATTAAGGTTCAGGCAGAGAAATATACACGGTAGGCCGGTACTTAGGCGTATAATAAGGCTGTGGTTTATATAGGGTAAATATCAATCCCATATAAACCACAGCCTTATTTAATTCAAGTGAAAACAGAGCTATAAGTTAAAGCTCTTTAATTATCATATTATTTGGATGCGAAACCTTGTGCTCAGGCCCATTCATGACTATCAGGCCCTTGTCGTAATGAATCGTGAACAGCGTGATGGAGTTGCCATCATTATTCATACTCATTATATGCCTGTCATCAGGAAATGAAGCAATGTATTTTGGGTAATCACCACTGACAGGGAGCGAGCTTAATGTGGAAAGTTCCCCGGTTTTTTTGTTGATTTTGTATACTGTAACAGTATTATCACCAGCGTTAGAGCAGATAAGATTGTTTCCATTATTTGTAATTATTATGTTAGATGCGGCACTGTTAGTTTTGTGGTCACGTCTTACTGTAAAGATATTCTGAATTAATTCAAAACGATTCTTTTCGGAATTTTTGTCATAGGAATATACATTGATGTAATTTTTCTGCTCGCAGACAACATAGGCAAAACGTCCGTCAGGACTAAAGACAATCTGTCTTGGAGCGGATTCCAGCTGTGAGCGTACAATGTCAAAAAGCTTTAATCGGCCAGAAGTGTGATTAAACTCATAGAGCTTTATCTGGTCAATGCCTAAATCGCATACACAGAGCAATTCTTCATCTGGAGTAAATACAGCGTTGCTGATATGAGGTCTGAAATTGCGTTCAGCTATGCTGCCAAGACCTTTATGGAAAAGCTCATCAGCAATCATACCAATACGTCCATCACTTTCAAGGTTCATGACAGTAACCTTGCCATCATGGTAACCCGAAACAATTAGAAAACGATTGTCTGATGTAACAGAAAGATGGCAGCCTCTCATTCCATTGATGGATTGTACATTCATAAGTTCAAGGTTTCCATCAGGCAGTACTGCGAATGCTGAAACACCCTGGTCACAGATAGAATACAAAAACTGCTTGTCTGGGGAAAATGTTATAAATGATGGGTTGTCAATAATGACTTCATTTCTTTCTTTAATAAATCCGTTTTTTACATCCATGTCATATATATGGATTCCTTTACCTGACTCGTTAGTGTAGCTTCCAACGTAGGCAACATATTTTTTATCCATTGTCCTGCCCTCCGCAATATACGTTTTTATTTGCGTATATTATAGCATAATAGAAGCATTTACAAAAGAAAAACATAATATTTTAGCAGGCTTACACGCATTTTTCTTTGATTTTATCAAGGCATACATCTACTAATATCACGTCTGGGCCAATGTTTTTGACACATTTATATGGGATTATATATTCAAAATCACGTCCCAAAAATCCGCATAAATGTCCGGGACCTGGAACAATCAGTGCAGTGACACAGCCTGTATGTGGGTCAAAATCTATATCACAGGCATAACCTATTGCCCTGCAGTCGGATAGATTTATAATTTGTTTATTCCTTAAATCACATACTCTCATAATCTGCCCCAATAATACTTATTATCTATTATATGCGCGCTTTAGATAATGTGTTACAGGAGGGCAGAGTATGAAAAATATGCTGTGGTCAGAATATTAGTTTATGATAAATAACGCCGCATTATTTTTAAGGCATTTTTTTCAAGACGGCTGACCTGCGCCTGTGAAATCCCAATCTCAGAGGCGGTTTCCATCTGTGTTTTTCCATCAAAGAAACGCATGTCAATGATTTTTCTTTCCCGTGAGGGGAGCTTGTCAAGTGCGTCACGAAGGGAAATGCTTATAACCCAGTTTTCTTCTTTGGCTTTTTTGTCCTGAACCTGGTCCATAATATATAATGGGTCACCTCCATCACTGTATACTGGGTCATACAGTGAAACAGGAGTTTGTACTGCATCTAATGCCATAACGATATCCTCTTTTGCAATACCGACTTCTGAGGCAATTTCAGTTATAGTCGGTTCTTTTTGGTTTTTACGCATAAGACTTTCCTTGGCATAAATAGCTTTATAGGCAGTATCGCGTAAGGAGCGGCTGACGCGTATTACATTATTATCACGCAGGTAACGCTTTATTTCACCGATAATCATAGGTACAGCATATGTGGAGAACTGTACACCCTGAGAAATATCAAAGTTGTCGATGGCTTTAATCATGCCAACGCAGCCTATCTGAAATAAATCATCAATATTTTCACTGCTCTGGGAAAAACGCTGTACAATGCTTAGTACAAGACGCAGATTACCTTTAATAAACTGGTCCCGGGCAGTTGTGTCACCTGCTTTGATTTTCCTGAGTAGAGCATCCTTTTCTTTAGAATTTAACAGAGGCAGTGCAGATGTATTTACACCGCATATTTCCACTTTATATCCGGCCATATAATCCTCCTTGTTTTGCGAAGCAAAATCCAGTTCTGTTTTTAGAACTTATCCTTTGGTGAGGAGAGGATTTTACCTCCTTGTATCTAAATGCTTATTAAAAGGATTGCCCGATGACCTTCTTTTATACTTCAAATAATATCCATTTTTTTAGTTGACCGGAATGTAATATTAAATTATAATTATTCTATAATTTTATGTTTGGAGGTAGGAAACGTGAAGTGCCCATTTTGTGGAAAAGACAACACAAAAGTAATTGATTCAAGACCAACTGATGACAGCTCAATAAGGCGCAGACGTCAGTGTGATGAGTGCGGGAAAAGATTTACCACTTATGAAAAGGTGGAAACAATGCCTCTCATTGTAATTAAGAAGGACGATAACAGAGAGCCGTACGACAGGGAGAAAATTGTTGCAGGTATAGTCAGGTCCTGCCATAAAAGACCAATATCATTAAGCCAGATTAATACAATGGTTGATGAGATTGAAACCCAGATTTTTAATATGGGTGAGAAAGAGATTCCAACGACTACAATAGGCAGAATAGTAATGGACAAGTTAAAGGAGCTTGATGAAGTTGCTTATGTAAGATTTGCTTCTGTATATAGGGAGTTTAAGGACGTCAATACGTTTATGGACGAGATTAAAAAAATCCTGAATTAAGTATATGCCAAAGGGGATATTGCACAGTAAATGTGTTATATCCTCTTATCTTTAGCTTATCAGGCGTTTGTTATATAAGAATGGAGAATGATATGTTTAAAAGATTTTATCCTGACTGGTATGTTGATTCAGCATATAAGGTGGATTATAAAAAACTATACGATAAGGGATACAGAGGGATAATATTTGACGTTGATAATACACTGGTTGAACATGGTGCACCTGTTACAAAGAGAGCAGCTGCTTTGTTTGAAAGCTTAAGAAAAACAGGCTTTGATACATGTATCATATCTAATAACAAAGAGACAAGAGTTAAGCCGCTGGCAGAGCAGGTGGCGTCTAAGTATGTAAGCAGGGCAAAAAAACCATCTCCTGTCAATTATGTTAAGGCAATGAATATGATGGGAACAGACAGCAAGAATACACTATTTATTGGTGACCAGCTTTTTACAGATGTGTGGGGGGCAAACAGGGCGGGTATTAAGACAATACTTGTAAAACCAATTGACCCGCATGAGGAAATACAAATAGTTTTAAAAAGAAGACTGGAGTGGATTGTGCTTTATTTTTACAGGAAAAGTAAAAGAAGGCATAATGGAAAAGATTACATTATATTAAAGGATAGAAATAATGAATAATATTAAAGGAACAACAAGAGTATGTGGTCTTATAGGAAATCCCGTAGGACATTCTATTTCACCATTAATCCATAACACACTGGCTGAAAGCTGTAAGCTGGATATGGCATATGTAACATTTAAGGTGGAAGAAAATCAGGTGGATAATGCAGTTTTGGGCGCATATGCGCTTAATTTGCTGGGCATGAATGTCACAGTGCCTTACAAGCAGGCGGTTATTTCTTCATTGGCGGATATTGACCCAATTGCCAAGGCTATTGGAGCAGTTAATACACTGGTTAGGACTGACAATGGCTTTAAGGGTTATAATACAGATATCATAGGGCTGGACAGAGAGCTGAGTGATGTGGGAATTAATCTTGAAAACCAGAAGGTTATTATTCTGGGAGCTGGCGGAGCTGCGCGTGCAATTGCATTTTTATGTGCAGATAAGGGTGCGTCTGTCATTTACCTGCTTAACAGGACTGTTGCAAAGGCAGAACTGATTGCAGATGATGTAAATGCACATTTTAACAGCAGATGTGTAATTCCATTAGCTATAGACGAATATAACAGCATTTTGGGTGATGATTACATCACAATACAGACATCAAGTGTAGGTCTGTATCCGGAATGTAACAGAGCGTTAATAGAAGATGAAGCTTTTTATAAAAAGGTTAAGGCTGGAGTAGATATTATATATAATCCTGCAAAAACTCAGTTTATGAAGCTGGTTGAACAGCAGGGGAAGTGTGCGTATAATGGACTTAAAATGCTGCTTTATCAGGGAGTAAGTGC
>JAUNPT010000095.1:0-1633 GCA_030536565.1 Eubacteriales bacterium | reverse complement strand
ATTTGAGCTCTGGAATGGCTGCAGGGTTAGCCAGACGGATATAGATATGGTTTATGAGGCAATGAAAAAGGAGCTGGGAATTTATGAATAATATTGTTTTGATTGGATTTATGGGCTCTGGAAAGACTACATTTGGCAGATGGTTAAAAATAAATAAAAAATATGGCTTCTGCGATACGGATCAGTATATTGAGAAACAGCAGCAAAAAAAAATTAAAGAAATTTTTGCAGACGATGGTGAAAAAGCTTTTCGTGATATGGAAACACAAGCACTTAAGGAGCTTATAGGAACTCTTGAAAATACAGTTATCTCTGTGGGAGGAGGACTTCCTGTGAGAAAAGAAAACACAAGACTGCTTAAGGAGCTTGGAACTGTTGTTTATCTTAAAACATCGGCAGAGGTGCTGCTTAAGAGGCTTAAATCAGATAAAGACAGACCATTGCTGGCAGGTGGTAATATTAAGGAAAAGATAGAAAGCCTTATGCAGGCCAGAGAGGATATTTATCTGGCTGCGGCTGATATTGTGATTGATACAGACAACTTATCATTTGAAGAAATGTTTAACATTATAAAAGGAGCAGATAAGAATGAGATTTTTAGTAATTAATGGGCCTAATATTAATTTTCTTGGAATAAGGGAAAAAGGAATCTATGGTAATGAGGACTATGCTTCACTTATAAAGAGGATTGAAAAAAAGGCAGATGAATTAGGCATTGAAGTAGAAGTGTTTCAGAGTAACCACGAAGGAGCTGTGATAGATAAAATCCAGCAGGCTTATTTTGATAATGTGGATGGAATTGTTATAAATCCGGGAGCATTCACACATTACAGCTATGCTGTAAGAGATGCACTGGCATCAGTTAAGGATATTCCTAAGATTGAGGTTCATATATCAAATGTACATACAAGAGAGGAATTTAGACACACCTCAGTTACAGTTCCTGTATGTAACGGACAGATTGTAGGGCTTGGCCTAAACGGGTATTTATATGCTTTGGAAGCTTTGAAGGATATGGGAGACGTAAAGAACATGGCTGATAAAAGCGTCTAAGGGTAAAATTATTTCATTAAAAAACACATGTAATGTATAGGCGTACATTACATGCGTTTTTTAAGATTGTGTTATTTAATTGGATTTGTTTTTGTCAAATGCATTTTCCATTTTTTCACCGGCAGCTTTTATTCCACGTCCCAAGGTATTAACAGCCTTCTGGGCTTTTTTATCCAGTTGGTTTTCTTTGATAAAGCCCTCTGTTTTATTAATGGCAGAGTTTATTTTCTGGTCTATCTGCTTGTCCTTAATAAACTGGTCAACATGGTCAGCAGTGGAATTAACGCCGTCAACTGCTTTGCCTACTCCATTTAAAAACTTATCTTTATTAATCAATGTCATAAATTTTCATCTCCATTCTGATGTTTCTATATTCTGTTATTAGATTATACTAGCTTGAAGCTATTTATTCAATGAAAATATTAGTAGAAAATGTAACAGGTGAATGTAACAAAATAATTTGACAATAAATTTACGCTATCAACATTATGGCTCAAGTTGATTTTTGAAAAATTGTATGATAAAATATTATAGAAAAAATATGGAAAGTACTTGACAGAAATGCTAAATCAAAATAAAC
>JAUNPT010000094.1 GCA_030536565.1 Eubacteriales bacterium | reverse complement strand
GCTTCCTTGTGTTGCCGCAACAATGTTCTCCATTACACTCTTATTTTCCACTATAAATACATAACATGGATACAGCTGCTCCATCTCTTCAATTCCCAAATGAGCATTCTCTATTTTTTTATTACATCTGCAACCTTAAAAGAGGTCGTATGACCACCTGTTTGAAGCTCCACATTTTCCTGCTTATAACCATCTCTTTTATATACGATAATCTCATTATGGCCAAGACTGTAATTACTTCCCTCCAGCTTATTAAAATCATCTGCTGTCATTACAAGACAGGCTGCCGCACTCTCTGAATATACTCTCATCATAGCTGCATCATCAAACACGCTAAAGCTCCCTGCATCTTTATCCGTCCTGCAAAACAGGGTTACAGAAGAAACTGCTGAATAACCGGAAAGTCTGGCATCATACTTGTCTGTAATCTCACTGACAGCACTTTCAACCTTCGCAATGCCTGCTTCATCATATCCATCATGAAATACAGCTTTCAGGTTTATTTCATTTGGATAAGCTGTTTTTAATACGTCCTCCATTCCAAGATACATTGATACTGTAGTTGACACACTGATTAAAACCATAGTTGAAAGAATACATATATTAGCAAGTCCGACAGCATTTTGTTTCATTCTGTAGAGCATTCCTGACACGCTGGTAAAATGCTTCGTCTGATAATAAAACTTCTTGTTTTTCCTCAAAAGCTTAATAAGCGCAATGCTTCCTGCTGTGAACAGGCAATATGTTCCCACGACAACAAGTATTACTGCCAAAAGAAAATATGTCATTGCCTCAAAAGGATTCTTGACAATAAGCGCAAATATATAACCCGCACCCATAGTAATAACACCAGTTATTGTTAGCAGTACCTTTGTTTTTGGTTCCTTTTCGCCAATCTGTCCGCCATGAATAAGCTCAATCGGCTTAGTAAGATGAAGCCTTGCAAGGTTATATAATAAAATAGCAAAAAACACCAATGCCATCGTAATAAATGTATTAACAACAGCTATTCCCGGAACCTGAAATGAAGGCACCTGCGTTGAGCCTATAAGCTTGAACAGGAAAAGAAACATAAGTCTGCCAAAAAGTGCGCCCATAAGTATTCCTGTACCTATACATACAGCTGCGGTAAATAAAGTTTCATAAAAAAGCATTCTGGCAATATGCCTTTTTTCCATACCAAGAATATTGTAAAGCCCAATTTCCTTGTGCCTTCTTTTAATCAAAAAGCTGTTAGTATAAAAAAGAAACACAACAGAAAAAATCATAGTAACCCACATTCCAATATTTAAAAGAACGACAACGTTTTCACCATGATTCATATTTCTGACCCCTTCATTATGAAGTATAGAACCCATCATAAAATACATCATAATGGTAAGAATACAGGTTATAATATATGGAAAATATGTCTGCCTGTTCTTAATTATATTAGAAAGCGCCATTTTAGGATAAAATGCCCTACTCAAAATGCTCACCTCCTGTTGCTAAAGCGGTAAGCGAATCAGAAATCTTAGTATACATTTCTTCATCTGTCATCGAAGCCTTATATATCTGATGAAACACTTCACCATCTTTAATAAACAGGACTCTCCCTGCCTTGCTTGCAGCTTTAGTGCTGTGAGTTACCATAAGTATAGTCTGCCCTCTGCCATTAATCCTTTCAAACAAGTCAAGCAGCTGGTCAGTTGACTTTGAATCCAAAGCTCCCGTTGGTTCATCAGCGAGAATAATCTGTGGATTTGTAATAAGTGCTCTTGCCACAGCTGCCCTCTGCTTCTGTCCGCCTGACACCTCATATGGGAATTTATCCAATATATTCTCAATTCCAAGCTCTATGGCAATCGGCTTAAGCTTTTTCTCCATTGCGTCATACTTTTCTCCTGACAGCACCAGTGGCAGAAATATATTATCCCTGATGGAAAAAGTATCTAACAGGTTAAAGTCCTGAAATACAAATCCCAGATTATTTCTCCTAAATGCAGACAGTTCTTTTTCCTTAATCTCAACTGTATTCTTTCCATTAAGAATAACCTCCCCGCCAGTAGGTCTGTCAAGAGACGCCAATATGTTAAGAAGCGTTGTTTTTCCAGAGCCTGATTCTCCCATAATAGCAACATACTCTCCCTGTTCAACGCTAAAATCCACATTTGAAAGTGCCAAAACCTGATTAGCACCAATTCTGGACGTATATACCTTTTTTAAATTTCTTACATCTAATAATGCCATATCATTTCCTCCATAATTCTATATAATCATTATCACAATACAGAGTATATCTAAAAGTCACAACATCTTCCATTGAAGTTTCTTACGTTTTCCTTACATTTTTGTAAGAAATCCCATTTTACATTCCTTACACATTTTCTTTACAACTGTCTTGTCAGCTGCAAAAACAAGTGTTATAATGGCAATCATTGTAACTATTGAAAAATATCTGTACATATATGTACAGGATAATGGAGGTACCATGGACGCTAAATCAGATGAAATCAAAAAGGAAATCAACAGACTTAAGAAAGAAAAAGATGCTGTAATTCTGGCACATTATTACGTAGCCAATGAAGTACAGGATATTGCTGATTTCATAGGGGACTCTTACTTTCTTGCCCAGAAAGCCACCGAAGTTCCGCAACAGACTATAGTTTTCTGCGGTGTGTCCTTTATGGGAGAAAGTGCCAAGATGCTGAATCCTGATAAAAAGGTAATAATGCCGGACATGCTTGCAAACTGCCCTATGGCTCATATGGCAGACGCAGATTATATTGAAAAAATAAGACAGGAATATGACGATCTCGCAGTCGTCTGTTATATCAATTCTACTGCTGAGCTAAAAAAACACTCTGATGTATGCGTTACTTCATCTAATGCACTTAAAATTGTCAGAGCGCTTCCAAACAAAAATATATTCTTTATACCTGATGAAAATCTTGGACGTTACATAGCATCACTTGTACCCGAAAAAAATTTCATATTCAACGATGGCTTCTGCCATGTCCACAAGGACATTACAAAAGAAAATGTTTTAAAAGCCATGGCTGAACATCCAAATGCCAGAGTCTTAGTACACCCTGAATGCACTCTTAATGTACTTGAGCTTGCGGATTATATAGGAAGCACTTCCGGAATTATTGATTATGCTTCCGGCTGTGATGCAAGCGAATATATTATCTGTACAGAATCTGGTGTTCTTTATGAACTGACGATGAAGAATCCTGATAAACATTTCTATTTAGCCAGTTCAGACCAGCTTTGTCCTAACATGAAAAAGGTAACTCTTGAAAAAGTACGTGATGCACTTATTAACGAAGCAAATGTTGTCAATGTATCGAACGACGTCATAAGCCGCGCAAGTCTTCCACTTACAAGAATGCTTGAACTCGCCAGATAGGAATGGAGTTTCTTATGAAAAATAATTTTATTGAAAATGTAAGTCTCAATATAAATACCGATATTGTAATTGCCGGCTGCGGCGTAGCCGGACTTTTTGCGGCGCTGAATCTTCCCCGTGACAAAAAAATCATCATAATTACCAAGTCTGATATAAAAAGCAGTGATTCATTTCTGGCACAGGGTGGAATGTGTGTATTAAAAAATGATGATGACTATGACAGTTATTTTGAAGACACTATGAGAGCCGGTCACTATGAAAACAACAAAGATTCTGTGGATATAATGATCCGTTCATCAAGAAGCATTGCCAACGCACTTATACACTATGGCGTGGATTTTGAAAGAGATGCTAACGGAGAATTAGTATATACAAGAGAAGGGGCCCACTCCACCCCACGCATACTTTTCCACGAAGATATCACCGGAAAGGAAATTACAAGCAAGCTTCTAGCTCAGGTTAATAAACTGCCAAATGTATCAATAATTGAGGATATTACAATGCTTGATATTATCGAAGCAGACAATACCTGCTGCGGAATCATATGCCGCTCCAACAAAGAAAAACACAACCTCCTTACCATTATGGCAGACTTTACAATATGGGCATGTGGAGGAATCGGAGGCCTGTATGAACACTCCACTAACTTCAGACATCTTACCGGTGATGCTCTTGCCATTTCTTTAAGGCACAATATTAAACTGCAGAATATTGATTATATACAGATTCACCCAACTACTCTTTATTCCAAAAAATCCGGAAGACGTTTTCTGATTTCAGAATCTGTACGCGGAGAAGGTGCTTTACTGTACAACAACAGCGGCGAGCGTTTTATTGATGAGCTTTTGCCAAGAGATGTTGTTGCAAATGCTATATATAAACAGATGGAGGAGGATAACAAGCCTTATGTATGGCTTTCCATGGCCCCACTGGACAAATCAGATATAATAAGCCATTTTCCAAACATATATAAGCACTGTCTTTTAGAAGGCTATGACGTGACTAAGGAGGCCATTCCTGTAGTTCCTGCCCAGCACTATTTTATGGGTGGTGTAGATGTCGGCCGCTACAGCCAGACCTCCATGAAACATCTGTATGCAGTAGGTGAAACAAGCTGCAATGGAGTTCATGGTGCCAACAGGCTTGCCAGCAACTCGCTTCTTGAAAGTCTGGTATTTGCAGAACGGGCAGCCTGTGATATTATCAGAAAATATAATGATAAAATTTCCGATTCTACTATACAGAAGGCTCTAAAATCTATAGATTCTGGCATCTTCAAAAATTATGACAAACTACAAAGTGATAACAAAAAACTTATATTTGACGAAATAGAAAGGATGAAAAAGACACATGAACAGCATATCAATGAAGCTAAATGCAGATAATCTCATATTACAGGCTCTTGCCGAGGATATTACAAGCGAGGACATTTCAACTAATGCGGTTATGCCAGAGCCTAAGCTTGGCGAGGTTTCACTAATCTGCAAACAGGACGGTGTAATTGCAGGACTTGACATATTCAAAAGAGTATTTGAATTACTTGACGACAAAACAGAATTTATATTCTACTGTAAAGATTCAGACAATGTTAAAGCCGGGCAGCTAATGGCAACCATTCGCGGTGACATACGCGTACTTCTTTCAGGTGAAAGAACAGCACTCAATTATCTTCAGCGCATGAGCGGAATTGCTACATATACCCGTTCAATTGCAGACCTTCTGAAAAACAGTAAAACAAAGCTGTTAGATACCAGAAAAACAACTCCAAACAACAGAATATTTGAAAAATATGCTGTTAAAGCCGGAGGTGGTTACAACCACCGCTATAACCTTTCCGACGGAGTTCTTTTAAAGGATAACCATATCGGTGCTGCCGGCGGTGTTAAAGAGGCTGTTGCCATGGCTAAACAATATGCTCCTTTTGTAAGAAAAATTGAAGTTGAGGTAGAAAATCTCGAGCAGGTTCGTGAAGCAGTTGAAGCAGGCGCTGACATAATTATGCTTGATAATATGACTGCTGAAATGATGACCGAAGCTGTAAAAATCATCAACGGACGCGCTTTGACTGAATGTTCAGGCAACGTAACACGTGATAATATTGAAAAGCTTATAAACATTGGTGTAGACTATATATCAAGCGGTGCCCTGACACACTCAGCTCCAATCCTTGATATCTCACTTAAAAATCTGCATCCGGTTGAATAAGAATTTATTCATGCTCCATATGTTTTTGTGTAATATCAATCAAAACCTTTGTCCCCTTGTTAAGCTGGGAGTGAATACTCAAAGTAACTCCCAGCTTATCAGCTGCTTTTTTACTTAAGTACAATCCAATTCCCGATGATTTTGTACCCATTCTCCCATTGTAACCTGTATATCCTCTCTCAAATATTCTCGGAATGTCTTCATCTAAAATACCAATTCCATTATCCTCAATCACCAGAACCCTATATGAGCTGTTAAATGTTTCCTTCATATATATCTTTATTTTACCACCCGTCTGAGTGTATTTAACTGCATTTGAAATAATCTGCTCAATTATAAAGCCAAGCCATTTTTCATCTGTTTTTACATTGCATTCAAGATTCTTAAGGCTGATTGATATTTTCCTGCCTATAAACTGGGCAGCGAACTTCTTAACAGCTTTTTTAACAACCGTGTTAACAGAAACAGTCTTAAATACAAAATCAGATGATAATCCCTCCAGACGCAGGTAATTCATCACTGCATCAACATAGAAGTCAACATTAAACAGCTGTCTTTTAAGTTCAGAAACATCTATGCTGCAGGCTGTCCCATCAATCTCATCTTTTCCCTTAAGCAGCATATCCATGGCAGCAATTGGCGTTTTAATCTGATGGGCCCATAAGCAATAATAATCACGCATCTGTGTCATTGCTTTTATTCTTAAATCCTCTGCCTGATGTTTCTGTTCAATAACATGAGCTACAAGCTCCTGATAATCCTTTTCAATCTGATTATTTGTTTCATACAGCCTCACATGGAAAATCTCATCACATTTAATAGCGCGCTTCAATTCCTTATGCTTTCTGTAAAATGCAGTATAATCAAACAATACAGCCACAACAGACATAAAACCCAAAAGCTCATAAGCATATATAATTGGCGCAGCCGGAACTGAATAAAGAAAAAACACCACTGTCCAAACAACTGCCGTTATAATTACTGCTGCTATTATTCTAACTCTGCTTTTCAGATACAAGCTTACATTTTTCATGAAATAATATATCCCACTCCTTTTTTAGTTTTTATGTAATCCTTCACTCCTGCGTCCTCCAGTTTTTTTCTAAGCCTTGTAATATTTACAGTAAGTGTGTTGTCATCTACAAAGGCCTCATCCTCCCACAGCTTTTCCATAATCCTGTCGCGTGACACAACCCTTCCTGTATTCTCAAGAAGACACTGCAGTATTCTGTATTCGTTTCTTGTAAGCTCCACTTTATTAGTGTTATATGTAAACGTCTGGTCATTCATATTCAGCACACAGCCATTATGCTCAATAATATTAGAATTGTCTGTAAAATCATATGTTCTTCTTATCAGCGCCCAGATCTTTGCCACTACTACATTAAGATCATATGGCTTAGTTATAAAATCATCTCCACCCATATTAATTGCCATAACAATATTCATATTATCAGACATAGACGACAGAAAAATAACAGGTGCCTTCGATATCTTACGAATCTGTGTACACCAGTGATATCCATTAAAAAAAGGAAGGCCTATATCCATAAGCACAATATGCGGCTGCTCCGTTTCAAATATTCCTAAAACGTCCTGAAAATCACTTACGCACACTGCCTGATATCCCCATTTACTAAGATGTGCCGCCAATGCATCAGCAATAACCTTTTCGTCCTCAACTATCAACACCTTATACATATAAATCTCCTTTTTTTATTTTTTTATTTTTTTCCATTTTATCATTGACATAACTGATAATAACAAGTAAAATAGTTATTGCGTGTTTGTGTGAATACTATTCATAGAAACATATGTATGCGGAAATGTCGGAATTGGCAGACGAGCAAGATTCAGGTTCTTGTGTGGGTTACCACGTGAGGGTTCAAATCCCTTTTTCCGCACTTTATATTTAGAAATCAGCGGGACAGTCACAATAATATGACTGTCCCGCTGATTTTTATGTTTCGGTTCATGAAATATCACTGCCTTCTTAGTATTCCATAAACTCCTGAATATCCCTAAGTATATCCTCCATTTCTGTTTCACCGCCATTAATTGTTAAATGCAGTGCCTGACTTATATCAAGGCTGAAAATTCCCACCAGCGATTTAGCATCTACATAGCTGTGGCCGGACTGAATATCAAATGAACATGCATATTTGCTGATTACGCTGACAAACCTCTGTACCTTTTCTACTGAATCCAACAAAATTGAAACTGTTAACATACTATTTCCTCCGTTGTCCTTCTCTACTTCGTACAAACTAAGACCAGACAAGGCCTTAAACAATATTGTACTACATATTGTATAATAATACAATGATTTATGCAGGAAATCACATATGCTGAAAGTCACATAAGCGTAAGTTACATAAGCGGAGCAATTATACGAAGAAGCTGTCCTGCTATACGATGCCTTAGCGGATACTTGATAACCATATCCATAGTAACCTCCCCACAATCCTTAAGTGTATTCTGATAATCAGCTTCCACGTCCTTAACAGCACCATTCTTATATATATATGCAGCACATTCAAAGTGCAGATACAAGCTTCTGAAATCGAGATTAATTGTTCCGATTGATGCCCTTATTCCATCACTAACAAATACCTTTGCATGAACAAATCCCGGTGTATATTCGTATATCTTCACACCATTCTCTATCAGCTCCTTATAATATGTATGGGCTAAAAGAAAAGCATACTTCTTATCCGGAATATGAGGCATAATTATAATTGTTTCAACACCTCTTTTAGCACAGTAAGTCAGCGCTGAAAGCATCTCGTCATCTAAAATCAGATATGGCGTCATAATGTGGACATACTCTTTGGCACGGTTCAGAATATCAATATACACCTGCCTGCCAATTCTTTCCCTGCTAAACGGATTATCCCCATAAGGCGTAACATTGCCTCCCCTATGCAAAAGCAAATCCTTACTCTCATCTTCATCTGCAGGCAGCGGCGTTTCAATGGAATCTACATATTCATACAGCTCATCTTTTGATATGCTTTTCTCTTTTTTGGACAGATTCCACATTTTCAAAAACATCAATGTGAAGCTTCTGACTGCCTTTCCTTTTACCATAACAGCCGTATCTTTCCAATGGCCAAAACGGACTTCCTTATTGATATACTCGTCCGCAAGATTTATCCCTCCTGTAAAAGCCACCTTACCATCTATAACCAGGATTTTTCTATGGTCCCTGTTATTTTGATATGTTGACAATACCGGTTTTAACTGTGAAAATGCACGGCTCTTTATTCCAAATTTTTCCAGCTCCTTATAATAACCATATGGCAGCAGCTTAAGACTGCACATTCCGTCATACATGAAACGGACTTCCACTCCCTGTCTTACCTTTTCCTTTAAAATCTCAAGAATGGTATTCCACATATAACTTTCCGTAACAATAAAATACTCCATAAATATAAACTTTTCTGCCCTTTTTAACTCATTAAGCATCT
>JAUNPT010000093.1 GCA_030536565.1 Eubacteriales bacterium | reverse complement strand
AATAAATTTGATGTATGGATAAGCTTATCTATCTGCGCCTTTAGCGCATCGTTATATTCTTTGTTGTTATACCCCAGTGCAAATACTGCAATACCTGCCCCAAAGTCTAAATATTCTTTTCCATCTTTGTCATAAAGTCTTACTCCATCACCCTTATCCAAAACAATCTGGTAACGGTTATAAGTATGTATCAGTTTTTCCTCTGCTGTCTGAATTATTTGTTCTGTATTCATAACCTTTGACCTCTCTCTAATTAATTTATTATGCCGTAAAAAATTTCTCTGCTTCCTTTGACAAAATCGCAGTACCGACACCTTTGTTCGTAAATATTTCAAGAAGCAGGCAGTGCGGGATTCTTCCATCAAGAATATGAACTCTTGATACACCATGTTCAATAGCATCTATACAGTTGTTAAGCTTCGGAAGCATTCCTCCGCCAATTGTACCGCCTGAAAGCAGTTCTCTTGCCTCGTCCGTTGAAAGCTCAGAAATCAATGTTGACTTATCATTGTAATCCCTGTAAACTCCTTCAATATCTGTAAGAAATGCCAGCTTTTCAGCACTTACAGCTCTTGCAATTGCACACGCTGCATCATCTGCATTGATGTTATATGCATGATATTCATCATCATATCCAATCGGGCATATAACTGGAAGAAAATCATCTTTTAAAAGAGAATCCAAGAGTGTTGTATCCACCGCCTTTACCTCTCCAACATATCCAATATCCTCACCGTCAGATGTCTTCTTTTCTACCTTTAACATGCCGCCATCCTTACCACTGATACCACATGCTTTAACACCCAGCTGTTCAATTAGTGAAACAAGGCTTTTATTCACCTTGTTAAGAACCATCTCAGCAATTTCCATCGTAGGTTCATCTGTAACACGCAGACCATTAATAAACTTAGGCTCCATTCCTGATTTCTGAACCCATTTGCTGATTTCTTTACCGCCTCCGTGAACAATAATAGGTTTAAAACCTACAAGCTTTAAAAGTACAACGTCCTGAATGACCTTTCTTTTTAATTCTTCATCAACCATGGCACTTCCGCCATATTTAACCACAATTATTTTCCTGTTGAACTTCTGTATATAAGGCAGCGCCTCAACTAATATCTGTGCCTTTTTTAATTCTTCATTAATATCCATTTTAATCCTCATTTCTAAACATTTTTATGAACGGTAATCTGCATTAATTTTTACATAATCAAATGTAAGGTCACAGCCCCATGCTGTAGCACTCTCACTGCCCATATGCACATCTGCAATACATACAACCGGATTTTTTGAAAGAATTTCAGTTGCTTTTTCTTCACTGTAATCTGTTGCAGTTCCATTTTTTACGATTTGTAAGCTTTCGCCTTCACTTTCAAAGAATATTTCCACCTTTTCAGGCTCTAAATCAGCTCCCGAATACCCCATGGCGCAAAGAATCCTTCCCCAATTGGCATCATGTCCAAATATCGCACACTTAGTAAGGTTTGAGGTTGCTATAGACTTTGCAAGAATTTTAGCCTGTTCTTTAGTAGCTGCTCCCTTTACCTGCACTTCAAAAAGACATGTACAGCCTTCTCCGTCTCCTGCAATTTTCTTTGACAGCTCACGAAAAACATAATATAAGGCTTTCTCAAATAAATCATAATCTGGGCTTTCCCCATTAATTTCAGGATTTCCTGCAAGACCATTTGCCAGAACTAATGCTGTATCGTTAGTCGACGTATCTCCATCAACCGAAATCATGTTAAATGTGTCATCTATAATTCCACTCATCATTTTCTGAAGTGTCTTCTTCTCTACTGCTGCATCTGTTGTAACATAACAAAGCATTGTTGCCATATGTGGATGAATCATACCGGCACCCTTACACATACCGCCGATAGTAACCTTTTTACCACCAACTTCAACTTCAACAGCCACCTCCTTTGCTCTTGTGTCTGTTGTCATAATTGACTCAGCTGCAATTGTTCCTGCATCTATAGACGAATCAAGCTTTGCCGGAAGCTCTTTAATTCCATTACAGATTTTCTCCATTGGAAGCTGCATTCCTATAACACCCGTAGAGCCTAACAACACCGCAGTTTCTGAAATTCCAAGAGCCTCTGCTGCAGTTTCTGCTTCAAGAGCACAGGCATTATCTCCCTCAACGCCTGTACATGCATTGGCAACACCATTATTCACAATAACAGCCTGAGCTGTTTCTTCATTATATACAATATTCTTATCCCACTTTACTGGAGCTGCAAATACTTTGTTTAATGTAAATGTTCCGGCTGTAACACATGGCTTCTTACTGAATATCATTGCCATATCCTTCTTGCCATTATTCTTAATCCCAACGCTCATTCCTGCTGCCATAAAGCCTGCTGCTGCGGTAACACCGCCTTTAATTACCTTTATACCTTCCATATTAAATTCTTTCATGTCAATTAATCCTTTCAACTAATCTCATTGATTTTCCCAGCTTAACAAAAAATGTAAGCTCCTAAAACCTATGGAAACATAGGTGCAAGCTCAAGGCCTTCGTCCTCTGGAAGTCCGAACATCAGATTCATGTTCTGCACTGCCTGGCCTGCAGCACCTTTTACAAGATTATCAAGAGCTCCCATCATTATAAGTCTGTTTGTTCTTGGTTCAATCTTAAAGCCGACATCTACAAAGTTGCTGCCCTCAACCCATCTTGTTTCCGGACATACATCCTTGTCAAGCACACGCACAAACTTTTCATCAGAATAATATTTATCATATGCAGCCTTCACATCGTCATAAGTAACAGCTTTTGCAAGATTTGCATATGCAGTTACAAGAATACCTCTATTCATTGGAACAAGATGTGGTGTAAAAATAAGTTTCAAATTATTACGTCCACATGCATAACCTAACTGTTCTTCTATTTCAGGTGTATGCCTGTGTGTTCCCACTCCATATGCCTTGATACTTTCATTTACCTCACAGAAAAGGTTAGGCACCTTGGCTCCACGCCCTGCCCCTGACGTACCGCTTTTAGCATCAATTATAATTGTATCCGGGTTTATAATTCCTTCTTTTACCATAGGATAAATTGAAAGAATAGATGTTGTTGTATAACAGCCAGGATTTGCAATAATTCTTGTATCCTTTGTCACCTTATCCCTGTTAATCTCACATAGTCCATATACCGCTTCTTCAATATAACGTGGTGATTTATGCTCAAGCTTGTACCACTGCTCATATATACTTACATCTTTAATTCTGAAATCAGCACTTAAATCAATAATTTTAACCTTTGAAAGGATTTCATCATTGACAAGTGAGCTGCATAATCCCTGTGGTGTAGCTGTAAATATCACATCTACTCTGTCTGCCAGTTCTTCCATATTGTCGTCCATGCACTTTGCATCGACAAGCTGGAACATATTTCTATAAACATCTGCATATTTTTCATCAATATAGCTTCTTGACCCCAGCCATTCAATCTTTGCATCTTTATGTCCTAATAACAATCTTACTAATTCGTTGCCTGCATAACCAGTTGCACCAATAATACCAACCTTTATCATTATGTAACCGCCTTTCTTCTTACATCTTTATCATAAAAATATTATAGCAACTTTTTTTCTTATGTAAAGACTTATTTTGGAATTATTTATATTTATACAATTTTTATGCATATTTTTGCATAATATACATTTTTACCTATTGCATTTTTGCAGTAACTGGTTTATGATAGTTTTCAGATTTAGATGTCAAAACAAAGACATCCATATACATATTCTAGGAGGAACTATATAATGAAAGAAAAAGTTATTCTTGCCTATTCAGGCGGGCTTGACACAACAGCTATTATTCCCTGGCTGAAGGAAACTTATAATTATGATGTAATCTGCGTATGTGCAGACTGCGGACAGGGCAACGAATTAGACGGCCTTGACGAAAGAGCTATGTCATGCGGCGCTTCTAAATTATATATTGAAGATATTACTGATGAATTCTGTGATGATTTTATCATGCCATGTGTACAGGCCCATGCAGTTTATGAGAATAAATACTTACTTGGTACTTCAATGGCAAGACCGTTAATTGCCAAGAGACTTGTTGAAATCGCACGTTTAGAGGGTGCAACAGCAATATGTCATGGTGCTACTGGCAAAGGAAATGACCAGATTCGTTTCGAGCTTGCAATCAAGGCACTTGCTCCTGACTTAGACATTATTGCTCCTTGGAGAAATGAAAAATGGACGCTTCAGTCACGTGAAGACGAAATTGAATACTGCCAAAAGCATGGCATACACCTTCCATTTTCAACAGACTCAAGCTACAGCCGCGACCGTAATATCTGGCACATCAGCCACGAGGGTCTTGAGCTTGAAGACCCGGCAAATGAGCCTAATTATGACCATCTCCTCGTTCTTGGTACTACACCACAAAAGGCTCCAGATGAAGGCGAATATGTAACCATGACATTTGAAAAAGGTGTCCCAAAGACTGTAAATGGCAAGGAAATGAAGGTTTCTGATATTATCAGAACACTTAATGAGCTCGGTGGCAAACATGGTATTGGTATCATTGATATTGTAGAAAACCGTGTTGTTGGTATGAAATCCCGCGGTGTTTATGAAACACCAGGTGGAACTATCCTTTATGAAGCACATCAGCAGCTGGAGGAGCTTATACTTGACAGAGATACAACAACAATGAAGCTCGATATGGGCAACAAGTTAGCTCAGGTTGTTTATGAAGGAAAATGGTTCACACCTCTGCGTGAAGCAATTCAGGCATTCATCGAAAAAACACAGGAATATGTGACAGGTGAAGTTAAATTCAAGCTTTACAAGGGCAACATAATCAAAGCCGGAACAACCTCTCCATATTCACTTTACAATGAATCTTTAGCATCATTTACAACTGGCGATTTATATGATCATCATGATGCAGAAGGCTTTATTAACTTATTCGGACTTTCATTAAAGGTTCGGGCAATGAAGCAGAATGAGAATGCAAAAAATAATAATAAATAATTCAGGTTTAATCTAATATAAAAGGGGCTGTCGCAGTTCAATCAATCAAATTAATGTGGCGCCATCAATGACATAATAAGGCAATATATAGTTTAGGTAGTTCAGGCACGCTTGCGCTGCTCTCGCCTCGCAGCGGATACTAAATTCGCGCGTTGCGCTCATTAAGCACCGGCGGGCTCAAAGCACCTGAAGCTACATAAACTATATATTGCCTTTACATAAAATAGAGGCGCCACATTAATTTCTATTCTTAGTGCGACACCCCCTTTTCTTATCTCTTTTTAAACACCGCAATCTTTAACGGCACATAATATACTGTTTCATAATCAGAATTATTCAAATAACTCTCGACACTGTAATCTGTTGTTTCCCTTCTTAAATCAAGAGCAATATACTCTGCTTCTTCATCTGTATAATACAGCTCATATAGTTTATCATGCTGTGACAATGCAGGGCACAAAAATGTTGTTGCAATAACCGAGGCATCATCTGGAATCGTATCAAGTCCCTCTCTGATAATGGCATAGGTTTCCTGATTATCACCCTTAAAGTATTCTTTTATTACATTTGTCTTAATCCACATAACTGATGAAAAAAACATAACTGACGCAGCTGCAAGCATAGGAATTACTCTGTTTCTTATTTTTTCGTCCATATCGGATACATTTAAAATTGTAAGATATATAAGAAGCGTTCCCGAGCCAAACGCATACTGAAAAAATATGCTATGAAAATACTGATAATCTGACATAAGGTTAAATAATACAAATGGTCCAAGCAATATAAACCTGTACCATTTTTTTGAAAACAAAGGCATAAAAAGCAGCGGACATAAGACCTGCAGCATAAACTCCATCTTTTCCTGCTTAAATACCTGTGTTAAAACATAGGCAGGGTGCATAATTACCGTCTTAATTATACTTAACATATTTCCATTTTCCTCAAGTATCATATTATTGAACCTAAAGGACATTACACCATCTCCAATAGCAGCAAGCAGTACTGTTGTAAATGAAAAGTAAACCAATGCACCTGCAAGAACCAAAAATCCTCTTTTATACATTTTTAAGCCTGCAATCATATATATAGCAATAAATGCCACATAAATAGCCGCATCTTCTTTTACCGAAAACACCAGAAGCATAGAAATTATAATCCCCTTCAGGCTCTCTTTTTCAATAAAATACAGAAATGTTAATAAGAATAAAGGCAAAAACATATTTTCATGTATATCATAGAAACAACCGCCGCTCATAACCGGATATGCCACATAACAAACACTAACCAGGATAATTTCCACGTTGGACATCTTGTGATTCCTGCATATACCCGCAAGCGGAATCAAGCCTGCTGCAATTACAACTGCCTGCATAAGCTGAAGTGTAGCAGGTGAAGATACAACTGCATAAAAAGGCAGAATAAGATAAAATGCCGGTGATACATGTACCGCAAAATGAGATAACAGCATATCACGTTCACTGGTTGTATTCATTGAAAGATTAGTCTTCATGGAATGAAACATCTGGGAAAAAAGTCCTAAATCGAAATTAGGTGAAGAATAAGACATATATCTTGCAATAGTACAGCCTCCGGTAAATGCAATAAACAACATACCAAGAACTGCCATAATTATAACAAAAACCGTTTTGGAGACGTTTGCTCTGCAAACAGCAATATCTTTAACACTGTAGCATACCGCAAAACCTAACAGTGCTGTTATACCAATACAAAAATATATGTCGGTATGATTTACAACACATGTTACTCCATAAACAAGCGAAACCAAAAGAAGCACTGTCTTCTCAGCCACTGCCATATATGCTTCATTAAATAAACTGCCTGCCTCAAATAATACATATATTGCAGCAAACATTGAAATAACAAGCAATATAGTCTCATTAAAACCAACGTATTTTAAATAATCTATTTTATCAATATATACAAAGTTCCTATTTAAAATATCTGCCATCTGAAATAAACTAACAAAACACCACGCCATAACAAATCTTATGACGCAGTGCTCCAATGTTATATGTTTTAATATTTTATTTGTCTGTCTGATTATATTATTCATACCGCCAATTCAACTTTCAATTTGTTAATCTCATTATATAATATAAACAATACTCAAACAACTATATATTACTTATAAATTCTCCTAAAAACATTAATGCCGCCCCAAGGTCCGACTGCTCCGGAAGACACTTTGCGAAGCTGAAATACTCTCCATCTGTATCAAAAGAATACTTATCAATAAGCATTTCCTTTATTACTTTTTCATAATTCTTCAGGTACTCAGCTACCGGCCCGCCAATTACCACATCACCATCAAACATAATATATAAGTTATTAATTCCCGTTGTAAGATTATCAAGATATTCCTTGAATATCTTAGTATACTCGGCATTGTGTGGCAGCTCCATAAAAAATTCTTTCAATGTAATCCCTAAATCGGTTGACAATACTCTTGATGAAACATATGCTTCAAAGCAGCCCTTCTTGCCACAAAAGCACTTTACTCCACCTGGATGAATAGTCATATGTCCAAATTCACCGTATCTGTTATGGGAACCTGTCTGAATCTTCTCATGGTCAATATGCGTACCACCAACACCTGTATTCAACATAACATATAGTTTTCCTGTGTTAAGTGCATGTCCCACAGATGGCTGGAAAATATCAAGATTAATATCCTCCTCATCCTCTGGTCTTCTGTCAAACCAGTGTTCAGCATATGCATTGGCCCTCGCATCATTAATGACTGAGCACTTATATGGTATGTCTTTTGTAATTCTTTCTATCTTATAATTTTTAATGCCTAACGTCGGAGCTGAAAGAATCACATCATTATCCTGATTAAATACACCAGGAACTGTAATCCCTACACCAAGAATACATTTTTCATCAACATTATTGTTTTTTATAATTCGGGCTACGAGATTTGAAATATTTTTCTCATAAAATTCCTCTGGCTGAAAAGGCAGCCTTTCTTCTATAGAATCTACTATTACACCGTTTAAATCCACAAGGGCAGCTTTAACACTCGCCGCTGTAATATTGACGCTTATAGCACATCTGGACATACCATCTACAGTAATCACCTGCGCTTTACGTCCTCCAGTAGATTCAAAACTGCCAACAAAAGTAATCAGCTTCTCACTGGTCAAAATCTTAAGATTCTGATTAACAGTTGGAAGTGACAGCTGCAAAACCTCTGCAATTTCCTGTCTTGATATTTTGTTTGCATAATGAATAAGACGAAAAATCCGATTTTTATTAAACCTCTTTACATCTGTTGTGGTAATCTTTTCTGTAGTGATCATATAATTCTCTCTCCAACAATATTTTATGTATACAATATTGTATACTATTCACCAAAAACAGCTTTATAATCATTCTGAAACTTAACAATACCTGCATCTGTCAATGGATGATGTGTCATCTGCTCAATAACCTTGAAAGGTACTGTTGCAATATCTGCTCCTGCCAATGCACAATCCGTAATATGAATAGGATTACGTACACTGGCACAAATGATTTCTGTCTGGATATCATAATTACTGAATATTCCAACGATATCTTCAATAAGTCCAATACCCGGCTGTGAAATATCATCTAATCTTCCAAGGAAAGGTGAAACGTAAGCTGCACCAGCTCTGGCAGCCAAAAGTGCCTGATTTGCTGAAAAAATCAATGTAACATTAACCTTAATCCCTTCTTTTGACAAAACCTTAGTCGCCTTAAGCCCCTCCACTGTCATTGGAATCTTAACAACCATATTTGGGTGAATAGCTGCTATCTGTCTGCCCTCTTCAATCATACCTTCTGCATCAACAGTCGTGGCCTTAACTTCACCGCTGATTGGGCCATCAACTATTTCTGTAATTTCCTTAATAACTTCCTTAAAATCTCTGCCTTCCTTGGCAATCAGTGACGGATTTGTTGTAACGCCGCAGATTACCCCCATATCATTAGCTTTCTTAATATCCTCTACATTAGCTGTGTCAATAAAAAATTTCATAATAACTTCCTTTCCTATTGTGTAATCACATTAAATACTGGTTTTAATGCCGGATAAATGG
>JAUNPT010000092.1:1663-9081 GCA_030536565.1 Eubacteriales bacterium | reverse complement strand
ATTTCTCTCAACATGTGTAGATGATAAGACAACATTTGTTATGACAATTCAGAGAAATAACACAGGTTATTTTGTAAGCTACACAGATGAAGCAGGAAATACAGTAACAAAGAAATACTATGATACAAAAGCTCTTGATCAGTTAGATACAGAGAATGTTTATGCAGGTTTCTTTGCATCAAGAACATGTAAGGCTACATTCTCAGATATCAAGTTTACGACAATTGCACCAGAAAATGATGCACCAGCAGAAGAAAGACCAGTAACATTAATTACTCCTTCATATACAGTTATTTCAGGTACTGTTGCAAACAGTGAAGCTTATAAGCTTACATATATTTCTAATGCAGATGGTCATGTTGTTATTACAGATGCAGATGGAAATGTAGTTGCAGATCAGGACGTTGTTGCTGATACAAAGTGTACATTTGATACAGAGCTTAAATTAGGAAACAACAAATTTACAGTTACAGCAACTCCTAATGAAAATTATAAGCCGGGTGAATATGCAGCATTGTCATCATATGAGCCAGTTACATTTACACATACAGTAAGATATGATAACTTCAATGGTGATGTAATCTACGTTAGCCCAGAAGGAACATCAAAGGGAGTAGGAACAAAAGAAAATCCAGTTGATGTATACACAGCTGTTAAATATGCAAAGGCAGGACAGACAATAGTTGTTCTTGGTGGAACATATAATCTTGAATCAACAGTTAAGATTGAAAGAGGTATTGATGGTACAGCTGAGGCGCCAATCAGAATGATAAGGGAGCCTGGTACATCAGAAAGTGAAAGACCAGTATTTGATTTCGGACGTAACTGTGAAGGTATGGTAATAGCAGGTGATTACTGGTATATCCAGGGCTTTGATGTTACGAACTCAGCAAATGGCAAGGACGGTATTCGTCTTTCAGGAAGCAATGTTACAATGGACAACATGCACACATATAACAATGGTAACACAGGTTTACAGATAAGCAGATATATTTCAACAGATACAAGAGAAGACTGGCCAGCTAATAACTTAGTCCTTAACTGTACATCATGGTCAAATGCAGATGCAGGATATGAAGATGCAGATGGATTTGCTGCTAAGCTGACAATTGGTGAAGGTAATGTATTTGACGGCTGTGTTGCTCATAATAATGCAGATGATGGCTGGGATTTATTTGCAAAGGTTGAGAGCGGGGCAATTGGTTCTGTAACAATTCAGAACTGTGTAGCATATGCTAATGGATATGGCGAAGATGGTACTAGTGAAGGTAATGGTAACGGATTTAAGATGGGTGGCTCAAGTATGTCAGGCTATCATAAGCTAATCAATTCAGTAGCATTTGATAATAAGGCAAAGGGTATTGACAGTAACAGCTGTCCTGATATTCAGGTTACTAACTGTACATCATTTAACAATGGAAGCAGTAACGTAGCATTATATACAAATGATGCAGCTAATACAGATTTCATGGCAACAGGAGTTGTATCATACAGAACACAGTTCACAGATGTTGCAGAGAACTTTAAGTTCAAGGGAACACAGGATACATCAAAGGTTTATAACGATACTAACTACTTCTGGAACTTTGAAGCTGCAGACCCTTCAGCAAACACAGCGCATAATAGTGCAGTAGATGTTACAGCTGACTGGTTCAAGCTGGTTGATACACATATGGATTATACAACACATGTATATTCACAGCTTCCAGTTACAAGAAATGCAGATGGAACAGTTAATATGAATGACTTGTTAGTTCTTACAGATGTTGCAAAGGCTGGAGCAGTTATCAGCGGTGTGGCTTCATCAGTATTTACATTAGATGGACTTAGCACAACAAGTGGTTTGGTTGCTCCTAAGACAGGTGATTCATCAACAACAGCACCATTTGTATTCATGATTATTATGAGTGCTGCGATTGCAGCAGGCGTTTACTTCTTTGATAAGAAGAAAAAGACAGTTGTAAGACGTTAATAAACCAATTCAGTATTGATAATGGTAAAAAATTAAATATACGCATAGAAACGACAGCCTTAAGATTATATTCGAAAGGCTGTCGTTTTTAATATATATTGTTAAAAATGCATAACAAAAAAGAACTAAAAACATGTATTACCTGCAAGTTATATAAAAAAACAGTTGTAAAATAATACAATAAAAGGTATAATGTTAAAACGCGTTGCTAAAAGCGGGAACAATTAAATACAAGCCATGGATGATAAAATCCTGTTTTATGATTGGAACTGGGAATAGCAATCGTAGAAAAGCAAATAAGAAACTTGGGAGGGTTTTTATGCAAAGGAAAACTAAGAAGCTTATGGCTGCCTTTATGGCAGTGCTCATGGTAATTGGCATTATGCCAATGGATTGGGCAACGAAGACGGTTGCGGCTGAGACTACATCGCCTTCAACACAGACATCATACGTGCTTGATGCAAGTACATTGTCTGCCGATGATTTTGGTGGATACGATGTTAAATTGGCAGAGGATAAGACTGTCGGAACAGATGGTTTCTTTACGGTTTATGGTGCTAAGCCAGACGCAAAGAATAGTCTGAAGGACAGAAGCAGTAATGAATTAAAGATTACTGCTGATAATGGAATGTATACACAGGCTGTAAATTTAGGCGGCGGTTTAAAGACCAGCGGACAGGCTGGTATTGGCTTTACTCTTGCACAGGATGCTAAGGTTACAATCTATGCAACAGTAAAGGCAGTAAATGCAACTAAGTTCCACTTACAGTACAGTAAGGATGGCGGTGCTGCTACAACATTTTATGATATGATTAATAATCCAGCGGAGATGAATAAGATTGAAACAACATTCGAAGCAGGTACATATCTTTTAGGTGGAGATAATGGCGCAGATATTTTCTATATTGAAGTATCGTATTTAAGACCAGAATACTCATTGGATTCAGATACAGTAGATGAAGCTTTGTTTGGTGCAGATACTTTGCTTATTGCAGATTCTACAGTAGGTACAGAGGGATTCTTTGGTGTTAATACACTTGGCGGAAAAGTTAAGAGAATAACAGGCAAGAATCTTGTATTTGGAGAAAGAACATTTGCAAATTCATTTAGAATGGATGGCGCATCTAATTATTCAACAGGTCAGGCTACAGTTTCATTTACAACTACGCAGCCAGCAAGAGTTACAGTACTTGCAGCAGGTAAGAACGATACATCATCATTATCTTATAATGATGGAAGTAACACAGTTGTATTGGATAAGCTTGTGAAAGATGAAATTGCTGAGTATACATTTGAGCTTACACAGCCAGGTGCATATAAGCTTGGTAGTGTAACAGGTGTTGATTTCTATTCTATCGATGTTAAGTATATCGGTTTAGAGGAAGTTAATGGAAATAATATTCCGCTTGAGGTTTCAGATGCAGGTTTAGCTGAAACAACAGTTGGAACTAATGATTTCTTTACAATTATGGGAATAAGTGCCAAGAATAAGATTCAGACTGGTACATTAAAGTATAATGGAACTGAATATGCTAAGAAGATTCTTCTTAGCGGTGGTGCTAAGACTAGTGGTCAGGCTACAATTAAGTTCACAACAGCCCAGACAGCAAAGATTACAGTATTAGCAGCAGCAAAGAGTACATCAGCCAGTGCATTAGAATATGTAAAGGTTGGTGACAGTGAGTTCACAGCTATAGGTGATTTAAGCTATGATGGAATTAACGAATATGTAATCAAGAATGTTAAACCAGGAAGCTATTATCTTGGTGGAACTAATGGTGCAGATATTTATTCAATTAAGGTTGAATATGACCCGGTTGATGAAGTTGAAATCCCTTGGGACGAGGTTGCTGCTCCGGTAATTGGTGAAGTTACAGTTAATGCTGATGGACAGTTTGTTGTTCCATTTGAAGCTGTAATTGACAGACTTAACGGAGCACAGGCAGTCAGAGTTACAATGCTTGAGAATGGTTATGAGGTTACAACCCAGACATTCAAGTCACAGAAGGATGTAGCAGTATTTACGCCACTTTGGAGTGGTAACTATACATTTGTTGCAGTTGCACAGAGAACTGGTTCACCAGATAAGGCAAGTGCAGTTGTAGCAAAGGATAATTATGTGCTGGCAGTTAAGAAGCCAGTTATTGAAATGGCTCAGAACATGGGCAATGGTCAGTTATATATTGACTGGCTCAATATTGAAGATGCTGATAATTTCACAGTAGAGTATAAGGCGGCTGATGCCACGGATTATACTGTAGCTGATCAGGCAAATACAGCTGGAAACATAACCTTAACAGGTTTAACAGCTGGCAATTATGACGTTAGGATTACAGCAAACAGAGCTGATGGACAGGTTGGTGTGTATACAGAAACAATTACTATGACAGCAGAAGCTGCACAGGATTGGAATATTGCTGTTATTGGTTCATCACAGGCTAATACATCAACAATTACAACAGAGTCTGGCGAAGTTTATAATTATAAGCTTGAAACAGGTGATACAGCTGCAAATAAGCAGAGTGTTGCAGATGCAGTAGATATTACTAACACAAAGGGAACATTAGAGGTTGCAGCACAGGCAAGTGGTAAGATTTCAGATGATGAAGATGGATTTGAATATTACTATACATATATTAATCCTAATACTGAAAACTTTAAGATGTCAGCAACATTTACAATTACAGATACTTCATTGACACCAGATAATCAGTCAGGTTTCGGTATTGTTGCAACAGATATGTTAGGTGTTAATTTATGGAATGCTGTAGATATATATCACAAGTACTTTAACAGTATTTCATCACTGTTATACAGCAGCAAGGCTTCTAATCCATGTATGAGGACAGTTACTGGTTATAACGCAATTGATACATCAAATGCAGATGGCGTTGAAAGAAGTAATGTTAAATCAAACTTTAAAGAAAACGCAAAATGGGAGCTTGGTGCTGAGTATACATTTACATTAGAAAAAACTAATGACAAGTTCATAGCTACATGCAATGGTGAGACACAAGAATACGCAGACACATCACTTCTTTCAGTTCAGGAGGACGGTTCTATCTGCGTTGGTATTATGAATTCAAGAAAAGTTGGCGTAAAGGTTTCAAATATTACATTTGAAAAGTCAGAAAGTACAGGTGTAAGTGGTTCTGTATCTGACACAAGAATTACACCAAATGCGACAGTATATTCAACAGATACAACTGGTTCTACAGCATATGAATACATTTACACAGCAAACACAGCTGGTAACTTATCTGTAACACTTGATGGCAATGAAATTTACAACCAGAATATCGAAGCTGATCAGGTTGTCAGAGTGCCAGCAACTGTAAAGGCTGGAAGCAATACATTTGCATCAACATTTACACCAAGTGGTTCAGAAAGCGAGCTTACAAGCACAAAGGCAATTACAAAGTCAAACACAGTAACATGCAAGCAGTTTGGAACATCAGAAAATAGCATATATGTATCTCCTTCAGGAACTGAAGGTGCTAAGGGTACATCAGCAGATCCAATGGATCTTGCAACAGCAGTTAAGTATGCACAGCCGGGTCAGGTTATTATCTTAAAGGACGGAGCATATGAAAAGAGCATTTCTATCCCAAGAAGTGTAAGCGGAACAGAAAAACAGAATATTACATTAATGGCAGAGAACACAGGTATGGCTGTATTTGCATCAGGTGCTAATCTTACAGTTGTGGGAAGCTACTGGCATGTATATGGCATTACAGTTATTGGTGCCGGCGGTGTAGGTATTCAGGTAAGTGGAAATTACAACACAATTGAAATGTGTAATGTTAAGGCATCTGGTAATTCAGGTATTCAGATTAGCAGAAGCGGAAGTGCAAATAATAAGGCAGGAAGAGATGGTATGTTATGGCCATCATACAACCTCATTAAAAACTGTGAGTCATCAGATAACTGCGACGCTGGTAGAAATGATGCAGATGGATTTGCAGCTAAGTTGACATGTGGAAATGGCAATAAATTCTATGGCTGTATTGCGCATAACAACATTGATGATGGCTGGGATTTATATGCAAAGACAGTTTCAGGTGAAATTGGTTCAGTTGTTATTGAAAACTGCGTAGCATACAGCAATGGCTGGCTTACAACAGATGATACAACAGCAGCTGGATATGTATATGGAGAAGGTAACGGATTTAAGTTAGGTGGTGGTTACTTAAAGGGTGGACATCAGTTAATTAACAGTGTTTCGTTTAATAATGGAGCAAAGGGTGTTACAAGTAACAGCTGTCCTGACTGTCAGATTATCAATTGTACAATATATGGTAATTCATCAAAGAAAGCTGATAAGTCTTACAGTGTAGGATTAAATACAAAAGACAGCTATGCAAAGGAATGGGTTGTAAAGGGCCTGATTTCTATGGCAGGCAAAGATGATACAGATATGGAAGATTTAATTCCATTCTCATTACACAGTGCAGATAACTTTATATATGATGGTTCAGTATCATATAATAATCAGGGCGTTATGGCAACAGATGACTGGTTTGTAAATACTAATAGTGCAGAGGTTGTTCCAACAAGAAATGCAGATGGAACTATTAACATGCATGATTTATTAGTTCTTACAGAAGCAGCGCCAGCTAATTCAGGTGCTAGACTTGATACAACAAGTGCAGCAGCGTTATCAGTTCAGCCAGCAGTTAAGGCAGAAATTGGAACAAAGCCAGAAGAAACAACACCGGAGGAGAGCAAGCCTACACAGCCAACAACACCGGAGGAAAGTAAGCCAACACAGTCAACAGTACCAGATGTAAGCAATCCGGATAATTCAGAAGATACAACAAACACAGGTGATTCATCAACAACAGCACTATTTGTATTCATGATTATCATGAGTGCTGCGATTGCGGCAGGCGTTTACTTCTTTGATAAGAAGAAAAAAGCTCTTGGCAGAAGATGATTAATGAAAATAAGTATTAATTAGTTTGGTAAATAATAAGGGAAGACCGATATTAATTTTAAAAATCAATATCGGGTCTTCCCTTTATTTCTATAAAATAATAGACACTTCGTGATAATGCGTCTGTTGTGCAGATAGTGAATATGCCAATTTTACAGACTTACCTTTTTATCTAAGAGAACCGCAGATACCCATATACTGGCGCCTCCGACTAAAAGTGAGAATAAAATAGATGGTAGAATAGTGGTAATTGCCTGTATAGTTGTTTCAGGATTGGGATAAATAACAGGAAGCTTATCAGAAATTAATTCTGTAATAGTTAAGATTGCAACAAATAAAATAACACTGACAAAGCTTTTTGCTTTTTTGTTCTGTAAAATAGTTGAAGCAAGCGTAATTGCAAAGTAGGACAGTGCAATAAAACTGAATATAGACACTATTATGGATACCATGACAGTGATTATTGCATAGACTACAGATATATATTCTATACCCATACTTGCCAGAAGC
>JAUNPT010000092.1:0-1653 GCA_030536565.1 Eubacteriales bacterium | reverse complement strand
CTTTAATGAAGTCGATGTATATAAGCGGGGCGGCAGTAATGCTGGAAATCATTTTAAAGTCAGCGTAGCTTAAGGTGAAAAGAATTACTGCAAGCATACAGCCGAATAAAAAAGTATATAAAAGCTTGGAGAGAAGTATTTTTAATGGAGAATTTGGCGTCATAAAAATAAGATAGCTGGAATTGCTGTTTAATTCTTTGCTGTAGGCATTAATTCCGAAGACAATAACAACTATAAATGAAATAGACGCAAGGAATACAAGCAGGACCATCGCAATGGCTGCGTGATTGAGATTTTCCAGAATACAGCTGGCAGTAAAGTATAACTGGGCTGCCAGAAGTATGAGCAGGACTATAACGGTATTTACCGGATTTTTTCTAAATTCATATTTTGTTAATTTTAACATGATTAAGGGCTCCTCTCTTTTTATTATGCAAAAATTTCTTTGTACTGGTCTACTATAGATTTTCCCATTTTTTCGCGCAGGGCTTCAGCATCACCATGTGAAACTACTATACCGTCCTTAATAAATATAGCATAGTCGATAATTGGTTCCAGTTCGTCAACTAAGTGGCTGGATAAAATAATAATCCTGTCGGGGGCGGAATTTGCAATAATTGCGTTTATAATATGTTCACGTGCGATGATGTCTATTCCGTTTAACGGTTCATCAAGCATAATAACATGGGCATTTCTTGATAACGTGACGGCAAGCTTTAGCTTTGCAAGCATACCAGAGGACATTTTGGAAGCCTTCTGGTTTGGCTCCAGCTGCATCTCGCTTAACATGTTCATGTATTTATCATAAGAAAAGTCTTCAAAAAAATCTGCATAATATTTGCCGATATCTATACAGGTCATATATGGATAAAAGTAACTTTCTGTAGGCATGTAGGCAACATGCTTTTTAGTCGTAACACCGATTGAATTGCCATCTAATGTAATGCTGCCTTCGTTTGGCTTAATAAGACCGGTAATCATCTTCATAAATGTCGATTTGCCGCTCCCATTAGAGCCAAGCAGGGCGTATATCCTGCCATAATCAAGGCTGAGATTGACGTGGTCAACTGCAGTTTTGTTCATATAACGCTTTGTGATATTGTTGCATTCAAGCATAATAAATCCTCCTTACTCTGCTTTTTTGTTTAGAAATTCAGTTAATTGGGTTAATATTGTTTCGTTGGTGTAACCGATGCGTGTCATTCCGTCAGTAAATTCTGACAGAAGTTTTTGAGATGAGGCGTGACGAAGGTCATCTATAAGTCTGCCATCTTCGTTTACAAAGGTTCCAAGCCCCCTTCTGGTGTGGCATATACCCATACGCTCCATTTCCGCATATACCCGGGCAGCTGTATTAGGATTAATCTTATAGGTAACTGCCAGCTCTCTGGTTGATGGAAGTTTGCTGCCCAGACATATACTGCCCGACAACAGCTTTTGAATAATGTCATCAATTACCTGAAGGTAAATAGGAATGTTTGATTTGTATTCCATAATAATCCTCATTTCTGAGCGGTTTGCCGCTGTAAAATCAATAAGCACATAGCTATTGTACTAGGTACATAGTACACTATATTTATTGATTAGTCAATATATTTTTTTCTGGTATAAATGACAGTTTTATGTTAATATTAGAAAACGAAATGAAAATAT
>JAUNPT010000091.1 GCA_030536565.1 Eubacteriales bacterium | reverse complement strand
TTTTTATAATTCTATATAAGCTTTTTCCCACAGTTGGAACAAAACTTTGCGCCATTAGCTGGTGTTCCGCACTCAGGGCAAAACTTCGGTGCTGTTTTTGATGTATCAGCTGCGTTCCCTGACGGCTGCTTGTTTAAATTATTCATCATCTGCTGTCCCATCTGCATTCCCATCTGCATGCTTACCATATCTCCTGCCAGATTAGAACTGCTGCCGCCTTTCTCCATACCATCATACATAGCCATCTGTCCATATCTGCCCATATCGCCGACCATTGACTGTGATGCCGCCTTACTCTGCATTTTAGCTACATCATCAGGATATGAGAAGCTGGAAATATTAAAATCTGTAATCTCAAGACCTATCTTACTAATCTGCATATCCAGGTCTGTCTTAATACCTGCCGCAATATCAAATGCATTGGCCTGAAGGTTAAACATATCCTTGCCTTCCTTTGAAATCCACTTCATAAGAAGCTGGTCTAAGACTGTGACTACTCTCTCCTTAACATCTTCAACATTATAAATCTGCTTTACTCCAGCTACCTTATCTATTAAGCTGATATAATCAGAAACCTTAAATGTAAATGTACCAAAGGCCCTTATTGGCATGCCTCCCGGAAGTGATGGCGCAGGAATTGAAACAGGGTTTTTAGTTCCCCACTTTACTAGAAATTCTTTGGTGTTAACAAATAAAACCTCCGCTCTGACGCCACTGTTAAAACCAAACTTAAAGCCCTTTAGCGTTGAAAGAAACGGAATAATATCCGACTCTATATCGAAGCTTCCCTCGTCCTTAAAGATTCCTTCAATCTTGCCATTATACATAAATATGGCATCCTGCCCCGCCTTAATTATAAGCCGGCTTCCCTTCTTTATCTCACGGTTAGTCCATTTCCAGAAAATCGTATCTTCCCTGTATTCTTCCCACTCTACCACATTGGCAAACTGTCCACCAAAAATTCCCATACCTAAACTCCAATTCTGCAAACTCTTTGCGTTTATCTGTATTTGAGCCGATTATAAGCCCATCTTAGCCTTTAATGCTGCCAGCTCATCATCAACCGCTGCATCTGCAGGTGCAGCATCATACTTTGCTGCTAAATCGTCAATGCTTTCATTTTCTGCTGATGCGTTAAGCTCAGACATTGCATTGGCTTCATCAAGCATTCTGTCAGCCTTTGCTTCCATTCTTGCAAATGCTTCCATGCTGTTGTTAGCTCCTGTAACACTAGAACCCACCTTGTTGATTCTCTCCTGTGCCTTAGCAGCTGCAACCTTCGCCTTAATAGTAGCTCTTCTGGCATCAAGCCCTTCAATATCCTTAACCAGCTTATCATGCATCTGACGCATCTTTGCTGCATTGTCAGCTGCTGCTGTATATGACTGCTGTAAGGCTGCCTGTGTTGATGCTAACTGCTGCTTCTTCTCTAAAAATGACCTTGCATCACCTTCGTTGCCTGCCTGCAATGCCTTCTCTGCATATGTCTGCATCTTCGTAATCTGAGCTGTGCACTCATCAAGTTCTCTCTTGGCTCTTGTTTCCTCAGCCATTACAGATGCTGTCTCAGCCTTGACCTTGCCTAAATCACTTTCGAGATTTCTCATATACTGATCAATCATCTTCTCTGGATCCTCGCACTTATCTAAAAGTGCATTAATGTTAGAACTCATAATGTCTTTAAATCTTGTTAAAATACCCATTTCCAATCCTCCATTTCTTCTTTTTGCAAAGCAAAAAATACTAACAATTTGATATAATTATAATATATTGTAGTGGAAATGTCACGAATTATTATAAAATTCACTTTTCAATCCACTACTTATTTGAGGACTTTGCCTCTTTTCCATATTGTATCGTAACACACACCTTTTTCAAAGACATAATTTTGCACACTTATCTCCAAATATATGCAAATTATGCACGTTACGAAAATTTTAAAACTATCATTATCTGCACTATTGCTCACTGCACTCTTGGTTAAATTTTTGTTCTTGCCATATGGTTTTTATTACTATATAATGTGATATATATATTACTTTTTTGTAGAATCATGCATACTTTATAACATTTAACATAAGAAACAAGCTATGCAGCTTTAAGTTGGAGGATTTAGAATAAATGAATGAAGAAATGGATAAGATGATGGCAACCCTTTTAAAGCGTCTTGCCAAAGTCGGGTATATAAAGCCGGGGGAGGTACCTAACATCAATCTGTATATGGATCAGGTCACAACATTTATGGATGAACACTTAAGTGACGGAAAGCGCCATGAAGACGATAAAATCCTTACAAAAACCATGATTAACAACTATACGAAGAATGATCTTCTTCCTGCTCCCGTCAAGAAAAAATATTCAAAAAACCATATATATATTCTTACTTTCATATATTATTTTAAAAATATTCTTTCTATCAGCGATATCCAGAAATTACTGACACCGCTTACGCAGAAATTTTTTGATGACGATAAGGATATTGATTTAGACCACATTTACAAAGAAATTTATGCTTTAGAAAAAAATCAGATGAATGCACTTTCTAAAGACATAATTGCAAAATCAAAAATTGCTGCTGAAAGCTTTACAGGTGAAGCCAATGAAAGTGACAGGGATTTCCTGCAGTTATTTACCATGGTCAGTCTCTTAAGCTTTGATGTATATATGAAAAAAAATATGATTGAGAATTTAATTGATGAATTTACTGATGCATATAAAAAATCAGAGAAATAAAAAATGACCTTTAAGCTGCGAAAAAACGCATATCAGGACAAAGAAGGCCAGATAAAATAAAAGCAGAAGCCCTGTTATATAAAAGATTATTACAGTACCTCCTGCCCTTTACTCCTGTCCGTTTGTTTCCTCTGACTCTAACATATTCAATCTTTCAAATACCTTGTCATAGCCATCATTGCCATAATTGAGCGAACGGTTAACTCTGCTTATGGTTGCTGTTGAAGCCCCTGTCTGCTCTGCGATATCTAAATAGGTCTTATGCTCACGCAGCATTTTTGCCACTTCAAATCTCTGCGATAATGACAGAAGTTCATTAATTGTGCAAATGTCTTCAAAAAACTCATAACATTCATCTTTATCCTTAAGGCTTAAAACTGCCTTAAAGAGCTGCTCAACAGCTGGAGTTTTTAATTTACTATTCATATCAGGTACCTTTCTTAAAAGCATTTATTATAATAGATTTTATCACACTAAAGTGTAATAGTAAAGTGGTAAATTATAAATAGCTTCTTAACAAATCTATATCGGTATTAGCAATCAGACGCTCTGGAAAATCCACCTCGCAAAGCAGCTCCTCGGCAAGGGCAAAATTGCAGATATCTTCCTCTATATGGGCGTCACTCCCCAGTGATATGCATACATTCATTTCTTTGCAGAGCTTAAGCATCTTAACATCATTCTGTCTTGCATCTTTTCTTGGCCCGCCCTCTTTTAATGATGTGTTATTCAATTCAAGAAGTACATGGTTTTCTTTTGCTGCTTTTACAACAGCCTCATAATCCACCGGATATCTGTTATCATCAGGGTGTCCGATAATATTTACATATGGATTTTTCATAGCACCAATCAGTGCCGTTGTATTTTCTTCTACAGCTCCTGGCTTAATACAGGGGATATGAAGGCTCGCTATTACGATATCACACTGTTTTAATCCGTACTTGTCCAAATCAATTCTGCCTTTAAAATCAATTATATTAGCTTCACACCCCATTAATCTGTTTACACCATATTTTTTTCTTGGAACTACCTTCAAATTTCCAAAATAAAAAAGTCCGCAGCTGCCCGGCATTTTAGGTGCATGCTCTGTTATCCCCAGATATTTTGTGCCAATCCCGGCTGCGTAGCGTGTCATTTCGTCAATCGTATTATATGCGTGCCCGCTTGCAATCGTATGAGTATGAGTATCTATTAAATATTTCATTCTTAGCCTCCCTATCGCCTATTATAATGTTTCGCCTTAATCATAATGCTTATCGGACTGCCTGTCTGATATCACACAGTTTGGAAGTTTTTTTGAAAGCCCGCTCCTTAAATGGTCTAATCCAAATGTATTGTCCGAAAGATTAAAATAAGAATATGAAATTTGTCCTGTTGCCTCTCCCAATGTGTCGTCCCATGAAAGGTCTGCATTATAATACTTACCATCTATCCGTACAATATTCCATGCATGATTCCCGCCATTTACAGTTCCTGAACAGAAATAACATGGAATATTCAGTTTCTGCATAATGTATTGAAATGCTCTGGCATACCCGGCACAAACTGAGGTACCATTGACAAGCGCACTATATGCACTTTGGTTCAATTGTGAATTTTCGTCATACCGCACAAGATTTTGCAGCTGCATATACACCGACTGTTCCTTTTCATAATCACCGGAATACTGTGAAGCAGTGTTAATAATTTTGCTCGCAGCATTTAAAAATTCAATTCTGCTGGTCTGTATTGTTTCAAGTGTTGAATTATATGACAGTGTAACATATACAACTACTCCCTTTGTTGTGTATCCATATGTATAAGCTGTATCCAGCCAGAAAAACTCCGGATTGTCATTAAAAACTGCCGCCATGACATTATTAATAGAATTTTTATCCAGCTGACGGCAAAGCGTTACCTGCTCATTTCTTACCTCCACACCATGATATATCTGATCATACACCAGCTTCTCATTATCTGAGAGCATTGCCCTGTAGGCATATATGTCTTCTGGGAAATCATATTCATATGAAATTTCGCTTTCTGCCAGGACAGTCTCATTAGTAATTTCCCCTTTTCCAGTAACGGGCTTATATCCAGCTTCAATGGTACTTCCATCTGCCGGCGTCTGCTCTTGTGAATTATCTGCCTGTGCAACTGTTGGAAGAACATCTAAAATACACGTTACATCTTCCACGTGATTATTATTTTTTTCATATGATTTCGTATCCTTTAACACACCCATAATCTGCTGTCTTGCTATTACTGCACAGATTACCACAGCAAGGGATATAAGAGATATTTTCAAAATATTTATTAGTTTCTTCATAAATGTAATAATAGCACCAAAATACACCTCTTGCAATTTCTACTTCTACATTTTATACTTAATGATAAATGCATCAATTACTGCATATAGATAAAACTAATAGCAAATACCAGAATGAGGTACACATTTATAATGAAGCACAAACAACATAAAAGATTATTTATCTGCTGCATATGTGCAATTTTAAGTTTTACTTTCACGATGCCATATTTATCCTATGCAACCACTCAGGCTGACTACGATGCCAACAACCGGGAGCTGGAAAGTCTGCGTGCACAGCAGAATGAGATTAATTCTGATATTGCCAGACTTAATGAGCAGATTGACACTGTAGGTAATAAGCTCTCCTCAATAAATGACCAGATTGAAAAAAAACAAATTGAGGCAGCTGCACTCAAAGCTGATATAGATGCACTGAATGTCAGTATTTCCAACCAATATTCTGCTATGAAGCTTCGTATTAGGTATATGTACGAACATAATGACGAAGATATCATTGAGCTGCTTTTAACCTCTAAATCTCTCTCTGAAATGCTTGTCAGGACGGAATATGTAACACAGATTTCCGATTATGACAGAAATATGTTAAAACAGCTTAACAATACGATGCTTACACAGAAGAATAATAAATCCCGGCTGGAGAATGAATTATCCCAGTTAGCCCTGCTGCAGTCAGATGCCCAGACACAGATTTCCAATCTGGACTCGCTTCTTGCCCTTGCAAAGGCAGCATATGCTTCTAACGCAGACGACATATCAAAATCAGAAGCACTTGCATTACAATATGAGCAGAAGCTGGAGGAGGAACGCATTGCCAGAGAGCAGGCGGCTATTGATAATATTGGTTCCAATTCCAACACTGTCATAAATGGCTCTCCAATTGAGTACACCCCGACAGATTTGGCAATGCTTGCAGCCATTATTGAATGCGAAGCAGGAAACCAGCCTTATGATGGACTTTTAGCCGTTGGAAGTGTTATTGTTAACCGTGTTAACAATCCACGTTTTGATAACACAATTACAGGAGTAATCTATGCACCTTACCAGTTTTCTCCTGTTGCAAGCGGACGCTTTGCAATTGTACTTGCCAGAGGTGCAGCACCGCGCTGTGTTGATGCCGCCAAAGCTGTCCTTGCAGGCAATATCAATACTAACGCTCTTTATTTTCACGCATATAACAGTTCTGTTGACTTTGGAGGGACTGTCATCGGCGACCACGTATTTTACTAACCTTACTAAAGCATGAATGGAGATTTTTATAATGAAAAAAGCAACTAAAGCATCTGAAAACTGTTACTATAAAGCACGTTATGCTGCCGCACAAAGCAATCCTAAGTTTGAAAGCCGTGAAAATGCCTCCGAAGTAATTGGCATTGACCGCACAAGACTTGCACGCATTGAACTGGGGAATGTAGTACCCTATGCAGACGAGGTTCTTGCCATGTCACAGGCCTACCATGCACCCGAGCTTTGCTACAACCACTGTTCCAACGACTGCCCTATTGGTCAGTGCACAATGACTAAAGTCGAAGTAAGCTCCTTTGACAGACTCTCCTTAAAGGTTCTTGGTTCACTTAATGATATTGAAAACCTCCGTCAGTCTATTATTGACATTTCTCAGGATGGAAAGGTCGACCCGGAGGAACAGGCAGAGTTTCAGAATATCCTCGACTCCTTAGACAAGATATCCACAAATGCTAAAGCCCTTCAGCTTTGGGCTATGAAGAATATAGAATTTAAATAAGCCTTACATCTTTTATCTAAATAAGCTGTGGTTTATATGTTATGACTTTATCTCATATAAACCACAGCTTATTTAAACCTTAAAAAACTAAATCAATTTCTCAAGCAGGTATTAATTTAATTCAGTTTCCCATAACGAACATAATCAGCAGTCACAAAGCCCGGCGCTTCCTTTGACTTATTATCATGCGTACAGAACATACCATTTTTTACACCTACCCAGCGTCCTGCCTTAGAATCAATTGAAAATCCATGGATATAATCTTTTCCATCAAAGCTGATTTCCATAGTTATAGTTTCCTTTGGAACATTCTTCACTGGCACATTCATTTCTGAATGGTCTTCATATCCTGTACATTTAACTGTATATCTGAAATAAATATCTTTATTTATGTCAAATTCATCAACTCCAGCTTCCAGAGGAACCAGTGTAACATTTTCATCTGTGTATGGAACATCACAGTCAAAGTCCTGCTCTGCCGTAACCATCTTGAGTATGTATCTGTCTGCCTTCCTCAGTATTCCCATAGCACTGTATTTCATGCCAAGAGACACAATACCTGCAAAATCTCCATCTTTCAGGCCTGAAAAATTCATCTTTGTAATGCATCTAAATTCTGGTGCAGGCCATTTCTGTAACAGAAGATTCCTATAATCTCCAATCGGACGGAGCGCAGATGCTGCAACTGCATTTAATTTAATGCAGGAGTTTTCCTCAGCCGCTTCTGCCTTCTCTCCCCTCGCATTGACAGCAAATTCCGCCCAGCCAGCATCAGGATTGGCATTCCACTGCCACTGCAGGCCAAGCTTATCCTGTGTAAATTCATCTGTTGTACCAGGTTCACATACTGGATATTTAAGTCTGTCCTCCAGCTCCTCTTTTGTCCTGCCAATATCCGGTTTCTTATATTCCATCACAGGTTCGCCATATTCATTGCCTGGTTTGTTAACCCCGATGACTGGCCAGTCATTTTCCCAATGCATTGGCTGTAAATGGCATATTCTTCCTGCTGCATAAACGTCCTGAAAATGTATAAACCAATCCTCACCTGTAACTGTATCAACCCACGCTCCCTGATGAGGCCCATTAACAGGAGAATCCCCCTGTCTTAATACTACCTTATATTCATATGGCCCCCATGGACTTTTTGAACGCAGTATTGTCTGCCAGCCAGTTTTAACACCGCCTGCCGGTGCAAACAGATAATACCAGCCATTTCTCTTATACATCTTTGGGCCTTCAATTGTAACCTGATCATTTTCATTTCCATCGAATATTTTTACTTCATCACCGATAAGTCCCATTCCATCAGGCTGCATTTCAACAATATGTAATACACTCTTGTAACCAATACGGCTCTTTGCAACACCTGCCACAAGATAAGCCTTACCATCATCGTCCCAGAATGGACATGGATCAATCCAGCCTGCTCCTGGCCTTATATTCACCGGCTCACTCCACTTGCCAAATGGATCCTTTGCTGTAGTCATATAGATTCCTTCATCTGGCATTGGGAAGCATACATAAAAAAGCCCTTCATGAAAACGAATAGATGGTGCCCACACTCCACAGCCATGAATTGGATTTCTATAACGAAACTCTGGAACTTTATCAACACAGTAATTGACAACCTTCCAATTTACAAGATCCTTAGAATGTAATAAAGGTAATCCCGGCGCATTGCTAAAGCTTGATGCCACCATGAAGTAATCATCACCCACACGTATTGCATCTGGGTCCGAATAATCCGCATAAAGAATAGGATTCTTATAATTTCCATTTTCTAAATCTGCCTGCCACATAAAAACCTCCATAAATAATAATTTCTTTATAATTTATTCTACTACAAAACAATCTATATTTCCACATGTTTTATAAAATATCTTTATAAAAGTACATTTTATTTATGATTTTAGCAGCAATTATAATGCCTTAATCCTTTCAATTGCACGTACTGTATTATCGTATGAACCAAAGGCTGTAAGCCTGAAGTAGCCCTCACCACTTGGCCCAAAGCCTGATCCAGGTGTTCCTACTATATTAGCCCTCTCAAGCAGGTAATCAAAAAATTCCCAGGAGGTCATATTGCCAGGAGTTTTAAGCCATATATAAGGAGCATTAACACCACCTGAAACTGTGTAGCCTGCACTCCTTAAGCCTTCAAGAATAGTTCTGGCATTTTTCATATAATATGCAATCTGTTCATTTGTCTGCTTCTGCCCCTCTTCTGAAAATACCGCCTCTCCTGCTCTCTGGATAATATAAGGAGCACCATTGAACTTCGTCCCATGACGCCTTGCCCAGAGGCTGTGAAGCATAACACCTTCGCTCTTTAAATCCTTTGGAATTACAGTATATCCAAGTCTCGTTCCTGTAAAGCCCGCATTTTTAGAGAAGCTCTTTAACTCAATAGCGCAGGTTCTCGCTCCATCACATTCATA
>JAUNPT010000090.1 GCA_030536565.1 Eubacteriales bacterium | reverse complement strand
CCTTAATTTTATAATTATACGTTGTTTCTTTTGTCTGTCCAAGATATGGAACTGAAATTGTAAGCTTATCATTCTCCGCCTTGTATGACATGCTCAATGAAATTTCCCCCTCATTATAGACCCCATTTCCACCGTCCTCAAATGTATACGATACTTCTGATTCCTCCGGCTTGGTTACTGACCACTTTCCTATTATTGAAGTTTTTCCGCAGCCATAAAATATCAGTATAAACGATAATACAGCT
The DNA here is from genome assembly GCA_030536565.1 of Eubacteriales bacterium. GTDB lineage: Bacteria > Bacillota > Clostridia > Lachnospirales > Lachnospiraceae > Lachnospira. The sequence continues at coordinate 9,112 of JAUNPT010000090.1, read as the reverse complement.
ATAAGTGCCATGCTTTTTTTAATTTTCTTCATATACAGGTTCCTTTCACATAATAATTTATAATTGTAATTTTTGAATCTGCTCCACAACCTTAGGAAATTCCATGCCATGTGAAGCTTTAATAAGTATATTATCTTCCTTCTCTAAAATATTTTCTATCTCATCAAGCATGCTGTCTCTGTCTGCAAACTTATATACCCTGCACTCATATGCATCATCATGGCTGTCCATATAATCCAAAGCACCAATTGCAATGGATTCTGCAAGCTCTCCAACAGTTATCAGAACATCAATTGATTTAGAACCAAGATATTCTCCAACTTCATAATGAAGCTGTTTTTCATCATTGCCAAGCTCAAACATATCTCCAAGAATACATACCTTTCTGCCTATTGCCGAACCAATAACATCAATTGACGCTTTCATTGATATGGGATTAGCATTATAGCAGTCGTCAATTATAAGAAAGCTATCTGCTTTAATAATATGATTACGTCCTGCAATTGTTTCAAGGTTTTCCAAACCTCTCTGTATTTCTTCAGAAGTAAGACCAAGCTTTGCACCAACTGCCGCCGCTGCCAGAGCATTATAAACCATATGATATCCTGGAACCGGAATATTAACGGAAAATGTATGTATGCCATCTGCTACAGGAACATTTTTCATTGTACACTTCATTCCCATAAGGCCAAGATTCTCAACATTTTCTGCATAAATATCATTTTTATTACTGACACCATAAAACCATGGCTTTTTCCCATTAACCTCATTAACTGTAACCAATTTGTCATCATCACCATTAAGAATTGCAATCCCCTCAGGATTCATATAATCAAACATTTCTGTTTTTGCTTTTAATATACCATCTCTGGTTTTTAGCATTTCCAGATGACACAAACCAATATTTGTAATAACTGCTATATCAGGTCTTGCTATTTTTGCAAGTCTGCTCATTTCACCAAAATCGCTTATTCCCATTTCAAGGACTGCTATTTCATCATCTTCCTGCAGACAAAACACTGTAAGCGGCAGTCCAATCTCATTATTAAAGTTCCCCTGTGTCTTTAACACCTTATATCTTGTAGACAAGACAGAGGCAATGGTTTCTTTTGTGCTGGTCTTACCCACACTTCCAGTAATACCTATAACCTTAACATCAAGATTATCTCTATACAGCTGTGCCAAATCCTTTAACGCCTGGAGTGAAGATTCAACCTGAATATAGGGTCTGTCCTCCCCCTCCAGTTCATTTTCGGATATACAGCACAATGCTCCTGCACCGAAGCAGTCTGAAATAAACTTATGCCCGTCACTTCTTGCTCCTTTTATGGCAATAAACAAAGAATCCTTACTTACTGTTCTGCTGTCTGTCGTAATACTGCCCACTTCTTTTTTAAGCAGGCTGTTATCGCCATGATAAACGCCCTGACATGCCTTTGTCATGGCTTCTAATGTCATACCCTTCATCACTAATCTTCCTTTATTCATATTTTTTAAGGGAAAGGTCAATAAGCTGCTGCGTCAGCTGGTCATAAGATATACCTTTTGCTGCAGCCTCCAAAGGTATAAGACTGTTTGGTGTCATTCCAGGCAGTGTGTTTATTTCAAGACAGAATATATCTCCATTCTCATTTACCAGCTCATCAACACGTCCATAAGGAGTTACTCCAGCAATCTCACATGCCTTCTCTGCCCATCTTTTCATTTTATCCGCAAGCTTATCAGGGATATCAGCAGGACAAATATGATCTGATGCGCCGTCCTTATACTTATTTTTATAATCATAGAATCCATCATGCGGTATAATTTCAACCACTGGAAGCGCACTTCCGTCAACAACTGCAACTGAAAACTCCCTGCCTTTTACATACTCCTCCACAAGAATATTATCTTCATAGACAAATGCTTCATTAACAGCTTTTTCAAACTCATCCTCAGTATTGGCTATGTATACGCCTACGCTTGAGCCCCCGCAGCATGGCTTGACAACACATGGCAGCGGTACATATTCTATTTTATGTCCCTTCTTCAGGCAAACGCCTTTAGGCATTGGAATTCCCTCTGACATAAGCACTTTTTTTGTTAATTCCTTATCCATGCTTATAGCGCTGCTTAAATAGCCTGTTCCTGTATATTTAATTCCCAAAAGGTCAAATGCTGCCTGAATCTTTCCGTCCTCTCCATTAGCCCCATGAAGGCCCATAAATACAATATCCGATGCTCTGCAATACTCTAATACATTAGGCCCAAAAAAGCTTTTAAAACTTTTTTCCCTTTCCTTTGCAAGCTTCGCAACATTTTTTGTCTCCTCTGACAGTCTTTCACCAAGCTTCTCCAAATCATTATCAGCCATAAAAAATTCTTTTGCGCTTTCATAGGCATCAGTCCCTAAAAATACGTCTATCATATTGGCATTATGACCATTTCTTCTTAAAGATTCACATACCTTTGTGCTTGTTAATATTGAAACATCTCTCTCTGTACTTGTTCCACCTGCTAAAACTACTATATTCATGGTTTCAAACACCTTTCTCTCAATTCATTTACATACATAAAAATATATCACTTTTGCGCGGCATATGCAATAAAGTCTGTCATAATCAGTATTATCCGTCATTCAGTTTGACTTTTTCCACAATATCCACCAAGTTATTAACATTAATAGTTTATTTGTATATAAAAAAGAAGTTATCCACAAATTATCGTATTCATTATAAATATTCAGATAATTCATGTATAACTTCTTTTATGTTTTATTTTTTTCTTTCTGATAAAGGCACATATGGGTGTCTGTCACATACATTCATATATGCAGGCCTTATAATCTTATTACAATTCATAAGCTCCTCAAGTCTATGAGCACTCCAGCCCGAAATCCTCGCAATGGCAAATATAGGTGTAAACAGCTCTGAAGGCAGCCCCAGCATGCTGTATACAAACCCACTGTAAAAATCCACATTGGCACTCACACCCTTATAAATCTTTCTCTCTTTGGAGATAAGTTTCGCCGCAATACGCTCAACATCTGCCATCAGTTTATATTCGGCTTCTCTGCCCTTTTCAATGGAAAGCTCCTCTACAAAGCTCTTAAAAACCCTTGCTCTTGGATCTGACAGCGAGTATACCGCATGCCCCATTCCATATACCAGACCAGTTCTGTCAAATGCATCTTTATGAAGGATTCTCGCCACATATGCTGTGAGCTCCTCCTCATTATCCCAATCCTTTACATTCTCCTTAATATCTTCAAACATCTTTACAACCTTAATATTTGCACCGCCATGCTTAGGCCCTTTAAGAGACGCCAGCGATGAAACTACTGTAGAATATGTATCTGTACCTGACGAGGTAACTACATGTGTTGTAAATGTTGAATTATTACCACCGCCATGTTCAGCATGAAGTACCAGGGCAATGTCCAGCAGTTCAGCCTCCAGCTCTGTATATTTTCCATCTGCTCTTAAAAGATGCAGAATGTTTTCTGCTGTAGAAAGCTTTGGATTTGGTTCATGAATAATAAGACTTCCGCCAAGATATGAATGTTTATAAGCCTGATAGCTGTAAACAGCTAAAAGCGGCATTTGCGAAATCAGCTGAAGGCACTGTCTTACCACGTTAGGTACGCTTACATCGTCGGCCTTATTATCATAAGAATAGAGCATAAGAACGCATCTTGCCAATGCATTCATAATATCCTTGCTTGGCTTCTTCATAATAATATCCCTTACGAAATTAGATGGAATACTCCGGTACTCCCCAAGAAGCTCTGAAAAAGCCTTAAGCTCATTTTCATCTGGCATCTCTCCAAAAATAAGCAGATATGTGGTCTCTTCAAATCCAAACCGCTTATCCTTAGTAAAGCCCTTAATAATATCCTCTACATCTATTCCTCTGTAATAAAGCTTTCCATCACATGGATGTGATACTCCATTTTCATCAACCTCTGACGCCTTAATTTCAGAAATTTCTGTTAAACCTGTAAGGACACCTTTTCCATTAAGATCACGCAGTCCTCTTTTAACCTCATACTTATCATATAAACTATGGTCAATACGGCTGTTTTCCTGACATTTACTTGCGAGTTCAACAATATCCTGTGTTATTCCTGAATAATTTCTTTCTGCCAGTAATATATTCTTTGATTCAATCCCCATACACATATCCTCCTCGTATAATATTATTTTTGCAGTCTCGTGCACTCATACTTTAAATGTGCCATAACAACACTTCTTAAAGAACGGTACCGTTCGTCTATACTTCCATCTGGGACCTCAACTTCCATTGATGCCGCCATGGCATCAATAAGATTGTCATCTAAATCCGATTTCAGATATGTCAGAACGTTAAGCTTTTCGTTAAAGCTCTCCGCATCCAGAAAGCGAAGAAGTCTTTCATCTACAGCCCCCTCTTGTTCAGCTGTTATGTTTTTCTTTTCTTCCTGTGCGTCCAAGACTGTCTGGTTACTGTTTTTGCTGTTATTATCTAAGATAACCTGCTCAAATCTGTATTTCTGAGTCACCTTTGGATATTTATCGTGGTCTACCTCGCTCATAAACATATCAAATGGGCGGACATACATCGCATAATCACCATATAGCGCCTGATATACCACCATTTTTTCCTTTGTTTCAGAGTGATACGCAATCCCCCTCACCTGATACAGCTTATCCTTAAAATGCTTATAAAATCCGCCGATTACAAGTTGTCTTTCTTCCATAACAATCTCCGTTTCTAGGCTGCTGCTTGGATTCTGTTTCTGTTCATAAGGCTTAGAATACCAACAACAACAGTATAACATAACCGGACAATATACATGCAGTCAGATTCAACACTTTTACTTGTCATAAGATACTGTCTGTGATAATTCTTCACATATTCCAGTAATTCCTTCGCTGAACCAAAATAGCATTTTTCCGGAACCTTTAAATTACTGCTGTCTATGTACTCTCTCAGTGCAAACTTTAACTTCTTCTCATAGCTGCAGTGCTCTCTGATATTTCCCTCAAATACTTCATTATGTGGAAATGTAAAATAGTCTGCAAGATAATGAGTCACCTCTCCCAGTTTTCTGCAATAGGCTGTTGAGATTGTTTTAAAATCATCACCCGAAGCATTTGCAAGTTCTTTGATTGCCTCGCATACCATATCAAAAGTTTCCTTCATATTATGCTTGGTTGTAACAAATGACGGCTTACAATCCGGAAGTATGCTTCCCATTATAAAAGCTTTTTTATGTTCCTCTAACAACTGGCTATCCATAACATCAACCAGATAAACCGACAATGATACATGTGACTTCTTTCTCATTTGGCAACTCCCTTTAAACGTATTTGCTTTCTATTGTATACTTTTTATTAAAAAAATACAATGAAAAATAAATTAAATATTATTAACACAAAAATTAAATTACAAGTATATTTGACTAATTTAACACCTTAGATTATTCTTTTATTATAATATACTTGTTAAGAAAGGACTAATCCATGAAAGCCATAGATTTACATGTGCATTCCACATTTTCAGACGGGACTGACACGCCCTCTTTACTTGTTAAGAAAGCTCTTACTGCTGGTCTTAGTGCCATTGCCTTAACCGACCATGATACAGCAGATGGTGTGGCAGAAGCTGTTGCAGAAGGAACAAAACTCGGGCTTGAGGTAATACCCGGTGTTGAATTAAGTACATTTTTTGACCACAAAGAAATCCATATTGTGGGATTATATATTGATTATATGAATAAAGAATTTAAAAAAGAACTTAGTGAACTAAGAGAAGTAAGAAATAACAGAAACAAAATTATGTGCCAAAAATTTCAGGACATAGGAATCCCTGTCGTATATGAGGAGCTTATGTCAGCATACCCCGGTGCAGTATTAACACGTGCACACTTTGCTGATTACCTGCTGTCAAAAGGATTTACCAAAAGCCGCAATGAGGCATTTGAGCGATATATTGGCGCAAATGGGCCCTGCTATGTCCACCGAAAAAGGCTTGACCCCGCAAAAGCAATAGAAATGATAAAATCCGCCGGCGGCATAGCTGTTCTTGCACACCCAGTTTTATATCATCTGGGAAATGATGCAACAGCCAAGCTTATGGACTACCTTAAAGCAGCCGGCATAACCGCACTCGAAGCACTATATTCCACTTATACGCTTGGAGAAGAACTTCAAATGCGTAAGCTTGCAAGCCATTATGGGCTTCTGATTTCCGGCGGTTCCGACTACCATGGAGACAATAAGCCAAACATACATCTTGGAAAAGGCCTTGGACGCCTCCATGTTCCATATAAAGTCCTTGAACAATTAAAAAATGCTCTTAATTAGCATTACTGTTTATTACCGCACAGATTAAATATTACAATTCCCACAATTGATATGGCGATTCCTACCAGCTTCATCAATGAAAACTCTGCTTTCCTGCTGCCAAAGAGCCCAAACAGCTCAATAATATAGGCTGCTGCAATCTGTGCAATAACTATAGTGATTTCAGCCTTTGCCACACCAAGAGCTGACATGCTTTTTACGACAGTATAAGTAATAAAGGCACCTATCACACCTCCCAGCAGTGCAATCTTTGGTTCAACATTTAAAAGTCCTTTAAGCTCTGGACGTCCTGTCATAAACCACATAACAGCACAGGTAATAAAGGCTGTAATCTGCACAAATCCAGCCGCCACCCATATACTGCTGCTCTTTGTAACTCCTGTGTTAAATACTCCCTGTATGCTCATCAAGGCTCCTGATATAATTGCAATAAAAAAACCTGCCATAGCTTCCTCCTATTAAATACCATTACTAATATCTAATATAAACCGATGACAGGTTATTTATTCATTACTTATTTGAGGCTTTCAACATTTGCCTTGAAAACATTATATGAAGTCTCCACATCTGCTCCGTCCCATATCTGATGCAGCATTATCTCATACCTCATGTACAAATCGCCAATGCCTGTATATTTTGCTTTTACCACTGATTCATCATAAAGCTTATGAAGATTCTCATTGGCAGCTTTATTCTTTGATTTTTTATAATCACCTCTGGCACACATATAGCCTGAAGTTTCCTCTATTTCTATGGCATAATCATATGATAAGGCTCTGGCTGCCGCCTTTGCTGCTGTAGTCTGTGATGAATATGGATTAACAACAGCCATTGTAGTTGTAGACATCGTCTGACTCTTTAAGCTATCTGTAAGCGCTGGTATCTTACATACATCATATTCTACGTCCGACTGATCGATTACAGATAAATGATTAGCGTCAATGATTGTGTATAACAGCCTTCCTGCTGCAAACATCTCAACGCACTGGTTCTGATCAACTGCCATTCTGTCAATCCCATAGGCTTCCTTCAGTTTTGCAAACTCTGACATTGCAAGCTTGATATTTCCATCATCAAGAGTAACTCCCCTGGCTTCCTCTGAATCACTGCCGCCATGTACAATGTAGCTTCCGGCAAAAGGATAATTCAAAAACATACTGGAAACGTCCCATGTTGTGACCATCTCAATTTCAGCATTTTCCTCAGTCACTTTATAATTATTACTATATTCTGTAAGCTGTGTAAATGTGTCAACTGCGCTGGTATATTTTGTATTATATACCATAAATGCCGCATTAAATGTTACCGGATACCCATACAGCTTATTTTTATAGGAACAGGCTGTAACCGCAGCCTTTCCATATGCTTTGTCAATTTTAATATCCTCAAAAGAATCATTTTCGAGCATAAGTCCCATAAGATATGCTTTCTCGACATAATCCGATGACATCAGAAACACATCAGGTGCATTGCCATTCCTTACACTTTCATTATATATAGCTTCAAGATAATCCTCTGAGCTTATATATACCGGATTAATAGTAACTAATTCATTTGCGCTGTGAAACTCCAGCGCTGCAAGCTCCAAATATTTTTTATAATTTTCATCATTATACCAGACTGTAATAGTTGTCTCTTTATCAACCTTAAGATTCTTAGCTGCCTGTCCGGGTTTTCCAAATGAACAGCCGCTGCATGTTATAACCATTGCAAATACAAGAAAAACTGCTGTCGTTCTTTTAATATATCTCATATACATTCTACTCCTTTTGCTGTAATAGAATACTACAAAATATAACATTTAGCAAACATTTAATTATCCGACAGTCTCTAATGCTTTTCTAAGTCTAGCTGCCATCTCGTCAACATCATCCTTAGTAATTATAAGCGGTGGAACAAAACGGATTACATTCGTTCCTGCAGAAAACAAAATAAGGCCATTCCTAAGAGCTTCATTGATAACAGGCTTAGGATTTATTGTAAGCTCCAATCCCTGCATAAGGCCCATGCCGCGTCTGTCCACAACCACATCATAATCTGCGGCTATTTTATCTAACTGCTCCTCTAAATAAGCTGAAACGTTCTTAACATTCTCAAGAATATTCTGTTTTTCAAACAGTTCAAATACCTTCACTGCCGCAGCACACGCCAATGGATTCCCACCATAAGTTGTACCATGGTCACCCGGAACTAATGCTTTTGCTGCCTCCTCTGTAGCAAGAAACGCACCAACAGGCACTCCACAGCCTAAAGCCTTAGCAACAGTGAGTATATCAGGCTTAACACCATACTGCTGGAATGCAAACATAGAGCCGGTTCTTCCCATACCACACTGAATCTCATCTAAAATAAGAAGTATTCCCTTCTCATCACAAAGCTTCCTTACACCTTCAATAAATTCTTTCTTTGCAGGATAAATTCCACCTTCACCCTGAACTGTTTCAAAAATTATAGCGCAGGTTTTTTCATTAACCAATGCCTTTACACTTTCAAGGTTGTTATACTGTGCAAACTTAATTCCCGGAATCATCGGACCAAAAGCTTCCTGATAGTGTTTATTGCCTGTTACAGCCAAAGCACCCATACTCCTTCCATGAAATGAATGCTCCATTGCTATAATTTCATGATCTGTATGTCCATCTCTTAAAAATGCTGCTTTTTTTGCAAGTTTAATTGCGCCCTCAATTGCCTCTGTACCACTGTTTGTAAAGAATACCCTGTCCATACCTGACGCATTAGTAATAACATCTGCCGCCTTTGCAGCTGGTTCGTTATAGAATAAATTT
>JAUNPT010000089.1 GCA_030536565.1 Eubacteriales bacterium | reverse complement strand
AATCATAGAGAACCTTGTTCTCATTAGAAGCACAAATAAGCTTGTTAATTGGAAGCCCCATATTCTTTGCATAGAATGCAGCAAGAATATTGCCAAAGTTACCCGTAGGAACTACCGCATTAATCTTTTCTCCCGCCTTGATTTCTCCATTAGCAAGAAGTCTTGTATATGCATATACATAATATACAATCTGTGGAACAAGACGTCCGATATTAATCGAATTTGCTGATGAGAACTGAAATCCGGCTTCATTCATAACCTTCTCAAGTTCCTTGTCACCAAAGATGTTTTTGACACCTGTCTGGGCATCATCAAAATTGCCATTAATTCCAATTACATATGTATTATCACCCTTTTGAGTAACCATCTGCTTTTCCTGAATTGGACTTACACCATTCTTAGGATAAAATACAATAATCCTTGTTCCCTTTACATCTGCAAAGCCTGCTAAAGCAGCCTTTCCTGTATCCCCTGATGTCGCAGTAAGAATAACAATCTCATTTTTAACATTATTTTTCTTTGCTGACGTTATAAGTAAATGTGGAAGAATTGATAATGCCATATCCTTAAACGCAATTGTAGAGCCATGGAACAATTCCAGGAAATATGCTCCTTCCGCCTTAACAAGCGGTGCAATTTCAGTTGTATCAAACTTAGAATCATAAGCCTTAGCTATACAGGACTTTAATTCTTCCTCTGTGAAGTCATCCAGCATTAATTTCATAACCTCATATGCAACCTCTGCATACGACATCTTCGACATTTCTTCTAAGCTCTTATCAAATGCCGGAATAACATCTGGCACAAATAATCCCCCGTCTGCTGCAAGTCCTTTTAAGATTGCCTGCGAGGCTGTAACCTTGACGCTGTCATCTCTGGTACTTCTGTAAAACATACTCATTATCATATCCACCTTTTAATCTAAATAGTTCGTTTTAAGTTTAAACATTGCTATTATACAACAGTGTGTATAATTTTTACAATAGCTTTTTAAATTTATCTTATATGCAAAAAAGAATATAATTAATAATTTGATTAGAATCAGCTTTGCAGGTATAATATTTATACACTTAAACAACAGCTTTCACCAGAAAAGGAGGGCTTTCATGGCAGCTGGCGTATATACCACCACAAAAAAAGATGGTTCCACCTATTACCGTGTTTCAATTACATACCAAAACAAGCATATAAGTCTTGGAAGCTTTTACGACTATGCACTTGCTTCCTATATTTATGAAACAGCCAGGGAAATTCTTCAAAATCCGGACAAATATTATTTTTTCGCAGAAAGCGGTATGGAATCATTCCATTCCTGCCCTGAGAATTTCCCACTGGATAAATACATTGTGCTGTTAAATTTCAGAGAAAACCATATTTACATAAAGACACCTATATTTCTATGCAAGAACTATTTCCTGTATATTTTAAACTCCGAAACAATACTCACCTTTAACACTGATGACCTGTTTTATTACTCTAACCATAAAATATTAATCAGAGGCGGATACTACTATGTTAATGATTATGGTATGCAGACAAGCATACTGTCACGATATGGCATAAGAAGCCACGCCGTAAAAGACCGGGATTATATTTTCCGGAATGGAAATGAACACGACTACAGATACGAAAACATTTTTATAATCAATAAATATAATGGTGTTTTCCAAACAAGCAAAAAAGGACGTATATTTTACCGCAGCAAAATACATATTAATGGAGACTTTATAATAGGAACCTATGACAGCGAGGAAGAAGCTGCCGTGGCTTACAACAAGGCCGCCGATATAATTTCCCCAATTAATGGCGTTTCATACACAAAAAATTATATTGAAAACATATCAGCCATTGAATATGCCGCTATTTATAACAGAATCCGTATATCAAAAAAATTACTGGAGCATAATAAGCTTTCATAGATTCACGCTTACTTAAAATGCACATTAATGCTTACAACCTCGCTGTCCGTAAATACTCTCATATCAGGCCCGTAAACTCCAACACCTGATGTCACAATGCTTATCATGCCGCCAGTCTTTTTTACTCCCCAATAATTTTCCCATGCAAATGGCTGTACAACCGTAAGAGGAAAAAACTGTCCGCCATGAGTATGTCCTGACAGCATCAAATCAACTCCACAGCCGGCAGCTCTGCTTAAACCGACCGGCTGATGCTCCAAATCTATAATAACCTTGGACTTGTCAAGCTTTTCGGTTAATTTTTCAATTGAGGCCCTGTCGGACGTTCCATTTCCAGCCTTTTTATAATCAACCCTGCCAATCAGTATTATATCATTCCCTGCAATGTTTACCGTCTCATCCTCAAGTACCGTAATATTGCTCTCCTTAAGGAACTCCACCATTCTCTCATCTCTGAAAGCATATTTTTCAGACGAAACTGAAAAACCTCCTATCAAAGTTTCCGCGACATCATGGTTCCCAAAAACCGCATAAACTCCATATTTGCTTTCTATTCCGGCAAAAAGGCGTGTAAGTCTTTCTGGTTCCATAACAGCATCATAATTATTGTCAAATATATCTCCGGCAAAAACCACAAGGTCAGGATTTTCTCCATTAATCATGGAGACCATTCTCTCCATCTGCCTATAGCTGGAATTATAACCAAGATGAAGATCTGCCACCATTACTATATTCATAGTGTCCATTCCATCAACAGACTTGTCTATATTAATATCATATGTATTAAGCTTTATATGATTTGCGTGTATCAGTCCCATTGTACTGAAAACAACACTGGATATAACGACTGCAACTCCAGTAACATAATATCTTAACAGCCGCTTCATCATCGGAAGCTCTTTCCTGCGATTAATAATCTTAAGAATTATTGCTGCAATATCCACAATTAATATATTCATAAGGATATATATAAAGGTTCCAAGCCAGATATTCCCAATCCGCATAAGAAACCGCTGAAAACCGCTTGGTAAAAGTAATCCTCCAAGAATCAGTGTCATGGCAAAACAGATATAAACCACAACAATTACCGCCTGCATTCTTTTGTGCTTAAAAAAAGGTATTACCTTTTTCAGCCAGTGAATCAGTCTCCATAAAATATATACTCCAAGCAATATATACAGAAACAGCATAAACCAAATCAGCATGCCATACCTCCATTCTGTAATGGCTTATCTAAATGTATACTCCACAGACCAGTTATTATCTTTTGAGCTGATATTTGCCGTACTTCCGCTTATAATAGGAACTGCCGGAGGCAGATGTCCAAAATCCGCGTCCATAATTACCGGCACATTATACTTCCCAATTATCCCCATAACAGCATCATATTGGTTAAGTCCCATGATTTCCTGTCCATATGCATATGGACGTCCTATAATAAAACCTGATGCATTCTTAAACCAGCCCGCCTTATCCATCTGCCACATAGCCCTTCTCATGGCAAATACATTAAGATCGCAGCTTTCCAAAAACCATATAACTCCGTCTTTGGCATATCTGTCATTAAACTCCTCTGCATAATCGAACTTTGTTCCCAAAAGATTAACAAGGCAGTCCATGCATCCGCCTGTCAATCTGCCTTTAAATGAAATCTGCTCATAAGATGATACTCGTCTGCTGCCAACATAGTTAACCAAAAGCTTCTTCTCCGTAAGGTTATACTCCGGCGTAGGATTGTCCTCTGTTTTAAGTGATTCCCTTTCCCACATATCATAGCCTTCAAAAAACGTCTTTTTCCCTGTTAACGCCGCAAATGTATCCTCCAGTGCCATATCCCATTTATTCATTCCGTATGTCGCTGCACAAGGTGCATAAACAGATGCTGTGTCACAGATTGTATTTTGTAAAAAAGTAAAATTAGTATTATCGGAATATCCCATAAACCACTTGGGTTTTGCCGCCTTTAACGCATCAAAATCCAGAAATTCCAATATCTCGCACATCAGTTCTCCGCCGCCGCAGGATATAAGAACATCATTAGCCCTGGACATATACATTTTCTCAAGCTCGCTGGCGCAGACCTCCGGTTTATCACTGATTCCTATGCCATTTGAAGAATAGCAGTTATCTCCAATATCAAGCCCATAGCCACGTGCTGTAAGTTTATCCATAGCTCTTTCAAACCCCGTCCTGTAAGGCTGTGTGGCACACCCAAAGGAAGGGGCTGTAAAACCTATTATTCCATTATCTTTTAAAAATTCAGGATATCTCATTCATATCCTCCTAATTTACTTCATAAATCCATTAATAATTTCTTCTTCTGCCTGCTGCTGTGTAAGCCCCAGAGTCATAAGCTTAATAAGCTGGTCGCCGGCGATTTTGCCAATTGCTGCCTCATGAATAAGGCTTGCTTCAAGGTTATTAGCCTCAAGTGAGGGAATTGCATTAACATGGCCATTGTCCATAAGAATAGCATCACACTCTGTATGTCCATAGCACTGGTTATTTCCGCATATCTTGGAATTATAAACCTGCTTCGAATCACCCTTTGCAACAGAGCGTGAAATTACATTAGCGCTGGAATCCTTTCCGTTAAGTTCAACAACAAAATTAGTTGTGGCTGTCTGTGTACCATGGGTCATAAGCTTTTCTCTGATAACAAGCGTTGCGCCCTCCTTTAAATCAGCTTCAGTATCACGTACTGTAGAATCAACTCCCTTAATCTGAGTTGTCTCCATTTCCATATATCCGCCTTCTTCTATATGAATAACCGTCGTTGGGTTTAATATTTTCTCTCCCGTGCCATCGCCTTCGCCATAATGTTTTTCAATATATTTGACCTTTGCATTTTTTCCGATAAAAAATGTGTGTATGCCATCATGCTCCGAAGTATCAACACCGCAGTTGTGAATGCCGCAGCCTGCAACGATTACTACATCTGCACCCTCTCCAATATAGAAGTCATTATAAACCATGTCCTTTAATCCACTCTCACTTAAAATCACTGGAATATGAACGCTCTCATTCTTTGTTCCCGGCTTAATAATAATATCAATGCCCGGCTTGTCCTTCTTTGTAACAATATCTATATTAGCAGTTGTATTACGTCCTATGGATTCACCATCTGAGCGGATATTATAGGCTCCCTCTGGTATTCCATGTATATCTGCTATTTTTTCAAGCATGCTTTTCTGTAACTGTTCCATAACTAATCTCCAATTTTCTTTAATCTATGCCAGCTTATCCATAAGAGTTGAGCAGGCTTCTGATGATGCCAGAAGCTTTGGCAGAACCTCCTCCTTAGTTCCCTGTGAAGTTACCTCTCCATTAGCTATGACAATAATCTTATCTGCAATGTTAAGTATTCTCTCCTGATGAGAAATAATAAGGATTGAGCCATTTATCTTTTCTCTCATACCCTCAAACACCTTAATAAGATTATTAAAGCTCCACAAATCAATCCCGGCCTCCGGTTCATCAAATAATGAAAGCTTGGTTCCCCTCGCCATAATCATGGCAATTTCAATTCTCTTAAGCTCACCGCCTGATAACGAGTCATTTACCTCTCTGTTTATATAGTCCTTTGCACAAAGCCCCACCTCTGACAGATATCCGCAGGCTTCTCCAATAGAAATTCTTTCACCCTTTGCAAATGTAATTAAATCCTTTACTGTAAGGCCTTTAAAACGGACAGGCTGCTGGAAGGCAAAGCTTATTCCCTTCTGGGCTCTCTGCGTAATTGAAAGCTCAGTGATATCCTCACCATCAAATAAAATCTTACCTGATGTAGGCTTAATAATACCTGCGATTATCCTGGCCAGTGTTGACTTACCACCGCCATTAGGTCCTGTAATTGCAACAAAATCCTCATCTATTTTTAAACTGATATTTTTAAGAATCCCTTTTTCCTTAGAATCCTCCGTAACCTGATAACTTACGTTCTGCAATTCTAACATGTGTGACTTCCTCCACAGTATTTTTTAATCGTATTAACCGCATTAGCTGCAATAATCATACTGCAGTGCTCCTCAACCCATAATGCCCTGAGACTGCCATTATCCTCACACTGTGCATATTCTCTTAAAAGCATTGAAATATTATCATATTTCTGCTTTGAACAGCGTCCTTTGCGTAACACCAGATAATACATAGAAGTATTGCCATCTTTATACAATCCATTCTGGATTCCCCATGTTCTTGGGCTCTGAATACAGAAATCCTCCACATCTGTAAGACTTGTAAATCTGTATACACAGGCCTCCTGACTTTCTTTTTTCCAGACAGCAGCACTTTTTGCAGCCTCCTTGCCGAAGTCCTTAAATGGAGCTGCCGCAAGCTCCTGCTTGTTATCCTTAATCACATTACTCTCCTGCGGCTTAATCCCTCTGCTTTCCATCACACGTGCAGCTCTTTCCCCTGCCTGTCTAAGCATCTCACCAAATTCGTCCTTACCTGATGAAACTGTAAGAAGTATTGACTGATTAGGCTGAGGTGCCAGCTGAAGTGACATCACTCCACCGTCCATATCGACGTCTATATTCTTATGTGCTTCCTGCATAACCGCTTCTAAAAGTCCATGTATTTTTTCAGTATTGTTCTTAAAAAAATCATCAAGAGAAATATGATTCTCCTCTAAGTCCTCTTTTTCCAAAAGGCACTGAAATTTGTTATCATCTATTTTCTTAAATTCCATAATTCCTCACTCGTTCTTTATAATTTTGTAATCCTGATATATTATAACAGATTTTAGCCGACAATAAATACTTTTTTTTGCAAAAAAAGGATTGCTTACACGCAATCCCTTTAAAATCATATTACTGCTTATCTGCCGAGCCTCTTGCCAGCCCTGTAATTCCCGTCCTTGCAAGCTCTGTAATCGTAAAATTATCAAGCAGCTTAATAAAAGACTGAATCTTGCTCTGGCTTCCTGTAATCTCAACAATCAATGATTTCTCAGCAACATCTACAATATTAGCTCTGTATATATTAGTAACTGCTGTAATATCCTGTCTTTGTGACGCATCACATAAAACCTTAATTAAAACCAGCTCCCTGTTAACAGACTCATCAGCCGGCAGCTCTTTGATATCTATTACATCAATAAGCTTACTAAGCTGCTTCTCAATCTGTTCAAGGACATCATCGTCACCAGTAACCGTTACCGTCATTCTAGAAATCTTGGGATCATTGGTAACACCAACTGTAAGACTGTCTATATTATAACCTCTTCTGCTGAACAATCCCGCTACCCGGCTAAGTACACCAGCTGAATTTTCAACAAGTATGGAAAAAACTGCACGTTCCATATATGTCCTCCTTGTGTAATCTCCTGCATTTATAAATCTTATGTTATTGTAACAACTGGCTATTCCCTTGTCAATAAGCAGATTTGTGCATCTAAAAGCTTTGCGTCCTTCTGTTCATGAGACACAATAATCAAGGTTCTGCCCCTCAAATTCCTGTGAATATACTCAATTGTCTTTTTCTTTGACTCCTCATCAAGTCCCCCAAATGGTTCGTCCATTACAATATAATCAGATGAATGCATCATAGCCCTGACAATTGCGACCCGTCTTTTCATACCTCCTGAAAGCTGGCTGCATTTTTTATACAGGCTGTTTTGAGGCAGTATTTCAAGCAGCTGAGAGCAAATATCCGCCTCTGCTGCCTCTACTAAGACCATCTTAACATTGGCCACTGGCGTAAGTCCTTCAATAAGCCTGTTTTCCTGAAACACAGCTGAAAAAGCGCCTTCTGCAATACGCTCTCCCACATCTGCATTCTGTGTCCCAAGTATAATTCCAAGCAGAGTTGTTTTACCAATCCCCGACTTTCCCATAATACAGTAGGTTCTGCCCTCTGTAAATGTATATGAAAAATTCTCTATGACAGCATCGTCATTATAATATTTTGATATATTTCTTAACACAATATCTGCCATTTGCAATACATCTCCTGTCAAAGAAATTCTCTATGCTGCCAGAGCATTTTTTACAGCCTCCATAATACAGCCAAATATTCTCTCAAAAACAGCGCTCATAACAATTACAACTATACTCCATACAAATATATCTGCTGAAAGCATATATAACTTTGCATAATACATCTGAGAACCTATTGAATTGGCTGTCAGACCAATAACCTCGGCTGAAACGCCAGCCTTCCAGCACATTCCTAACGCCACCTTGATATTTCCTTCAACATAAGGATATACCTGTGGAAAATATATATATCTTATTCTTTTGGACAGCTTCATTTGAAATACAGCCGCCATCTCATTGAGCTTCGAATCCATATTAGCTATACCTGAAACTACAGACGTATATATAATCGGCACAGCCACCATACCTCCTATAATAAAAGAGATATTCCCAGAGCCGAACCACATAAGTGCAATAATTATAAATGCTGCAACCGGCAGTGATTTCATCATTTGAATAACCGGAGCAATAAAATCCCTTACAAGCTTTATTTTCCCTCCTGCGATGCCGAGTATAACTGCCATGACCGCGAAAAAAACAAAGCCTCCGGTAATACGCAAAAAACTGCTTATAACTGTAATATAAAACTGTTTCTGCCACATAAGAGCAATAAATTCCTTAAATACAGCAACAGGACCTGCCAGCAATAGTTCAAGTCCTGTTATCATGCTGACAGCCTGCCATATAAACAGCCAGACTGCCAGTATTGTTAAATTTTTAAAAAACTTCCGCATTCTTTATTTTCCCATTTTAACAAATATGTCCTCTACTGCCTTCACAACCATTTTTACCACATTTATATCATCATCATTCCATTTTCTTCGGTTTTCGCCAAATATATCAAACTGAAGCATTCCAATTTCCTGATTTTGATTATCCTTATCTCCAATAAGCACCTGCAGCGATGAACATATATTAGATGATTTAAACAGCTTAAAAGTTTCAGGAAAATCAATCGCAAGAGACGCAACATTGTTGATTTTCTTTATTCCGTATTCATCAAAGGTTTCAAGATAATTATTCTTGAAAATGTAATCTGCATTTTCAATAGTGTTCTGATTGTGACCTACTGACAGCACTTTATGAACATTTTTTCCATAATATACCGTAATCTCATGGATATTAAACTTATCCACAAGCTCGCTAAGCACAGGCTCAACTTCATTCTCACCGCCATGTTCAGCCTGAATAATAAGTTTTGAGGCTATGTCGTATTTTTCCATAGGCTTCATAAAACCTTCTCTGTATAGAATATGTCCATGCTTTAATGTATCTCTAAGAAACTCTCCATGTTTATCTTTATCGTATATTATCAGCCTGTCTTTGCCCTTTCCCTTAGCTATATAAAGCGCCGCATCTGCTATCTTAAACAGTTCATCAAATTCATCTGCATCTGTACCGAACATAGATATTCCTGCTGAAATAGTAAAATGATATCCCGCCTGCTTTTCATTAAGCT
>JAUNPT010000088.1 GCA_030536565.1 Eubacteriales bacterium | reverse complement strand
CCTAACAGCAGTATTGCCAGTATTACACCATAATATATCGTCCATCTGATTACTATTGGTTTTGCTGCAATACTTTCTCTTATCTTCACATTTCTTTCCTTTAAAATACTAACTATTAATACTACAATACAGCCTGAAATAACAACAGCATAATCCTTTAACGACATTCCTAAACCAAGCATACTTCCATCTGTAAGCTGGCTTAGATGGCATTCTGTAACTGTATGCTTCATCATTGAAAACGCTGCTCTGGCACTTACAGCCATATCAAAATACCACCCGATATTAACAAGTATAAATGTCCTTACTATCTGAAAGGCTTTCCATGGTCTGCTGTTATTTTTAATTCCTGTTTTTTCAAATGCTTTTGAATATAACGGCTCCAAAAGGTTGCTTATAGCGATAATAAAGCCATTGTACAAGCCATAGAAAATATATTTCCACGCAGCGCCATGCCATATTCCCACTATAAAGAATATAAGAATATTGGCAAAACATATCGGAAGCGTTTTACCAAATGTATTTCCAAAGTGCTTTTTACTCCATTTCCCGAATTTATGCATTCCACTGGAAAGTGACAATGGATAAAATATGTAATCCTTCATCCATGCACCAAGTGTAATATGCCACCTTCTCCAAAATTCACCAATTGATTTTGAAAAATATGGCTGTCTGAAATTCTCGTCTATTTTAATTCCAAATATTTCTGCAGCACCAATTACAATATCAATACCACCCGAAAAATCCATATATAACTGTACCGAATACATAAGTACTGCCATTATATTGTAAAAACCGCCATATATCTGATAATTATTAAACACCTGTGCTACCAGCGGTGCTGTCCTGTCTGCAAGCACTACTTTTTTAAAGATACCCCAGCCAATTCTCTGCAGTCCAAACTGGATTCTCTTTAAATCAAAGCTTCTGCCTTCATAGAACTGCTTTGACAATCTGTCAAATCTTCCAATAGGCCCCTGCATAAGCTGCGGGAAGAACGATACAAAAAGTGCAAATTTAAGAATATTCCTCTCACACTCGTATTTTCCCTGATATATATCAATAATATAAGACGCTGACTGGAATGTATAAAACGATATACCTATAGGCAGCGCCAGCATAAGCATTGGAAACAATGATTCATGTCCGGTATCTGCCAACAGCCGATTTACATTACCGAATACGAAATTATAATACTTCACTACTGCAAGTATTCCAAATACTAAAATCAGAACAAGTGCAACTACGCTTCTTTTCTTCTTTTTAACCTTATTCTTATACTGTTTTTTTGCTTCTCTATCAAGGTTTTCTTTATGAACTGCAAGATACTGGCTGCTGTCGGCATTAATCCTGCCAAGCATACGTCCGCCCGCATATACAATAACCGTCGTCGCTATCATAAAGACTGACGTTTTTACACTGAATGTAAAATAATATGCATAGCTCATTATTAATAGCCACGCCCATTGAATCTTTTTAGGCAGAACATAGTATATCAATGCGCCTATTAATAAAAACACAAAAAACATCAATGATGTAAATGACATGTCCTCTCCTCCGTGACTTAATTTTCTTCATTTGCTTTAGCAAGGTCTTCGTCCATATTCTCATACATTTCATTAAATGAGCTATAGAAATATTCTGAAAGTTCTATATCCCCATCTTCATGGTCTTCTAATACATCTGCCAAGACCTCAGAATATTCCTCACCTAATGTTCCACCCATATGGCCTTCCATATCGCCAAAATCAACATCTTCACGAGGCAGTACATCCATTCTTGCCTTATTAAAATCATAGTATGTGACATCGTACTCATCAAAAAATTCTTTGAGTGTAGCATTTGCACAATGCATATTTAATATTTTAATTGCCGATGGTGTTATTGGAGATGTTACGCAAATAAGCTCAATATCATTTTTTTCGCAGTAATTATATATTTTTTCAAATTCCCTGATTACATTTTTAGCAATTGGCTTTTTAGACTCCAACGACCAGCTGTTAACATATTCCAATCCGCCCGGAGCAGCTCCGCTTGTAACCCTGTGAAAGAATCCCTTCCCTACATATGGCCCATTGGCATCTGGAACCTCTATTGTACTGATATCCGAATTTTTATAGCCCTTAGACATCTTCTGTTTTATATTATTCTTAACAGCACTTACAGAATATTCATATGAAAGTCTCTTTGAAAACACATTTCTTATATCAAGATTTTCCATGTTATTAACTATATATTCCCATCGTGCCGATGATGTCAATGGCAATTGAATATATATAAATGGCTCATTAAAAGAGCCTTCCGCCATAGCACACATCCAGTACTGATAATCAACATCTAATATTACCTTTTCAACATCATTACTGCTGTCACTTTCCTTCAGCACATAATATGAATCCTTTATCGTCTCTCCCGGAATTGCCATATTAAGAGTATTGGTTCCAAGCTTGTCATCTATTTTCTGTGGATTTATAGCACTCCTTGCATGTGACGCCCCAAGTACGATAGTATCATAATTTTGGTTTTCATCAGACAGATTGCGGATAATGTATCTGACATATCCCTCTTTTGCAAATACATAATCACAAACACTTACAATAATCATAAGCCCAAAACAAAAACATATACATTTAATAACTGACCTAAATCTATCATTCATTATTAACTCCTTGCCTGCTATAACAGCTCATACAGCTTTTTTGCCGCTTTCTTCCAACTGTATTTTTCCAGAACTTCCTCTTTTCCACTTACATTTTCCTTCATAAGCCCGCTTAAATTAACATTGGGATTATATGCAGAAATATAATGTGCCGATTTCCCAAAAATCTCTGGCAGGCTTGCCGCTTCCGATACAATAACGTCTGCCCCTGCACTCATAGCTTCCAACGGAGGAATCCCAAAGCCTTCATAATATGACGGAAAAACAAATGCCTTGCAGTATTTCATCAATGTCTTAGACAACTCATCTGATGCATATCCTACATACACAACATTTGGATATACACTAAAATCCACAATCTTATCCAGATTCTTACCTGCAATCACAAATATTTCACTTGGATTATACTTAGAAGCACTCAAAACCCAGTCAACATTCTTATTCTTATTAGCTGACGTAAGCGTGAAATAATACTGTCCCGCTTTAACTTTCTGATACTTATCAAGCAATGTACAATCAGACTTAACTTCAATAAAATGCTGCCAGCCGTTTCCAATTACATGGATTTTATTTTCATCTACTCCAAGCAGTCTTGTAATTCTTTGCTTGGAAAATTCAGAAACTGTAATCAAAATATCTGCTTTTTTTACAATTCTTTTATACAGCTTTCTAAACCACTGAATTTCATCCTGTGGAAAATCTTCTATTCCGGGATAATATTGTGGCGTTTCCGCATAACACACATCATGCAGACACACAATTCCCCTTGGTGCAATAATTGAAACTTCATTACATAAATTTATGGGAATCATTCCATGAAATAGTGCATATCCTCCAAACACCAGCTGTGTCCAGTGTTTTGACCTTGCAGACTTTATCACCTTAATATTATGATATTCAGGTATTTTCTTGGCATTGGCAGGCACTAATATTGATATATCAATATTATCTGTACATATCTTATCAAACTCATTTAAAACCTGTTCTGCATATCTGTCAATACCAGTAGTTAACGAAGCCAGAAATCTTCCATCGATTAAATATTTCTTCAATTCACTCACCATTATCCAATAACGCCTTTGACAACATCTTTAAATTTATTAATAATTATATCCCATGTATAATTATTTTTAATGTAACTGACTGCATTAGCTTTTAGCTGCTCTGTAATATATCCCGCCGCTGTCATTTTGTTCATTACATTCTCAAATTCACTATAATCAGTATATGTCTCTCCTGCTTTGCTTCTTTCACAATGCCCCTTTAATACATGGCACTTTCCATTACACATTACAGGAACACCTAACGCAAGCGCTTCAAGCACAACAATTGAAAGGCTTTCAAATTCTGATGGCATAATAAGGAGTTTTGCTCCCGACATTATGTCGTACTTTTCCTGTTCACTTACAAAACCAAGGCTGAGTATATTCTTACTTCTTGGAATCCTTATGACCGGCCTGCCTATCATTACCAATTTAACATTATTTCTGTTATGTCTTTTATATCTAAGGAAGAATCTGAAAAGCTCCTTACAGCCTTTCGAAACATCTATCCTTCCTGCATACAATATATACTCTGTCACGCCATATTTGTCACTGATAAAGTTTTTGTTTGTACTGACAGGAACATCTACTCCGCTTCCTCCAACACCGCCATTGTTAATAATATCTGCATTATGAAACTTTTTTTCCACAAATTCCTGTTCCTCATGCGTAAGATAAAATATTCCCTTAGGCATCTTAAATATCTTTTCAAATGTTTTAAGATATATTGGCGGTTCATCATGAGCCGTGGGAATAAGTACAGATTTTTCCGCCACCTTAGGAAGGCCCTTTACAGTTGTATAATACAGATATGTCATGAAAACAAACACATCATAATCATCTGAATGCTCTGAAATAAACTGAATAAGAGCCGGAACAAAAGGCCCCTGAAGATTGAACCATTCTTTTTCCTGCTCAAGCGTATGCTTCGGATTTTCTATTACACTGTTAGAACATTTAATAAACTTTTTTATATTTCTTGGATTTGGTACATCAAATCTTCGCACCTTGATCCCATTTATACAATCTATATCATTTTGATATGAATTTTCCCATGTTATATAGTCTGCTGCTTTTGTTGTAAGAACCTCCACATCAAAATCCGAACTTAGATGTTCAACCATCTCTCTGGCAAGTGTTTCTGCTCCACCATTGACCTCTGCTCCATATCTTTGGACCACAAATGCCATTTTTTTCATGTATGCCTCATTTCTTATCTATAACTGTTTCTATAGTTTCAATGTCCATTTATGCGGCAGTCTTACAACCCCGACATCTTCTGTATTAGATACCACTTCAAACTCGAGCGCTTTTTTATAATAATCAACTGGATTGCCCTCTCCCCACTCAATAGTGATATCAATCCAATATTGTCCAGGTATAAGTGAAACATCATCTAACAAAACTTTATAATTGCCGTCTCTTACTATACTGAATTTTTCAAGCCTGTCTATCCTTGTGTTAGTTCCATAACACCACAATCCGTCATTTCTGAATATACCAAATCCAAATACTGCATCATCAACTCTCTTATTCATCTTATAGCTAAGATCCAGCAGCATCTTATCACCAGTCTTAAATGTACTCTTTGCTTCTCCAGCTTCATCTAATATTGCAATGTCAGTAAACTCTGCATCAGCGGAGCCGTATCTTCTTTTCTTACGCCGCTCCTCCATCTCACGCTGACGTTCCCTGTCCTGCATTTCCTGCATCTGCGCTTTTGTACGCTCTCTCTCCTGCTGGTCTATCCTCTCCTGATTCATATAGTTTAAATATTCCATATGAACATCCTTAGGGCGTCCTTCCATTTCAATGATGCCGTCCTTTATCCATATAGAACGGTCACATATCTGTTCAATCTGTCCTAATGAATGAGAGACAATTACAATCGTCGTTCCGTTTGCTTTTATTTCCCTCAGCTTGTTAAAACACTTCGCCTGATAATTAGCATCACCAACAGCAAGGATTTCATCTATGAGAAGAATATCTGCATCAACATTAATTGCCACAGCAAATGCAAGTCTCATATACATTCCTGATGAATAGGTTCTTACCGGATTATCTATGAACTGCTCAAGCTCAGAAAATGTTATAATATCCTCAAGTCTTTCATCAATTTCCTTTTTTGTAAGCCCAAATATTGCAGCATTAGTATATATATTTTCTCTTCCGCTCATATCGGGATGAAAGCCTGCCCCAAGTTCAATAAGACTGGACACTCTCCCTCTCATCTGTATTTCTCCTGAATTTGGATATATAATTCTTGTAAGCAATTTAAGCGTTGTACTTTTTCCACAGCCATTACGTCCTACAAGTCCAACAGCTTCGCCCTTTTTAATTTCAAAGCTTATGTTGTTAAGAACATTTCTGTATTCAAACTTGTTTCTTTTCCAAAAAAGCAGTTTTTCCTTCAGCTCACTGCCTTTATCGTAATATACCTTGAACTGTTTCGTTACATTCCTGACCTCTATTGCATTGTCATTATCTTTCATTGTTATCAACCTTTCCTGCTAAATGTACTTAGAAATTTTCTGCAAATCCTCTTTGTAACTTCTTAAAAAGAACATTTCCAATAATTATAAATATAATTCCCATGGCAAATGCAACAAAGAGTGTGCTTAAATCCGGTATCTGCTTATAATACATAATCTGCCTGTATATATTGATAATTGGAGTCATTGGATTCAGATTAAAAACAAAAAGCATAAAATCTCCTAAAGCCCCCATGCCTCTTTCCTGTATGGCATTTTCCACCATATCAACGCCAAACATGACCGGTGTCATATACTGCAGCGCCATAACAACAATCCCCAGTATATACTGCAAGTCTCTGAAATATACTGTAAGCGATGCCACAATCAATGCAATGCCAAGACACAGTATGTACTGAACAATCATAACAATTGGCAGACACAGTAATGCCACTGGATTAAGCCCTCTGCCGCTGACTAAAAGCACAATAAATATTACAATAAATGTAAGCAGCATATTAACAAAGCTGCTTGTAACTGTTGCAATCGGAAGAACCTCTCTTGGGAAATATATCTTCTTAACCATATCTTTTTCACGCAGAATGCTTGTGGAACCGTCCTGTACGCTTGACGCAAAAAACATCCACGGTACAAGCGCAACAAACAAGAACAAATAGTACTGTTCATAACCTGCTCTCATAATAATCGAGAATACCAATGTGAATACAACAAGCTGTAATAAAGGATTAATAAATGTCCATAAAAATCCAAGCACTGAACCCTTATATCGTCCTCTCAAATCTTTTTTAACAAGACTAAATATCATCTCACGATAGTCATATATCTCTTTTAACTGTTTCACTTTTCTTCCTCCATACCGATTCAATCGGTCATTATTTCATTCAATCGGTTTTTAACTAAATCAACTGAATTTTCAATATTAAGTTTTTTTCTAATGTGCATGGCTGCACCA
Source organism: Eubacteriales bacterium (assembly GCA_030536565.1). Taxonomy (GTDB): domain Bacteria; phylum Bacillota; class Clostridia; order Lachnospirales; family Lachnospiraceae; genus Lachnospira. Next base: position 2,245 of record JAUNPT010000088.1, on the reverse strand, counting down.
CTCTTTATCTTATCATAATATTCCTTATCTTCATACAACTTTCTCATATAATCAGCTGCCTGCCCAATATCTGCATCTGCCCACTTATATTCCTTTTTAAATGGCGGCATATCCCTGCCTATCTCAATCATTTTCGCATCGACCATACATGCCACATCATTATTCATAAATTCAATATTAGCCGACCAGTTTGTAGCTATTGCCGGGGTTCCAACATACATAGCTTCTGCAAGCACAAGTCCAAACCCCTCTGCCCTGTGCAGTGATACAAACACATCTGCGCACTTAATAAGACTGTTGACTTCTACCTTGCTAAGCGTCTCACATATAAAATAAACATTTTCATAGCCCTTAAGAGCTTCTTTAATATAAGCAATATCCCTGGCGCCATTTTCCGGCTCATTGATTTTTACAACAAGCCCCACATTACTGCTTTTTTTTACATCGTCTGCTGTATATGCCTTCTTAAATGCTTCTATAACGCCGACAGGATTCTTTCGTTCCATACGGCTTTTGCCATCGAACATCATAAGATAAAGGAATTTATCCTCCGGAAGATTAAAATACTGTCTTGTAAAACTCTCCTCTGTTGGAGCTGTAACTGCATATGGAATTGTGTGTACCGGCTTATCAGTATACTTTCTTAATGTTCTGGATATAAATTCCGCTGGTGTCCATATTTCATCTACCAGATTCATATTTCCAAGCCATTCTTTTGGAAACTCCTCAAGCTCCCATAACCAGTATGCTATATTATACCTTCCATTCCAAACCTCCTGGCCTATATCTATGAATGCTCTCGTAAATTCACTGGCATTAACATGAATAAGATTGATATTGTATGGACACTCATTTGTTATTTTATGGCGATAAGCAGTATCATTCATGCTGCCTCCCGGTGGAACATAATAATTGTATACTGTATAGTCAGTTCCGCTTGCATCTATAATGTCTGCCACAAGCCTCATGCTTTGTCCCAGCCCGGTATCACTGTTAATACTTCCTATTAAATTAATCCCGTCCTTATTCTTCAGCCTGTTGAATGGTTCTATTACAACTTTATCTAAATTATCCGTTGTCTTCTGTACGATTCCTGCTTTCACCTTACTTAGCAAAGATGCAGGCAGTATTTTCACAAGCACAGGTCTTATAATTTCCGCGGCATTAAGTACCTTTCTTGACAAACCCATATATTAACCCCTTAGCTAATAATAAAATTCTTGACCTTTTCTCCCAACATATCCGGCGCATATCTTGCAACAACCCTGTCATACTCCTGCTCGTCTACATTCTTATTGTAGCTTAGCATTCCTTTCGCAAGATTGTCTATCTGCTGTTCTTCCAAGCCTCCAATGTCAAATTCATTCACACAGGAGCCTATTATTTCGTCATAAATATCCAAATTACTAACAAGTATTGGTTTATGAAACTTCATAACTTCAATAATAGGCATTCCAAAGCCCTCAGCCTTGGACGGAAAAACAAAGCATGAACAATCAGCAAACAACTGATGTTTCTTATCATGATCCACATAATTAAGATAGGTAATTCCTCCTACCTCAGCCATTGATTCCGTAAGAAGCTGATTGATATCTTCTTCCTGCATCTTTCCGGCAATAATAAGCTCCTTTGTTCCGCCTATAGCTTTATAACGTGCATATCCCTTTAACAGCAGATCCACACCTTTTCTTTTTTCCATATTACCCACATATAAAAAATATCCCTTGTCTTTTATATCCCATCTATCCTTCAATGGATTTGCAATAATATAAGCATTGCAGTTTTTTATACTCTTTGCCATAGGAAATATATTTTCTGTGGTTTTTCGTGTCTGCTCTGAGTTATACAGAATCATATCTGTATTTTTCAGCGTCTTTTTAAGATTATGCCTGAAATAAATACTGTACACCTGTCCAAAATACTGTACATACTCTATAGGGAACATATCATGGACAGTAATCATTGTCTTAAAATCTCCCTTTAATTTAACAGGTATAATTGTATTTACTTCCCAAAACACATCTGGCTTTATATCATCTAATTCCCTTTGAATGAATTTAAAATATTTGTATACCCCTGCACTTCTGTATATAGCTTTTCCCTGTGTTCTTACCTCAAGACCACATTCTTTAAAATATTTAATATATTCGCTTTCTGCTACATCGGATAACAGCACAAACTCAAATTCTTTATATTTAATTAACTGCTTTAAAAAATCATTGAGGTACATTCCTACACCACTTGG
>JAUNPT010000087.1 GCA_030536565.1 Eubacteriales bacterium | reverse complement strand
AGACAGAAGCTACAGTAAGTAAAGAAAACACACGCTTTAGCTATGAAGATTATATGGAGGAGAAGCTGGAATATGTTCTGTCTAATGTAGATGTTGTTGGAAAGGTTAAGGTTATAATCAGCTTTAAAAATACCGGGGAGAAAATTATTGCCCAGGATGAAAATAATTCTTCTGAAAATATACAGGAAACGGACAGCTCTGGCGGTGTAAGAAGTACTAATCAAAACAGCAGCGAAATTACAAATATATATTATGATTCTGAGGCTGGCAGTGAGCCCTATGTAAAAAGTGAGAATATGCCAGAGGTTGAGGGCGTAATAATAGTTGCACAAGGAGGTGGGGACGGAGTAATTGCAGCAAATATAACAAGCGCAGTAGAAAGTCTGCTGGGAGTGCCGGTACATAAGGTAAAGGTACTGAAGATGTCCTAAAATTATTTAATGGAGGCAGCTTTGAAAAAAATTAAAAAAAATCAAATTATTATTACAGCACTGGCGATTATGATAGCCATTGCAGGTTATATTAATTATACGGGGAGTTTGTCCAATCTAATTTCAGTAAGAAAAAAAGATAATGTTGAAAACACACAGAATACCCAGGCCGCAGCTGTAGATGGAAATGAACTGTACAGCAGTGATGTTGATCCTGATGCTAGTGAAATTACAGATCCAGGAGGCGTTATATTAACCTCAGGCACGGTTTCCTCAAGCCTGATTTCTGAAGCTAAATTAAACCGGGAACAGATACGTGCAAAAAATAAGGAGAATCTTATGGCGGTAATTAATGATGCTGCCTTATCAGAAAGTGCTAAAACAGATGCAGTGACCTCTCTGGCTGCGATAACGTCTGCATCTGAAAAGGAAATTGCAGCGGAGCTTCTGCTGGAGGCGAAGGGCTTTAGCGACGTGGTTGTATCTTGTGTAGATGGAACCTGTGATGTGGTTGTGAATAAAACGTCTATAAATGATACACAGAAGGCACAGATTGAAGATATCATAAAAAGGAAAACTGGTGTGACAGTCGATAAGATTACAATAAATGTTTGCAATAATCAGAATAATTGATTATAATAACAATAGTACATTCAGGGATAATAGGAGGAATATCATGACAAAAGAATTTGAAGATAGAGGCAATACTTATACAATACATGAGAATGTTAACATAGGAGAAGTAAGGGTGGCCGATGAAGTGGTAGCTATTATTGCAGGCCTTGCAGCAACTGAGATAGATGGTGTTGAGTCAATGGCAGGCAATATTACCAATGAATTAGTAAGCAAGCTTGGAATGAAGAATCTTTCAAAGGGAGTTAAAGTATCTGTTGATGAAACTTCAGTAGGTGTGGACATTGCACTTAATATTAAGTATGGTTACGAGATTCCTCAGGTGTCAGCAAAAGTGCAGGAAAGAGTTAAGTCTGCAATTGAAACAATGACAGGACTTGAGGTTTCAGTTGTTAATATTAAAATAGCGGGAGTTAACATTGAAGCGTAAGCACAAAATTTTTTACATGCAGGGCTGCCTTTCATAGCTGACTATGGAGGCAGCCGATGTGTGTTATTTTTTTGTAAAGCTGATTTACAGCAGAAAGGATTTTCATGACACGAACAATAATGAGGGAGCATATTTTTAAGATATTATTTAGAGAGATGTTCCATGATGCCAATGAATTAGATGAGCAGATAAGATTTTATTTTGATGAATTAACATCAGCCAAGGAGGCTGAACTGACATATATTTCTGAAAAAGCAAAGAAAATATCAGGTATGACAGATACTTTAGATGAAAAAATCAATTCTGTATCAGAGGGCTGGCCAACAAACAGATTAGGAAAGGCTGAGCTTTCTATTATGCGTCTTGCAGTATACGAGATGCTTTATGATGACGATATTCCTGTTAATGTTGCTATTGATGAGGCAGTAGAGCTTGCGAAGAAGTATGGCGCTGATAATGCTTCATCATTCATTAACGGAGTATTAGCTAAGCTTACAAAGTAAAGAAAGGTTTTTATATGGCTGGAGTATATACTGTAACACAGATGAATTCTTATATTAAGAATATGTTCAGACAGGATTTTGTTCTGAATCGTATATCTATTAAAGGTGAGATTTCAAACTGTAAGTATCACACTTCCGGTCATATTTATTTTACCTTAAAGGACGAGGGAGGTGTGCTTTCAGCCATAATGTTTGCCTCTCAGGCTGGTATGCTGGACTTTCATCTGGATAATGGAATGAAGGTTGTTGTACAGGGAAAGATAGATGTATATGAAAGAGATGGCAAGTATCAGCTTTATGCCAATTCTATCACATTAGATGGAATTGGGGATTTATACAAAAAGTATGAACAGTTAAAAGAGCATTTTGAGGAAATGGGATACTTTGCAAGAGAATATAAAAGGCCAATTCCTGAATTTGCCAGAAAAATTGGTATTGTTACCGCTTCCACAGGAGCAGCGGTTCATGATATCATGAATATAGCACACAGAAGAAATCCTTATGTATCTTTGTATCTTTATCCGGCACAGGTACAGGGAGAGATGGCAAAGTACAGTATTGTTAAAGGAATAGAAGTTCTTGATTCGATGAAGCCTGATGTTATTATTGTAGGCCGCGGAGGTGGTTCGCTTGAGGATTTATGGGCATTTAATGAAGAAATCGTCGCAGAGGCGATTTTTAATGCGTCAACGCCTGTTATATCGGCAGTTGGACATGAAACAGATTTTACAATAGCTGATTTTGTTGCAGACCTTCGTGCGCCGACGCCATCTGCAGCAGCAGAGCTGGCAGTCTGTGATATCCTGCAGGTGGAGTCAAGGATTAATACTTATGCCACATATTTATATAATAATTTGGTGAATAGAATTGACAGGGAAAGAAACAGAATAAGGCAGCTTGAATTACAGTTTAAGCTGTATAATCCTGCCAGCCAGATAAATGAAAACAGGCACAGGCTTATACAGCTTGAAAATCATCTTGATAGTTTAATGAAAGGGCATATTACAGCAGGCAGAAATAAAACCGCTGTATTTGCATCAAGACTTGAGGGTGTTTCGCCAATGTTAAAGCTGAAACAGGGATATTCCTATACGGAAGACGCCAAGGGAAGTCAGGTTTCCTCTGTTGAAGATGTAAGAAAAGGGGAAGAACTTCATGTTTACGTAAGGGATGGCGTTATAATATCAAAGGTTACGGAGGTTAATAATGGCAAAAGGATTGACTCTTGAACAGTCGTTTGACCGGTTAGATGAAATATTAGAATATATGGAGAAGGGAAATACTTCCTTAAATGAAAATTTTAAGCTTTATAAGGAAGGAATGAAGCTGATACAAAACTGTAATCAGCAGCTGGACAAGGTTGAAAAACAGATTGTACTTATTAATGATGATGGAGAGCAGGTAGAGACTGATGAAGAATTTTAATGAATTATTAAAGACGGAAACAGAATTTATTAATGAACGCATAGATGAACTGCTGCCAAAGAAAGCTGTATTTCAGGACAGGATTATAGAAGCAATGAATTACAGCGTGGAGGCTGGTGGTAAAAGATTAAGGCCTATGCTTGTTTTAGAAAGCTTCCGTCTGTGCGGAGGAAGCAATGAAGCCTTAGTATATCCGTTTATGGCGGCATTGGAATGTATTCATACTTATTCGCTGGTTCATGATGATTTACCAGCCATGGATAATGATGATTACCGCAGGGGAAAGCTTACAACTCATAAAAAGTATGGTGAAGATTTTGGCGTTCTGGCGGGTGACGGACTTTTAAATTACGCATATGAGCTTATGCTGGAGGCAGTTGTTTCATGCAGCAGCGATGCGGACAGGCAAAGCTGTTCAAAAGCCGCCGCTATTATCGCAAGAAAAGCCGGAATATATGGAATGGTAGGCGGACAGTCATTAGATGTCTGGCTTACTGATAAATCTATGAATGCACAGGAGCTGGATTTTATATTCAGGTTAAAAACAGGTGCATTAATAGAAGCAGCATTTATGGCAGGTGCAGTTCTTGCAGGTGCAGAGGATTCTATAGTAGAAAAGATTGAAAAAATAGGACATTATGTTGGCTTTGCTTTTCAGATAAAGGACGATATCCTTGATATTACAAGTACTCAGGAGGTTCTTGGAAAGCCTGTGTTAAGTGATGAAAAAAATCATAAGACAACATATGTTTCTTTGTACGGAATGGAGAAAGCACAAAGAGATGTAGATGATATGTCGAATTGTGCGGTAGGGCTTGTAAAGGAACTTGGAAACAATGGATTCTTAATTGATTTAATTGAAATGTTAATCAATAGAGATAAATAATCTGTATTGCATATAGAGCAATAGAATAGGGTAAATATGATACTGGAAAAGATAAATAAGCCGAATGATATAAAAAAGCTTGATCCAATTGAATATAACCAGCTGGCAGATGAAATCAGACAGTTTTTAGTTGAAAAAATCAGCGTAAGCGGTGGACATTTAGCATCAAATCTTGGTGTGGTTGAGCTTACAATGGCTCTTCATCTGGTATTTAACCTTCCTCAGGATAAGCTTATTTGGGATGTGGGACATCAGGCTTATACACATAAGATATTGACGGGAAGAAAAAATCAGTTTGACCAGCTGCGTAAATTCGGTGGTATGAGCGGATTCCCTAAAAGAAATGAAAGTGATTTTGATGCATTTGATACCGGACACAGTTCTACCTCTATTTCGGCTGGAATAGGATATGTGGCTGCAAGAGAAATGAACAATGAGCTTTACAATGTGATTTCAGTTATTGGCGATGGAGCATTGACCGGAGGAATGGCTTATGAGGCTTTGAATAATGCCTCCAGAGCCAAGAGTAATTTTATTATAGTACTTAATGATAATAAAATGTCTATATCAGAAAATGTTGGGGGTATATCAAATGTCCTTAGTGATATACGTTCTTCCGACTCATATTATGATTTAAAAGAGGGGGTTATGAATACGCTTTACAAACTCCCAAAGGGAGATGCCATCGTTAATAAAATAAAAAAGACGAAGTCAAATATTAAGCAGCTGATTATTCCAAACCAGTTTTTTGAAGGTATGGGAATATCATATCTGGGCCCTGTTAATGGACATGATATTAATAAGCTTATCAAGATATTTAAAGTGGCAAAACGAATCGACCATGCTGTTTTAGTTCATGTTGTAACGCAGAAGGGGCATGGATATAAGCCTGCGGAGAGAAATCCGAGTAAGTTCCATGGTATATCACCTTTTGATATTAAGACAGGCGATGTGCTTAAGAAAAATAGCGGGCCTTCTTATTCTGATATTTTTTCGCAGGCAATATGCAGACTGGCAAAAAAAGATAAAAAAATCACGGCAGTTACAGCGGCAATGCCTGATGGAACCGGATTAAAGAAGTTTTCTAAATGGTTTCCTGAAAGATTTTTTGATGTAGGAATAGCGGAAGAACATGCAGTTACTTTTTCAGCAGGAATGGCGGCAGGTGGAATGAAGCCGGTGTTTGCGGTTTACTCATCGTTTTTACAGAGGGCATACGACCAGATACTGCATGATGTATGTATACAACAGCTCCATGTAGTTTTTGCTATTGACCGGGCAGGCCTTGTTGGAAGTGATGGAGAGACGCATCAGGGAATATTTGATTTATCTTATCTTTCAAGCATTCCTAATATGACAGTGTTTGCGCCTAAGAATGGACAAGAGTTAAAGGCAGGGCTTGAATTTGCTCTGGAAAACTTTCAAGGTCCGGTTGCACTCCGTTATCCAAGAGGAGAAGCAATTACAAAATTTGAAGAATTTAATGAGCCGATTATATATGGCAAGTCAGAAGTAATGTATATGGAAAGCGATATTGTACTGGCTGCAGTCGGAGGCATGGTTGAAACAGCCGATTCTGTAAGAAATAATCTTAAGGCAAAAGGATACAAGGTATCTTTAGTTAACGCAAGATTTGTCAAACCGCTCGATGAAAGTCTTATTTTTAAGTTATGTACTAACCATAAGCTGGTTGTGACTTTGGAAGAAAATGTACAGACTGGCGGTTTTGGGGAGCGTGTGTGTCAGCTTATTAATGAACTCCAGTTAAAAAGCTATGTGCTTAATATTTCACTTCCAGATGATTATATAGAGCATGGAAGTGTTGATATATTAAAGGCAGAAACAGGAATAGATGCAGAAGCTGTGACAGAACGTGTTATTTCTGTTTATGAGAATTTGAAATAAAAAGGATACGGATTGATTTATGAGTAAGGAACGATTAGATGTTCTGCTTGTTAATAGAGGCTTAGCAGAATCAAGAGAAAAGGCAAAGACAATTATCATGTCTGGAATTGTATATGTTGACGGACAGAAAGAGGATAAGGCAGGTTCAAATTTCCCTGAAGATGCAATTATTGAGGTTAGAGGAAATACTCTTAAATATGTAAGCAGAGGAGGTTTGAAGCTTGAAAAGGCAATGGCCAATTTTGATGTGACAATAGAGGGAAAAGTATGTATGGATGTAGGTTCGTCAACAGGAGGTTTTACTGACTGTATGCTTCAGAATGGAGCTGTTAAAGTATATGCTGTTGATGTGGGACATGGACAGCTTGCATGGAAGCTGCGTAATGACGAGCGGGTTGTATGTATGGAAAAAACCAATATACGTTATGTTACACCAGAGCAGGTTGCAGACAGAATAGAGTTCTCAAGCATTGATGTTTCATTTATATCTCTCACAAAGGTATTAGGGCCTGTGAAGGAATTACTTTCCGATGATGGGCAGATTGTCTGCCTGATTAAGCCGCAGTTTGAAGCTGGCAGGGAAAAGGTTGGAAAACATGGTGTTGTACGTGATAAAGCAGTTCATATAGAGGTTATTGAGAAAGTTATAGAGTTTGCGGTTTCCATTGGATTTGAAGTACTTAATCTTGAATTTTCGCCGGTAAAAGGGCCTGAGGGGAATATAGAATATCTGCTTCATCTTAAGAAGCATATGTCTGGAACATATGAGGAAATTCCTTTTAGTGTGTCAGAGATTGTTGAAAAAGCACATGAGGTATTGTAATATTAAAGAAATTTTGACACATATATAGATTGGAGATTTACATGGAAGATAAGTCAAAATGCATAACATCGTTTTATATTATCACCAATCAGCTGAAAGACCCGGATTTTACAGTGACAAAAAAAATCATGTCCTATTTATTGGAGCATGGAGCAGAGTGTCAGTGTCAGAGCCCGGAGGATAATGTGGAAGGGACAGGCTACAGATATACAAATGTTGATCTTGTGCCATATGATACCCAGTGCATCATTGTTCTTGGAGGTGATGGCACGCTTATACAGGCGGCTACTGAGCTTAACCACAGGAATATTCCATTGATGGGTGTTAATATAGGAACGCTGGGATTCCTGGCTGATGCAGACATGAATAATGTGTTTGATGCATTGGAGCATGTCATGCAGGGAAATTATTCAGTAGACAGACGAATGATGCTGGATGGGAAGGTTTATCGTGGAGATGAGCTTATATACACAAATACCGCATTAAATGATGTTGTTATAAGCAGATGCGGAACCTTAAGAGTTATTGATTTTGATGTATATGTTAATGGAACATACCTTAACTCATATTCGGCAGATGGTGTGATTGTTTCAACTGCTACAGGTTCAACTGCCTATAGTCTGTCAGCCGGCGGCCCTATTATCCAGCCCAATGCACAGCTTATGATGGTTACTCCTATATGTCCGCATACTATGAACCAGAGAAGCATTATTTTTAGTCCCTCTGATTCTATAGAAATAGTTATGACAAGTAATAAGAAGATGTCTGAAGAAAGAGTTGCTACATTTGATGGAGAATTATTCTGTGATGTAATTACAGGAGATAGGATTGTTATTACACGTTCAGATAAGGTGTCAGAATTTATTAAGACAACGAAATTAAGTTTTCTTGAGAGAATAAGAGAAAAAATGTAACAATAATTATTTTGTACAGGAGATGGATAATTTATGAAATCAGAAAGGCATGAAAAAATTCTTGAACTGATTAAAGGTAATGCTATATGTACTCAGGAGGAGCTTGCAGATGCTTTAAACAGGGCAGGATATAATGTAACTCAGGCTACTGTGTCAAGAGATATAAGGGAACTGAGCCTGACTAAGATTTCTGTAGATGGAAAGAGACAGAAATATGTAGCGCTTCAGACCACACCGCTGCAGCTTAATGATAAATATATCAGGGTATTAAGAGAAGGCTTTGTATCTATGGATATGGCACAGAATATTCTTGTTATTAAAACTGTGGCAGGTATGGCAATGGCTGTATGTGCAGCCTTAGATGCACTGGCATGGGAAGAAATAGTGGGTTCGATAGCAGGCGATGACACAATTATGTGTGCGGTAAGATCTGTCGATGATACAAGACACGTTATGGATAAAATAAAAAAAATCATACGTTAATATAAACAGGGGACAGAAGGAAATCAGTTATATGCAGGCGTAGCATAAATGATATCTGTAATAGGTGAATATATGTTAACTAATTTACATGTGAAAAATCTTGCTTTGATTGATGAGGAAGATATTACTTTTGAGAAGGGTCTAAATATCCTTTCCGGAGAAACAGGTGCGGGTAAGTCAATAGTTTTAGGCTCCATTAATACTGCTTTGGGAAATAAGACGTCATCAGATTTAATTCGTAAAGGAGCTGATTATGCCCTTACAGAATTGACATTTCATGTTGATGATAAAGATAAGCTTTTGCAGTTAAAGCAGATGGGAATTGAAGAACTTGAAGATGGAGATATTATTATTTCAAGAAAAATAACACCGGCTCGTTCGCAGATAAAGGTAAATGGGCAGTTGTTTACCGCAGGCCAGACAAAAAATGCGGCGGCTGTTCTTCTTGATATTCATGGACAGCATGACAGCCAGCTTTTGATGAATGAGAAAAAGCATTTGGATATTATTGATTCTTATGGTGCAGAAAAAATCACTTCTTTAAAAGAAAAGATGAAGTCGGCTTATGATATATATGTAAAAATAAAAAAAAGGCTTGAGGATACTGATATTGATGAAGAAGCTAAAAACAGGGAGATTTCATTTGCCGAATACGAGGTTAATGAAATAGAAGCAGCGAATCTTGGATTAAATGAAGATGAGCATTTGGAAGAAGCCTATAAAAAAATGTCCAATTATCAAAAAATTGTAGAGGAGCTTGGCGCTGCAGAGCGTATGCTTGTATCAGATTCCGACAATATTTCAGATATGAGTGGACAGATTTTAAAATTATTAATTACTGCGGCGGAATATGATGGCAAATTGTCTGATGCAGCGGATTCAATGGCAGCTGTGGAAGATTTAATAAGAGATGTTTCAAGAAGCATATCTGCTTATATGGAAGACTGTTCCTTTAATCAGTCTGAGTTTAATGATATCGAACAAAGATTAGACCAGATTAATAATCTTAAAATGAAGTATGGAAAAACTATTGAACAGATTTTAGAATATTGTCAGCAAAAAAAGCAGAAGCTTGAAGAATATGAA
>JAUNPT010000086.1 GCA_030536565.1 Eubacteriales bacterium | reverse complement strand
AACGTCCTCACTTGTAATCCCAAAGGCCTGTGTAAAGCACTCTATAAAATCTATTACTGAGCGATGATTTACAATAACTCCCTTTGGTGTTCCTGTTGAACCAGATGTAAATATTGAATATAATGGGTCAATATCTAAAGCTTCTTTTCTTACCTTTGTAAGCTGCTTTCTCTCATCCTCCGAAATAACATGCTTCATCAAATCAGCTGCCAATAAAATACTGCCTGAGAAATCAAGACGTTTAGCCTTTTCATCAGTCTTTTCATTCACTATACAGGCCTCTGCACCAAGTGTAGCTATAATTATATTAAGTCTCTCTGCCGGCTGTGCAGGGTCTAAAAGAACATAAAAGCCTCCTGCCTTGACTATTCCCATAAACAATGCTATTGCGCTGCAGCTCTTGTCCATGTAGACTAAAACTGCCTGCCTTGGCATAATGTATTTAGTCAGTGCTGCACCGATTTTGTCTGAAACCTCCCACAATTCTTTATATGTAAGAGAAGTATTTTCGTCTGCAAATGCAACCTTATCAGGGTAATTTCTTTTTGATTCTTCTAAATAATCAAGAATATTATTTAACATCGTCATTCCGCCTTTTTTCATCAATTTATATTTTATCGGTTTATTATTAGATATGCTGCTGCCCACGATATCCGGGTCAATATATACAGGAAGCCGCACCTTACATATTTTCCATTGTGCCATCTCCCATACATATTTTTCAATTAAAACATAAAAATTATAGTTCATATTGAAATATATTACAACCTATTATTTCATTCCGTCTTAAAATATGGTATAAATAATTATCACACATTTCCGGGAGGTTCACATTGAATAAAAAAACATGGAAAAGAATCACAGCTCTTGCAGTCGTTATTTTATGGGGCATGCTTCTAATAACTACCCTCGTGACTGCATTAATTGATAATGAATTTTGTAACCGCCTTTTTCAAGGATTAATATTTGCTGATATTGTACTGCCTGTTGTCTCATATGCAATGCTGCTCATGTATAAGTTTTTTTCCAAGAAAAACGTACAATAAATCACTAGAAGGGTGCAGCCATATAGCATTAAGCTATATGGTTATGCCCTGCATAATCTTAACTGTAGCACTGGTACCTAAACGGTCAGCTCCTGCATCTATCATAGCCGAAGCCCTTGTATAATCTCTTATTCCACCTGAGGCTTTTACCTTAGCTAAATCACCTACAGCCGCTTTCATCAATGAAATATCATGGATTTCAGCTCCTCCAGTAGAAAATCCTGTAGACGTCTTTACAAAATCAGCACCGGCATCAACTGCAAGCTGGCAGGCTTTTACTTTTTCCTCATCTGTCAAAAGACAGGTTTCAATAATAACCTTTAAAACCTTTCCATCACAGGCTTTTCTCACCATCTTTATATCATTAAGAACATAATCATAATCTTCTTCCTTCAACGCACCTACAGAAATAACCATATCAATTTCATCTGCACCTGCCTTAACTGCAAGCTCTGCTTCTGCTGCCTTAGCCTGACTGCTCATAGCCCCAAGCGGAAATCCAACAACAACGCATACTGCAACATCACTCCCTGCAAGCTGTTCCTTTACATATTCTGTAAACCTTCCATTTACGCAAACTGATGCGAAATTATACTCCATTGCCTCGTCGCAGACTTTTTTAACCTGCTGTTTAGTAGCTGTTGCGCTTAAAATTGTATGGTCAAAATATTTTTCAAACTTCATAAACTCCTCCTGTTGTCTTAATTATGCAAAACCTTTTATATTGACGTCATAAACAGACAAAAAGAGATGCCGCTTTTCCTGGCACCCCTTTTTATACTATTTATATTACTTTCCGTAACTGCTTACTCTATGAATGATTTCATGTCTTCCCGGCCCGTTAGATACCATTGTAATTGGTGCCTCTATCTCCTGCTCAATCGCTTCAATATAATTACGGCACTCTGCTGGAAGATCTTCATACCTTGTAATTCCTCTGATGTCACATTTCCAGCCCGGAAATGTCTTAAGCACTGGTTTAGCCTTATTTAAATCCGGGGTTGTTGGGAAATCCTTTGTGATTTTCCCATCAATTTCATAACCAACGCACATAGGGATTTCATCAAGATATCCTAAAACATCAATCACTGTTAAAGCGACCTCTGTTGTTCCCTGCATTCTTACGCCATAACGTGAAGCAACCGCATCAAACCAGCCCATACGACGTGGACGTCCTGTTGTTGCACCAAATTCTCCTCCGTCGCCGCCGCGAACCCTTAGCTCCTGTGCCTCATCACCAAATATTTCACTCACAAATGCACCTGCACCTACCGCTGATGAATAAGCCTTTACAACTGTAACTACGTCCTGAATTGCCGCTGCGGGAACACCTGCTCCAATCGCACCAAATGGTGCAAGTGTTGATGAAGATGTAACCATAGGATAAATTCCATGGTCTGGATCCTTTAATGAGCCAAGCTGCCCCTCAAGAAGAATTTTCTTTCCAGCCTTTAATGCTTCTGATAAGAACTTAGACGTATCTGTGACATAAGGCCTTACCATCTCCTTATACTCCATCAATGTATTAAAAATGCTTTCCTCATCTAATAATGGCTGATGGTACAAATGCTCAAGCATAACATTTTTTAATGTACATACATTGGCAATCTTTTCCTTTAATGCCTGCTCATCACCGAACAGCTCGCATACCTGAAATCCGATTTTAGCATATTTATCCGAATAAAATGGTGCAATACCAGACTTTGTTGAACCGAATGATTTTCCTGCAAGTCTCGCTTCTTCATATGTATCAAAATCCACATGATAAGGCATAAGAATCTGCGCTCTGTCAGATACTAATATTTTAGGCATAGGTACATTTCTGTCTGTAAGGCTCTTTAATTCCTTAACGAGATAAGGAATATTCAAAGCAACACCATTGCCGATTACACTTGTTGTATGATTATAGAAAACGCCTGATGGAAGAAGATGTAATGCGAACTTACCATAATCATTAATAATTGTATGACCTGCGTTACTTCCTCCCTGGAATCTTACAATGATATCGGATTCTTCAGCAAGCATATCTGTAATCTTGCCCTTACCTTCATCACCCCAGTTAGCTCCAACAATAGCTTTTACCATAGTTTCCTCCATTCCGCCAAAAAAGCTGGCATCCATATACATTTGTGGTATTAACAGACCACACTTTCATATGATAACACACTTTGTTCACTGCAATCAATATATATTTTACTTCTATCAGTCTAATATTTTTTCCATACCAATTTTCTGCGGTACAAGCCCGCATTTTTCATAAAATTTTACTGCATTTTCATTACAGCTCCACACATTCAGGGTCACATTATAGCAGCCACAGGCTTTGGCATATGACAGAACATATTCGTAAAGCTTCTTTCCAATATGCTGTCCCCTTACATTCTCATCTACACATAAATCATCAATATACAATGTCTTCACATCAGTAAACGTATTATGATTAATATGCTGTGTAAATACACAGAATGCATATCCTAATATGCCTTCAGTTCCATCTGCTGCCACAAAAACCGGTCTGGTATCATCATGAAGGATTTCTCTTAACTCATCATCTGTATATTTTTTCACGTCTGCCTTAAACAAATCCGGTCTTCCATTATGATGCACCATAAGTACCTGATACAACAGCTTATCAAGCCCTTCTATATCATTTTCCTGCGCACGTCTTATATTCACTTTCCGCCCCTCCTTCAACCACTTTTAATTATCTGAAAATTATACGCTTAAATCTTTATTCCTTCTAAGGCAGCTTCACAGCTCATGATAATATGGACAAATATCCTCATAATGTCCATCATTCATTCTAAAGCCCTTAGGTATTGTACCTAATTGTACAAAACCAAGTCTTTCATATAAATGTCTTGCATGAACATTTCCTGCAACAACAGCATTAAACTGCAGCACTCCAAAGCCGCTTTCCTTTGCCTGTATAAGACAGTCTTTTACAAGCTGCTCTCCTATATGCAGTCCTCTTTTCTTCTTTGCAACAGCATAACTGGCATTACATATATGACCGCATCTTCCAACATTATTAGGGTGGAGAATATACAGGCCATACATTTCACCAGTATTATTATCCTCTGCCACGCCGCAGTACGTCTGCATTGCAAAAAAATCTTTTCCCGTTTTATTATCCAGCAGTTCCTCCTGCGGAAAGGCAGTCCCCTCTTTTACGACCTCATTCCATATAGCCGTCATTTTATCTATATCATTTTCCTGATACCTTCTGATTTTAATATCCTGCATTTTCATTCTCCTCCTTAAATTCCATGCTATGCAGTCCCGCCGCAAAACGCAAAGTGTATTTTTGCTGTATATGAAATGACGTCTCCCATACAGCAAAAACAGCAAGGCAGCCAGAGCTGCCTTGCTAAAAAGTCCAGATTTCAGGACAATTTCATAAAAGCTATTGAGGGGAATTGGACCCCCGACCTCTTCATTACCAATGAAGTGCTCTACCACTGAGCTACAATAGCAAATCCGTATGTTAACGGACTAGAATATAATATTATAGGTTTTTAATTTTGTCAACTTTATTTCTTATACGCTGTATTGCGTTGTCAATCGATTTTGTCGGCTTGCCAAGCTGTCTGGAGATTTCAATGTAATCCTTCCCCTCCATATACATCGCAAGCACCTGCCGCTCAAACGGGCTCATTGCTGCCTCTACCAGCTCTTGAAGATTTTTTGTGTATTCCCTGTCAATCAGAAGTTTTTCCGGATCCTGTTCACTTCCCGACTGAATTACATCAATAAGCTTCATGTCATAATCTTCATCAGACCTTGCTGGCTGGTCAAGAGATACATAGCCATTAAGCGGGGAATTTTTTTTACGGTTAGATGTCGTCACAGCAGTGATAATCTGACGATTAATACACATACTCGCAAATGTTGCAAATGTTGCCTCCTTGTCTGTGTGATAATCCCTGACTGCCTTATACAGGCCTATCATGCCCTCCTGTATAAGATCGTCACTATCACCTCCAGCAAGGAACATTGCTTTTGCCTTCTTGCGTACCAGATTCTTATACCTTTCAAACAACTGGTCAATCGCCTTCTCATCACCCTCCTGATATAATGCAATTAACACTTCATCATTACACTGACTGTAATCCATCTGTCCCGTTTCCCCTCTCAACTACTGCAAACGCTGCCTCACAATCTCATATGCCAGCACTCCTGCTGCCACAGAAGCATTCAGCGAATCAATATCCCCTTTCATAGGAATAGAAGCAATAAAATCACATTTTTCTTTAACCAGACGGCTGACACCACTGCCCTCGTTTCCAATAACAAGACCAACCGGGCCTTTTAAGTCAAGATTGTACATAGTCGTACCGCCCATATCTGCACAGACAAACCATATGCCCTCCTTCTTCAGCTCCTCAATAGTCTTGGAAATGTTAGTAACCTTGGCCACTGGTGTATAATTGACAGCACCCGCAGAGGTCTTTGCCACTGTTGCTGTAAGCCCTGCAGCCCTTCTCTTAGGAATAATAACACCATGTGCGCCTGCAAGATTAGCTGTACGTATAATTGCACCAAGATTATGCGGGTCTTCAATTTCATCTAATATAAATAAAAACGGAGGCTCTCCCTTCTGCTTTGCAGCATCAAGTATATCGGAAACCTCTGCATAGTCATAAGCCGCCGCTTTAGCTATAACACCCTGGTGGTGCCCCGTTGCTGACAGCCGGTCAAGCTGCTCTTTGTCGGCAAAGCTTATAATTGCATCTGTCTTTCTAGCCTCCCTTATAATGCTTCTTACAGGTCCATCCTGACAGCCATCTAAAATAAAAAGCTTATCTATAGTCTTTCCCGAACGAAACGCCTCTAAAACCGCATTACGTCCTTCTATTGTAAATTCATTATATCTCACTTTATTTCTCCAATCTGCTTCAGACCTTCTGTAATAAGTTCCATCATTCTATTATATTCACCATTGAGGTACAAATATCCCATCAATGCCTCAAAGCCTGTTGCTCTCCTGTAATCAGCAATAGATGCATTCTTAGCTGACGTATAGGATTTTGCATTGCGTCCTCTTTTGTAGACAGCTTCCTCATTGTCTTTTAAAAGCGGCTCTAAAAATCCAACCAGCCTTGACTGTGTTTGCGCCTTTACCAGTGCACACGCTTGTTTATTAAGCTTGTTAACCTGCATATTTCCATGGCTTATAACGTATGTTCTTATAACAAGGTCATATATGCTGTCACCAATATATGCCAGCACAAGGGGAGACATAGTTTTGGGGTCTATTTTCCCAAGCTCCATATGCTCCCACATGCTGCCTGTAAGATTTTCTTTTAAGCTCTCTTCCATCTTACTCCTTCTCTTGTATCCTCAAGAATAATTCCCTTTGCAAGCAGTTCGTCTCTAATTTCATCTGCCCTTGAAAAATCTTTATCCTTACGTGCCTGCTGCCTCTTTGCAATAAGTGCATCAACTTCCTCATCTAACATTTCTTCCTCCTTCTCAACCTTCAGGCCCAGAATATCTGTTAACGTAAGAAGTTTTTTCTTTAAGCCGGCCGCATATTCCTTCGAGCTGTCCTGCGTTGTATTAACATTTGAATACTTTACCAGCTCAAATACGGCTGCAATTGCATCTGCAGTATTAAAATCATCATCCATGGCCGCCTCAAACTTTGCAAAAATGTCCTTTACCGATTCAAGCTGTGACAGCTCCTCTGTCGTGGCTTCTTTGGCTCTGGCATTTTCAATAATGTGGTTAAGATTCGCCACTGCTGTTATAATCCTGTCAAGACCATTCTTTGCCGACTCCATTAAATCATGGCTGAAATTAATCGGATTGCGGTAATGTGCACTAAGCATAAAGAAACGGAGCACCTGAAGGTCATATTCCCTGCTTATATCTCTGACTGTAAAAAAATTACCCAGAGATTTTGACATTTTCTTATTGTCAATATTTAAAAATGCATTATGCATCCAGTACTTTGAAAATGGCACTCCATTTGCAGCCTCTGATTGTGCAATTTCATTTTCATGATGAGGGAATATCAAATCCTCCCCGCCCGCATGAATATCTATTTCGTCAGCCAGATATTTTTTAGACATTACAGAACATTCTATATGCCAGCCCGGCCTGCCCTGTCCCCATGGTGACTCCCAGAATGGCTCTCCCTCTTTCTTTGGCTTCCACAATACGAAATCCAATGGGTCTTCCTTCTCACTTTCACCTGCCACCTTGATATCTCTATGCCCTGCCTCTAAATCATCAATATTCTTCTTAGAGAGCTTACCATAACCCTCAAACTTTCTTGTCCTATAATAAACTGTTCCATTTACCGCATAAGCATAGCCCTTGTCAATCAAAGTACTAATCATATCAATCATTCCATCAATTTCCTGGGTTGCCAGTGGGTGTGTTGTGGCCGGCTTAATATTCATGCCTTCCATATCCTTCTTACACTCTGCGATATATCTTTGGGAAATTTCTTCTGATGAAACACCCTCCTCAATTGCTTTCTTAATTATTTTATCATCAACATCTGTAAAATTAGATACATAATTGACATCGTACCCCTTATATTCAAGATACCTTCTTGCTGTATCAAAACAAATCATTGGTCTTGCATTCCCAATATGGATAAGGTTATAAACTGTAGGCCCACAGACATACATTTTCACTTTACCATCTTCTATAGGTACAAATTCTTCTTTTTTTCTTGTCAGCGTATTAAAAATCTTCATATTTAATCTCCTTCGCTTTCTATATCTGCAAGCTTATGTGCTCTCTCCTCCTCTAAATCTGCTTCCATCTTGTGAACACAAAGCTTTAATCTGCTGTTTTCCTCTTTCAGCTTATCTATTTCATTCATTACCGGATCTGGAAGATTTACCTGGTCTAAGTCATTCATAATGCGAATATCGTCACGAACAACTATCCTTCCCGGCACGCCAACTACCGTACAGTTGGCTGGAACATTCTTTACAACCACAGAACCTGCTCCGATTTTACAGTTATCGCCTATCGTAACAGAACCCAAAATCTTAGCTCCTGCTCCTACCATTATATTATTTCCCAGTGTCGGATGCCTTTTTCCATGCTCCTTACCAGTTCCGCCAAGAGTAACACCCTGATATAAGGTGACATTATTGCCTATTATGGCTGTTTCACCAATAACCACACCATGACCATGGTCAATAAAAAGCCCCTCTCCAATCCGGGCTCCCGGGTGAATTTCTATACCTGTTTTTCTTGCTGTTTTTTGGGATATTTTCCTTGCACGGTAAAAATGTCCCTTTTCATATAATTTATGGGCTTTTCTATATTTTAAAATTGCCTTAAAGCTAGGATACAGAAAAACCTCCATTGTAGATTTAATAGCCGGGTCACGGTCTTTAATTACCTCAATCTCCTGTTTAACATATTTTATGAATTTCATCTATATCTCCATTCCTGCAGCATGGGCTTTTGTTATTATTCTACTGAGCAACCACCACATTTGCCACAACAATTGGTCATATCTGATTCTCCATATATATAATCAGCAACCGGCATAATTGAACAGATGGCCTGAGATGATATGCCTTCTCCTGTTCCGGTAAATCCTAAGCCTTCCTCCGTTGTTGCTTTAACATTGACCTGCCCTGTCTCTATCATTAAAGCTTTTGCAATATTCTGGCGCATACTGTCAATATATGGCCGCATCTTTGGTCTTTGGGCAATAATCGTCGCATCTATATTTTCTATAATGAAGCCTGCCTGCGAAAGCTTATTTCCTACTTCCTTTAAAAGCTCAATGCTTGAAGCTCCTTTATACTTATCATCTGTATCAGGAAAATGTTTTCCAATATCCCCAAGCGCCGCAGCGCCAAGAAGCGCATCCATAATTGCATGAAGCAGTACATCTGCATCTGAGTGTCCTAACAAGCCTTTTTCGCAGGGAATATCAACCCCACCCATTATCAGCTTTCTGTCTTCTACCAGTTTATGCACATCATAACCCATTCCTACGCGCATACAATCCTCCATTTCTACAGCCCCAACAGCATCACTTATTTGCTTACACTTTAAATTATATTCTCATTGGCTATAAGCTTTATTATACCAATTAATTGCTCTATTTAGTAAACCATATTTCAAGTTGATTATCAAGTAGAAATCGTTTTGTGCAAGTCCTCAGGCATGAGTTGTACTTCCAGAGCAAAGCTCTGTCAGTCCATAGCCAGCTCTGCTGGCATTGTGTCGCCGCTAACCTGCTTTGCTGCTCGCGTACTTCCAGAGCAGAGCTCTGTCAGTCCTCAGGCACGTGCGTACTTCCAGAGCAAAGCTCTGTCAGTCGCGGGCTTCGCCCTATAAAAAGAAGAAGAACAGAAATTTTCTGAGAGCAAGCTCTCTAAAATTTCTGTTCTTCTTCTTTTTGCACGGCTCATGCCTTCGCGTAAGTAGCGAGAGAGGGATTTGAACCCACGACACCACGGGTATGAACCGTGTGCTCTAGCCAACTGAGCTATCTCGCCATAATCTGTAATGTTGAAAGCAGGCTTTCAACTTTGGTAAAAATATGGGACCTACAGGGCTCGAACCTGTGACCCTCTGCTTGTAAGGCAGATGC
>JAUNPT010000085.1 GCA_030536565.1 Eubacteriales bacterium | reverse complement strand
TGCAGGAGATATAAAGGCGGGGGCAAAATTTTTTGATATTGTATAATTATCTGTCAGTATGTTATGGCTGTTTAGTATGTTCTATTGCAAATGCTTCATAATCTGAGAGAGGCAGCGGCTTGGAGAAGAAATATCCCTGAATGTCGCTGCAGTGTAAATCCTTTAAGAAGTCAACCTGTGATGCGGTTTCCACCCCTTCAGCAGTGATGCTCATACCAAGGCTTTGGGCAAGTCTTGTAATATAGTGGAGCAGTTTTTCTCCTTTAGTATCACCGATATAATCAATAAGGCTCTTGTCCAGCTTAATGGTGTCAAAATGCATGACATTAAGAGTAGAAAGGGAGGAATAGCCACTTCCAAAGTCATCTAACAGCATAGTAAAACCGGCATGATGGAAGTCCTCAATTAAGCTTGAAATCTCAGTGTTATCTACGGTTGCACTTTCTGTGATTTCAAGCTGGACGTACTTAGGGTCTAACTGGAAAGAATCTAAAATACGCTTGTACTTGCCTACAAGGTCTGTGAAATACAGACTGACACGGGAAATGTTTACTGAAACAGGATAGGTATCTGCACCAGATTCCAGCCATTTTTTCTGTTGTTCGCAGACAGTTCTGAAAACATATTCATCTAAAACAGCAATATTGCCATTCTGCTCAAAAAGAGGAATGAACTTGTAAGGTGGAAGCATTGAGCCATCTGGAAGCTGCCAGCGTATAAGTGCCTCGGCACCTAACAGGGTGCCATCATCAGGATTAACCTTAGGCTGGTACCATACCTTAAATTCTCCATTCTGAAGAGCTTCTTCAAAGCTGTCCTCAAGCTGCTTGTTTTCTGCAAGCTGCTGCATGTCTAATTCATCATAAAAAGCATAATGACGGCTATGGGTTGCCTTGATTGTATGTTTAGCCTGAACAGCTTTACCATAATTCTGTTCAATCTCATTATGGTCACTGGTTTGGTAAATTCCCATTACAGGAAATATTTTTGGGATATTTAACTGGACAGAAATACTTGAAAGTCTGAGGACAAGACGGTCGAGACGGGTTTCTAAATCCGCCTGGCTGCTGCCTTTCAGAAGAAGAATAAAGCGGTCGGCATGGATATGGGCAGCGTATTCTCCAGAACGGAGACCACTGACGATAATCTCCCATACCATTTTAAGTACGGTATCACCCTTGTTTACACCGCATGTTGCATTGATTATTTTAAATTCACTTAAATCAAGGGCAACATAAAAGCCAGGGAAATTCACATGATGTTTTACATTTTCTTTAAAGCATACATAATTATCCCCATCTGTCAGAGTATCTTTATAAGCGAGACGGACAAGCTCTTTGCTCTGCAAATGATATGTATACATATATGCTGCTATTCCCGACAGGGACGCTGTGAAAACGATTATAAGCATTCTGCGTACATGATGCATTACGGGATATGAACGGTCAACCAAAACCTGTTCAGGAACAATTGTAAGATTATACCATTGTCTGTCTTTACGCAGGTTATCGAGTGGAACAACGCAGTAATAATAGGTCTGGTTATCGCTTTCATAGGAGCCAAGACCATTTTCTTTGGAAGCAAAGACTTCATTTAATGTTTTGCCGCAAGAGATATCTGCGTCATTTGGATTAGCAAAGAAAGACAGTAAATTAGAGGAACCACGCATAGAAGAAGGCGCAGATGGAGAACTGGCAATTAAGTCTCCATTCTGAGCTACTATACAGGTGAAACCATCTCCGTCAAAGCTGCTGACATCAAGAATGTTTTCAAACTGAGCAGTCCTGTAGGTTGCAAATAATACGCCAATAATGGTATTCGTCTGGTCATAGACTGGCACGCTGAATACATTAATTGATTCGGCATAATTTCCGATTGAATCTTTCAGGGTATTAGTAATGCCGGCAAGACCTTTCATTCCGTCCTGATAAAATTCACGGAAGGATAAATCTTTTTCATAACCGTCTGTTGTATGTACCATTCCATCTGAATCAACGAGCCCCATACGTTTGAAATTATATTGCTCCACTATAGACTGTAGTTCGGTCATAAGATGGGTTTCTTTGATTTGTGTGTCGTGAATTTCATCAGCGATGGAGAGCAGCAGATTAAATTTATCCTGAATTTCCCCGCTTACTGTAACGCGGTTCTGATGAGCCACATCTTTAAGGCTGTTTTGTATTTCTGTTTTCATCTCTTTTTGTACTAGAAAAGAAAATCGGACAATTGTTCCCGCACATAAAAGGATAACTGCCAGAATGATAAAAGTAGCTTGTTTTGTGAATAATTTCCGCCTCATATTGCTGACCTCGCATTATCATATTTTGTTTTTACCACGATTTGTATGTATACACACGTATATATACTCTGATTTAAAATGCAATACCAATTATTACATTTTCACTGCTGCTTTTATAATATACTTCTTACGAAAAACATGCAACGGTTTTCGTAATTTTTGTAACAGTTAGGCCATGACCAAACTGTTATAAATTTTTAATTTCAGAAGAATTTATATATTGTAAATATAACCATATGTATGGTAATATGGTACCAGAGTTAATTTAAGAGATAAACGGGAACAATTAAATATCTGAAAGGAGAAGGTGCATGGAAGCATATTTTAAGAACAAGAAGGTTGGGGACAAGTTAAGGTCCGCTTTCACGATGATTTTGATTGCGCTTATGGCTGTTGTGTTAGTTGCAATGGTGGGGCTGATTACAATTAACAGCAGAATGAGCAGTTTTTACAAGGAGGCTTACAGTAATACAAAACTGCAGCTGGAAATCCGCAAGGACGTACAGCTTGTGGGAAAGACAGTATTGTGGGCAGTAACAGAGGAAGGGGCCGGAGTTAAGGAAAAGATAAACGAGGCGGCAGAGTATGCACAGAATGTTGCTGATAATGTGGCTTTACTGGAAGAAAACTTTGACAATGATGAACTGATTTCAGAGTTAGATAAAGCAATGGAAGAATTAAAAGCTGCCAGAGCAGATGTTATATCTTATGTAACAGCAGGTAAAAATGAGCAGGCGTTAAAGATGTTTAATTCAGAATATGATGCTGCCACAGAAAAGATGCAGAATGTACTTATAAGGGTTGGGGAGTATGCAGATTCACAGGCAAAAAATGCATACAGTTTTTCCCGGATATTAGGATATGCAATAGAAATTTTTATGGGAATTGTAGCAATACTCAGCATTGTTTTATGCGTGAAGCTGGCAGTGATAATTACGAAGTCTATACGAACTCCAGTGCAGGAGCTGGCAGCAGCAGCTGATAAGCTCAAAAATGGTGAGCTGGATGTTGCTATTGATTATGAAGGCAAAGATGAGCTCGGTCTGCTGGCTGATGATTTCAGGCTTGCATGTGGAAACATACAGGAAGTAATCAATGATGCAGGTGTACTTCTTGAAGATATGGCAGATGGCAACTTTAATGTCAGAACTAAGGCTGAGGAAAGATATATTGGAAATTTCGAGACCTTACTTATAAGTATAAGAAAGCTTAACAGAGAACTGGATTCAACGCTAAGACAGATTAATGAAGCCTCGGAACAGGTTTCGGTAGGTTCGGGACAGATGGCGGAAAGCGCACAGGCACTTGCAGAGGGAGCAACAGACCAGGCGGGGGCAATAGAGGAGCTTACTGCCACAGTTGAAAATGTTACCAATATGTCTGAAGAAAGTGCACAGGCAGCAGTAACGGCCTCTGATACAGTAAAAGAGGCAGGAAAGAATGCCGAAAAGAGCCGCGAGGAGATGGAGAATCTTACATCAGCTATGATAAGAATCAGCGAAACCTCAAAAGAGATTGAAAATATCATAGGTGCAATTGAAGATATTGCTTCACAGACTAACCTTCTTTCACTTAATGCCTCAATTGAGGCTGCCAGAGCTGGAGAGGCAGGGAAGGGCTTTGCTGTTGTGGCAGACCAGATAGGAAAGCTGGCGGCAGACAGTGCGCAGTCAGCAGTGACAACAAGAGAGCTTATTGGAAAATCTCTGGAGGAAATTGAGCGTGGTAATGAAATAGCAATGCGTACTTCACAGGTAATTGGAGAGGTACTCCAAAGCATGGCAGAATTTGCCACACTTGCGTCAGGAGCAGCAGAGTCCTCCCGTACTCAGGCAGAACTGTTAAAGCAGATACAAGCAGGAATTGAACAGATATCTACTGTCGTTCAGAACAATTCTGCTTCTGCAGAAGAAACCTCTGCAATAAGTGAGGAGTTTTCGGCACAGTCTGAAACCCTTAAGCAAATGGTGGCTAAATTCCAGCTGCGTCAATAATAACTATTAAGCTTCGGGTGTCAAAAGTTGCTGTTATAATTTTATATTGCCACATTATACAATATGTGACAGCAATAATTGTGAAGAACACCATCTGCTTCCGGATTGCGATAAGTATATGATATCAAGGACACTGAAATTCGTATGGATTTTGGTGTCCTTTTATGTTAATGTTAATAAGCTGTTATTTTTGGAAAAGTACAGAAATCTATAATATTAAAGGTTAGGGAGAATTACATGGAAAAAAGAGATTCGTTTAAAAGCAGATGGGGATTTATTCTTGCATGCATAGGTTCAGCAGTTGGAATGGGCAATATATGGATGTTTTCAACAAGGGTATCTTTGTATGGAGGCGGTTCATTTCTGATTCCATATTTTATTTTTGTAGTATTGATTGGCTTTACAGGCGTAATCTCAGAAATGAGCTTTGGGCGTGCAACAAGGTCAGGGCCTGTTGATGCATTTGGAATTGCCTGTGAAACAAAGAAAAAACGTAAAGCAGGTGAAGCGCTGGGGATGATTCCGGTTATGGGCTCTCTGGCAATGGGCATAGGATATACAGTTGTTATGGGCTGGATACTAAAGTATGCTATAGGTTCGTTTACAGGCTCGACGCTGGCACATGGAGATATTGAGGGATTTGGTGCGGCATTTGGCTCTATGGCATCAGCATTTGGGAATAATACATGGCAGACAGCGGCGCTTGTAATTGCAGTGCTTATTTTAATGTTTGGCGTCGGCGGTGGAATTGAAAAGGCTAATAAGGTTATGATGCCGGTTTTCTTTCTGTTATTTATTGTTTTAGGTGTTTATGTAGCATTCCAGCCCGGAGCTGTAGAAGGGTATAAATATATTTTCAGGATTGAACCAGCAGCACTTGCAAATCCCAAAACATGGATATTTGCATTGGGACAGGCATTTTTTTCATTGTCTGTCGCAGGTAATGGTACATTGATTTATGGCTCTTATCTGTCAGATAAGGAAAATATTCCTGCGTCGGCAGCAAGAGTTGCATTATTTGATACGCTTGCAGCAATGCTTGCGGCACTTGTGATTATTCCAGCTATGGCTACAACAGGGGCAAGGCTTAATCAGGGAGGCCCGGGACTTTTATTTATTTATCTTCCAAGTCTGATTAAGACGATGCCGGGCGGAGAAATTATATGCATGATATTTTTTGCTGCAGTGTTATTTGCAGGCATGACATCACTTATAAATCTTTTTGAGGCACCTATTGCAACAATACAGGAAAAGCTTAAGCTTGGCAGAGTATCAGCCTGTGCTGTAATAGGAGGAATTAGTGTGGCAGTTTCAATTCTTATTCAGGGAATCGTATCAGACTGGATGGATATTTTATCAATATATATATGCCCTCTTGGAGCAGGACTTGCAGGGATTATGTTCTTTTGGATATGTGGGAAGAAGTATGTTGAGGAACAGGTTAACAAAGGACGTGAAAATAAATTTACGGAAAAGTTTTTTCCTGTATGTAAATATATATATGTTCCTGTATGCTTTATAGTGCTTATTTTAGGAATTATACTTGGAGGAATTGGCTGATTATATATATAAGAAGTTATTTTACATTCCCTTCATCTTGTTGAAATTAATTTAACAAAATGGTATTATTATATAAAACATACGTGAACAAAATATTAAATTACGTGTAGACTTAGATACAGGGAGGTAAGTATGTATAAGAGGCTAATCAGATATGGTGCTGTTTTTATGCTCTGCAGCAGTATGCTGGCAGGCTGTGCGGGCACTAAAGCAAATGTTACGCAGAATGAACAAAGCAATGATGCAAAGGAAACAGTAAAGCTTAAGGTATGGGCAGAGGAAGCAGCAGTCCCTACAACACAGAAGATGATAGACAGCTTTATCAGCCAGTATTCAGGTGAAGCAGATTTTGATATTGTAATAGAGCCTAATGCGGATTCAAAGACTAAGGATGTAATATTACAGGATGTCCACAACGCAGCTGATGTATTTTCTTTCCCAGACGATCAGCTTAACGGATTGGTGGCGGCAGGTGTTTTAGGTGAGGTTTCTGATTCGGATACAATAAAGTCAGCCAATTCAGAGCCATCAGCTGCTGCTGCCAGTGTTGGCGATAAGCTTTATGCATATCCAATGACTGCAGATAATGGATATTTTTTATATTATGATAAAAATTATTATTCTGAGGAAGATGTAAAAACATTGGACAGGATACTGGAGGTGGCTGATAATTCTGGAAAGAGCTTCTGTATGGAGTGGACAGGCGGCTGGTACATTTATTCATTTTTTGGGAATACAGGAATGAAGTTCGGAATAAATCCAGATGGTGTAACTAATTATTGCGAATGGAATTCTACCGCCGGAAGTATTAAAGGTACAGATGTTGCTAATGCCATGTTAAGCATATCTTCGCATGTTGGATTCAGTAATAGGCCTAATGGTGATTTTATAAAGGAAGCTGCAGCCGGAAATGCAATCGCAGGCATCAGCGGCGTGTGGGACGCTGTTGAGATTAAGAAAATATGGGGCGACAATTATGGCGCCGTAAAGCTTCCTACATATACTGTTGCAGGCCAGCAGCTTCAGATGTCATCATTTACAGGATATAAGATGATAGGTGTAAATTATTATTCACAGAATAAGGAATGGGCTGAAAAACTGGCAGAATGGCTTACTAATGAAGATAACCAGAAGCTAAGGTTTGAAGAAAGAAATCAGGGACCGTCTAATATTAAAGCGTCACAGTCAGATAAGGTAAAAACTGTACCAGCCATAACTGCAGTTATAGAACAGTCTAAGTATGGTACATTACAAAGAGTTGGCAATAATTACTGGAAACCAATGGACGAATTTGGTGTAATGATGGCGAATGGTGACACGCAGGGACGTGATTTGCAGGAAATAATGGACAGTCTGGTAACAGGCATTACTGCATCTACAGTAAAATAAATCAGGGGGAGATGTCATATGAAAACAAAGTTAAGTATAAAGTGGGTTATCTTAATTCCTGTATTTGTGCTTGGTTTAGTATCAGTGCTGTCAAATTGTCTGGGAATGTATAACCTTAGCAATGTCAATGCTTCAGCCAGTGTAGTTGCTGATAGATATATGACCAGTACATCAAAGCTGGGAACAATAAGGCAGGAAACACAGGAAATACATAAAACTGCATTATCCCATATTGTGGCTACAGATTTAAATAAAATGATTTCTCTTATCGAAAAACTCCATGAGCAGGAGGCTTTGTTAGAAGAAGAAATTTTAAAATATAAAGAGTATGTAGAGGAAGAAAATACTGCAGATTATGAAGCTTTAATTGGTGATTATAATTCTTTAAAGTATGAAATAGCGAATCTGCTTGCATACAGTGCAAGCGGAGACAAGGAAAAGGCGTATGAGCTTGCGAATACAGATATAGAGCAGTACAGTAAAAATATCCAGCAGTCCATAGATAATCTGCTTGCATCTGCATCAGATGGAGCAGTCGATGCAAGAGACAATATGAGGTCTGTATATTCTACATCCGTGGCAATGAATACTGTAAATATAATCATAAGCGCAGCTGCATTACTGTTTGCATTTTTAAGCGTACTTTTCAAGGTTATTAGACCACTTATAGCTACACAGAGAAAGCTTTCTGAAATAATAAGTGATATTGATAACCGACAGGGTGATTTGACTAAAAGGATTAAGGTTTCTTCAAACGATGAGATTGGCAAGCTTGGGGAGGGCATCAATATATTCCTTGAGAAGCTGCAGGATATATTTATAATTATTTCAGGCAATACAGATAAAATGGAGATGGTTGTTGCCGACGTTATGGACAGCGTAAGAACTTCCAATGGCAGTGTGTCAGATTTATCTGCATTGACAGAAGAACTGGCAGCAACGATGTCAGATGTGGCTTCCAATGCTGAGAATATTAATTCTAATACAGGCAGTGTCCAGAGCCAGGTTGAGGAGGTTGCCGCTGTAACTGCACAGATTGACAGCTATTCCAAGGAGATGAAGGCGCATGCTGTAGCAATGGAGGAGGCTGCAAGGAACAACCTTTCTGTTACGAGTGTTAAGGTAAAGGAAATACTGGGCGTATTAGACAGTGCAATAAAGGAAAGTGAGAATGTATCACAGGTCAGCAAGCTTACAGAAGATATTCTTAATATTTCTGAGCAGACAAATCTTTTGTCGCTGAATGCTTCGATTGAGGCGGCCAGAGCAGGTGAAGCCGGAAAAGGCTTTGCAGTTGTTGCAGGTGAAATTGGAAAGCTTGCAAATGAGAGCCAGCAGGCAGCAGGTTATATCCAGCAGATTAATGAGGTGGTAGTCGCTGCTGTTAATAATCTCATCACCAATGTTAATGAGCTGGTCAGCTATGTAAATGAAAATATTCTTCCGGAGTTTGAGAGCTTTGCAAGGTCTGGGGCAGAATACAAGGATAATGCATTATATATCGAAACGCAGATGGATATGTTTGCCAGAAAAGCAGATAATCTTAATGACGAGATGAAAGAAATAACGCGTTCGATTGATTCGATAACTAACGCAGTGGAAGAAAGTGTTAATGGTGTCAGCGGAGCGGCTGAAAGTACCCAGGTATTACTTGCTGATATGGCATCAATTACAGAGCATATGAATGATAATGAGCAGATTTCTAAGGCTTTGAAGAAAGAAACAGAGGTTTTTGTAAAAATTTAAGCTGTTTATCTGGGAACAAGGTTTTTTGTTCCTTAGGTGATGCTTAGTGGAAACAGGAGGAACAGCCTTGTGGCAGGATATGACGTAATGCAGGGGAAAACACAGGCAAGAGGCGTAATCTTGCTTCTTATTACAGCTTTTATATGGGGAACTGCATTCGTTTCACAGAGTGTGGGAATGGAGAAGGTGGAGGCTTTTACATTTAATGGAATAAGGACACTTATGGGAGGTGTGGCACTTCTTGTATTTATCCTTGTAAGGGACAGAATAAATGAAAAGGCAATGGGAAGCTGGCAGCTTGAACGCAGAAAGAAGACAGACAGAAAAACTATTGTATGTGGAATAGGATTAGGTTTGGTGTTTTGTGCTGCCAGCAATCTCCAGCAGTTTGCATTTAATGATTCAACTTCGGGAAAAATTGCATTTATAACGGCAGTGTATATGTTTTTTGTGCCTTTATTTGGGCTGGTTTTAAAAAAGAGAGTACCTGTGGTTACATGGCTTTGCGTGCTGCTTGGTTTTACAGGCTTATATTTTTTATGTATTGATGCAAATGGAATCGGCACCATAAATAAAGGAGATATACTTGCATTTGCCTGTGCAGCTGTTTTTGCAGTTCACATTCTGATGGTTGAAAAATTCGCTCCTGATGTTG
>JAUNPT010000084.1 GCA_030536565.1 Eubacteriales bacterium | reverse complement strand
AAGACAGACAATAGGGATTTGTTTGATTTTTCTTTAGAGGAGGTTAAGGAAGCCGGCTGGAAGCTGGAGGCATATACATATGACCTTCATCATGAGGACGCTATGAATGAGGGGAATGTCATGACAGAATATGAGCAGAGGTTTTCCGAAATGGGTAATCCAATCTGCAAGCTAATCACATGCAGAAATAAATAGAATATAATATTATGAGCGGGCATGTTTTTGCTGATTTTTAATGGAGGCTTGTGTAGTGGGAAATTCATATGGACTTTTACGGAAGCTGGCAGATATAACATACTGCCATAAGGGGATTAATAGAGAAATCATATGTTTTAGGAAGGCCTGGAACGGTATATGCAGGGATATTAACAAAAAAAATCCCTCTGGAAAAAAATGAACCAGTAAAAAAATGAACCTATAATAGAATGCGGTAATCCATTATAATTTAGTAGTGCATTGAAATTGGGTAAGATGCAATATTTTATTATGGGAGGTTTTTAAATGGTTTTTACAGGAAACAAACGTATGACCAAAGCCGTAGCAGCATTTACGGCAATTCTGCTGACAGTGTTAGCAATTATTCCGTCAGGGTTTTCCCTTGCGGCAAAAACAGTTTACGCATCGGCAGGCAACTCGGGAACAACAAACACTGTTGATGGTGACCATTTCTATGATTTCAGAGATGGTTCAATAATTCCTACAACAACAGATGGAAAAAGCGATGTGACTTATGAAACATTAACGGTAAAGGTGGGAAACCAGAATGCATATGGTTACAATGGAAATCAGCATGGTATGGAATTTAAAGCTGGGAACTCTATTGAACTTGCAGTAAATGGGCCAACTAAGGTTACCGTAGGTGACTGTCAGTATTCTAATATGACATCACTTACACTTACAAGCTCAGATGGTTCATACTCGGAGACACAGGCTGCTAAGACAGGCTGCTATCATAATGATGGAAGTGCTATGGTATTTACATATACCGGGGAAGCAGCTACTACACTTACAATGACAATGACTGATAAAATATATATGCCATGTATTGAGGTTGAATCACTTCATAAGGTATATAATTTCAGGGACGGTTCAGTAATTCCTACAACAACAGATGGAAAGAGCGATGTAGAATACGGAAGCCTTAAGGTAAAGGTGGGAAACCAGAATGCATATGGCTACAATGGAAACCAGCATGGTATGGAATTTAAAGCTGGAAACTCTATTGAACTTGCGGTAAATGGGCCAACTAAGGTTACCGTAGGTGACTGTTTGTATTCCAATATGGCATCACTCACACTTACAAGTTCAGATGGTTCTTATTCGGAAACTGTAAGTTCTAAGACAGGCTGTTATCATAATGATGGCAGTGCAGTAGAGTTTAAGTATCTTTCAGACACACCGACAACACTTACATTATCATTTACGGATAAGGTCTATGTGCCGGAAATTGTTATGGATACAATTATGGAAGAACAGCCAGATGATAATGGGGTTAAGAAGGATACTGTTGAAATGTATAACTTTGCAGATGGCTCTGTAGTGTCGGCAGAATATGATGCTGCAAATCCACTGACAGGAGATATTACAAAGGATAATCTTACAGTAACAGGCAACGGAGATTTATACATGCATGATACACAGCATGGTCTTGCAATTTACAATGGTAATAAATTTGAGGTAAAGGTTGCAGGAGATGCAACAGTAACATTTAACCTTTGTCAGTATGGCGGTGATGCCACAGCTAAGATTAAGGCATCAAGCAAGAAGGGTGAATTTACGTCAGAAAAAGAACAGCTTTTAATAGATGGAAAGAACGATGGTCTTTCATCAGTGGCATTTAATTACAAGGGTGTTGCTACTACATTAACATTTACAGTCGTAACATCAGCACAGGAAAACGAAATGTATCTTCATGGAATTAATGTAAGCAATCTGCCAGAAGCATCAGAAACACCAGAGCTTGTTTCTGATGGCAGGGTTGACGTATGGGATTTTGGCGCAGAGCAGTTAGATTCAGCCAAGTATAATAATAAGCTTTCAGTTGATATTATGAACAGCTGGTATGGTAAGGATATTGTACCTGGAAGTGAAGGACAGACAATCGGTTCATTTGCAACAGATGAATTTTTCTTTAATCCGGCAGGAAGAACAAACAACAGAATCAGGACATCAAATACAGCAATTACAAGGTATGATGCAAGAACAGATAAGGTGATTGACGGAACTACATTGACAGGTTATCTGTATTCCAATAATGCATCACCTGTTGTTTATGCAGGAATTAAGCTTTATAAGAATGATATTTTAACACTTTACACAGGCTCTAACAGTGGAGCATCTACTATTTACTGTGAATCACCAAGTGGAATTATTCAGGAGGCACAGTCATCAGTTGATGGTGTAAAGCTTACATTCTATGCTTTGGAATATGGTGTGTACAAGATTTACTCAACAAACGAGAAGCTGGTTATTTACAGAGCATTAAGAGAGCATACTCAGCCAGTTGTAGTAAGCGGTGCTGTAGATTTAACAGCGGCTGCAGGAATTGAAGATAAGGATTATAGAATCCTGATTTCTAATATGGAAACAGGAGAGGAAATCGAGGCCGCAGTTGAAGGAGGAAGATACAGCACATATTTATATGAAGGATATCATTATAAGATGTCTTTAAAAGATGCTAACGGATATGTAATTAAGAGCACAACAGATATTGACCTTGTAAAGGGAACAGGGAACAAGGATATTCCTGTAGTCATCGAAAAGGTTGATTTAGTTACCGTAACAGGTGAATTTACAGGTCTTACAGAGGCAGAAGCAGCAAAAATGGAGCTGTCCTTTGTTAATACAGACAAGGTGTATGTTCCAGAGTTTACAGTGACAGGAACAACATTCACAGTATTCCTTGAAAGAGGCGTTGAGTACAGCATTGCTGCAGAAGGAATCAATGATTTCTATTTATCAGATATAACAAAGCTTTGTGCTGTGGAGAATGGAACAAAGAATATTGCATTTACTGCAAAGCCGGTATACACAGTATATACAACATTAGCTGGACTTCCAGTCGAGATGATTGCAGATGCAGAGGTTACATTTACAAATATTAATGAGCCGGAATACAGCTATACCTTTAAGGGTGATGCAAAGATGCAGTTAAGAGACGGACAGTATAAGGTAAAGGTTACTAATATTGCATCACAGCCATTTGTACAGAAGATAACGTCAGATGTTAAGGTTGATGGTATGCCGGTTTCAAAGACAATTGAATTTGATACTATGTCACAGTGGGATTTCTCAAAATTAAATGGAAATCCAGGTGTTGAAACAATTGGAGAAACACCATATTATTCAGGATTAAAGTTAAAGAATGCACTTGAAAATAAGATTTACTTATTGCTGTTAGCTGATGGTACAATTGAAGTTCCTGTTAAAAAGAATGATATTGTTACTTTACAGTACTGTTACTGCTCAGCATTTAATATTAACGGAGAAGTAACAGTAGAGACAAATTCAGGAAGCACGACAACAATTGAAACAACCGTATATACAGCTAAAGAAGACGGAGTTGTTACGCTTGCTGGTACAGGTCAGACATACTTTACATCAATTTCAGTGTCAACACCAGCTGCATACAGCGAAAAGGTAACAGTTGGTGCTGATAAGCAGTACCAGACAATTAATGCGGCACTTGATGCGGTTGCGATGATGAACCGTCCAAATAACGAAAGAGTTGAAATTGTGATTGATCCAGGCAATTACGAGGAAATGTTAGTAATAAATCTTGAAAATGTTTCTCTTGTAAATGCGGCAGGTGAAAATTCAAGTATCGAATTAACAAATAAGGGTGTTGATATCACAGACAATGCCGTTAGAATAACTTCATACTATGGACATGGATATAACTATTACAGTATGGGGTCAGATTGTAAATATGACGCAGATATACTTGCGGCAAATCAGGAGAATGGTTACTTAAGCACAACAAATCCTGGTTCAGGAACGACTAATGGTTCTTACTGGAATGCAACAGTTGTTGTATATGCAAATGGTTTTGAGGCAGATGGAATTATCTTTGAGAACTCATTTAACCAGTATATTTCAGCAAAGGAAGCAGCCGATACAGTTGTTATGTGGGAAACAGGAAGCAAGGGTGAGCGTCCAACAACAGTGGGAGATACTTCCGTACAGCAGAAAGAATTTGTCGAGAGAGCTGCTGCAATGGCAGTCGTTGGAGACAAGTCAGTATTTAATAATTGTAAGTTTATTGGAAGACAGGATACATTATATGGCGGACAGAATATTGATTCAGTATATCAGAATTGTAATATTCTTGGCGGCACAGACTATATCTTTGGTGGTATGAGAGCTGTATTCTACCAGTGCAAGCTTACAATGAACACAGAAAACACTAATTCAAATGATGTTGCTTATATTACAGCTGCACAGCAGTCAGCAGGCAGAGGTTATTTAATGTACAACTGTACAGTAACTTCAACGACACCAGGAGTAGATACAGCATCAGAATATCGTTCAAAACAGGGTTATTTTGGACGCCCTTGGGCAGCTAATACGTCAGAGGTTGTTTATTACAATACAGTTGTGGAAACAACAGACGATCCGGCAACACCGGGACAGTCATTGATTAAGGCAGAGGGCTGGAACAGCAGTCTTGGCGGAGAATCAGTAAAGATGTATGAGTTTGCAACAAAGGAGTTATCAGGTCAGAATAACGCGGCAGACAGAGCAGGCTGGGCAACAACACTTACAGAGGCAAAGCTGAGTGATGGAACAGATATCAGTATCGCAGCATTTTTAGGTGACTGGGCAGCACAGCTGCAGGCAAGAGGATTGGTTAAAGAACTTAACTTTGTTGAGCCGGGTGTTCCAGAAATTACAGAGGAGCCATCTAAACCAGAGCAGCCAGATGTACCGGGAGATTTGGAAGATGGTTCAAATGGGGAAGCTTATCAGCCAAAGGA
Source organism: Eubacteriales bacterium (assembly GCA_030536565.1). Taxonomy (GTDB): domain Bacteria; phylum Bacillota; class Clostridia; order Lachnospirales; family Lachnospiraceae; genus Lachnospira. Next base: position 4,709 of record JAUNPT010000084.1, on the reverse strand, counting down.
CGAAGCTCAGACACCAGCTACAGACGTTCCAACAGGTGATGGCAGTCTGGCTGTATGGTATGTGATACTTGCGCTTATGGCAGTGTTAGCTGTTATTGGTATTGTATATGCTGAAAGGAAAAAAAGAGCATAATTTATAGATGATTTTTTTTAAGGGGAAAGAGGGCAGCTGCACTAAATGTGTACTGTCTTCTTTTCTTTTGCCAATATTATTGATGTATTTGTATAAAACATATTGATTGATATATATATAAAAGATATACTAGGAAGTACTACAGGAGGGATTATGGGACAGTTTATACATGCACAGAATTTTAAGAGCCATCTTTTTATAAAATTATTCAGCTCCTATGTTGCAATTATATTATCAGTCTTTGTTTTGTTTTTTTGCGGAGTTATACATATGACCTCAGATTTACACAGAGAACGCCAGAACCAGTATTATGGAATAATGGTACATGAGCTTGGCCGGGCGTTAGATGTTCAGCTGGAGGAAGCCAATGTTATTTTATCAAGTATTAAAGCGTCCGAGTCGTTTAGGGATTTTAACACGAATCCGCTTAACACTAACTCCATGGTGACACCAGCCAGAATGATTGAGCAGATTAGAAATGATATATTTTCAACAAATAATCTTAATATTTATGATGCTGTACTGTGGCTGCAGGGCTCGCAGAATATATATACAAGTACACAGGTTTATAAGGTTGATCATTATTTTACGGAGGAAGATATTAAGAAGCCTTCGCTCCAGCTTTCCAGTCTGAGCAAAATTTACGACTTTCAAAGCTCCCAGACGCTTTTTAGTAAACAGTGGCTTGTATATTCACAGGAGTGCTCTAATGTTTTCTCCAATGGGATAGTAAGTATCCTTTTGGACAGAAAGACAATCAGGGAGCAGATGCTTCAGATTTTAGCAGAAGATAATAATATTACATTTGAGATAAATGGAATTGATATGTGCAGCAAAGGCACTGTGGAAAATGCTGACACGTATATGATGACGTCTGTGGTGGACCCATCAATATATTACACCTTAAATGTGGATGCTTCTAATTTTAAAAATGGTGTAAATATTTATATGATTGCAGCTATAGCGATTGCCTTTATTGTTGTAATTATATATGTTATTTTATCGCTGCTGCTGGCTAATAACTATTATGAGCCAATAGAGACAATTGAAAAGATAATAGATGAAGCTGTCCCTGGTGAGGAGAATGTAAATGAATTTGCCAACATTACAACAGGTATCAGTCAGCTGATTGGTGAACGTAATGGGTACAGGGAGAAGATGATTTCAATAAAGCCTTATGCACAGCAGGGAGTAATACATGGTCTTATGAATGGAAATATTGAAGAAGAACATGTTAATATACTTATGGAAGAAGATTATATGGTTTTGCACAGGCCATATTTTATGCTGGGAGTAATGAATATTGCATATGCCGGGGAGGGATATCAGGAAAAAGACAATTTAAAAAAGATTAAATGGTCATTGCAGGAGATTGTCAGCAGCATGTCAAACGAAGAAATGAAAATAGTGCTGTATGACAAGGATAAAACGGATATATTTATTATTGTAAACAGCAATAAAAGTGATGATATAGAGCCGGCATTTTATACAATACATAGTAAGGTGTCTGAAGCGGCAAAAGATAAGGGCTTTTTAATAACAATTGGTGTTGACCAGCTAAGGGAGGATATTTCCCAGATTAGCGAGTCGTGTAATAATGCGGTGAAGATGCTGGGGAATATTGCTGTTGGTGGCAGAGATACGGTGTATTTCTATCAGAATGAGACTATGCAGGACAGGCATAAGTATTATTTCCCAAATGATGCAGTTAACCGTCTGACGCTCGCATTAAGAGAGCAGGACACAGGATTTATAAAAAAGTATCTGGAGGATATATTAAAGACAAATGTTAAAAAATATGATATTTCGCCGGATACAGCAGAATTATTGGTAGATGAGCTTCATGTCACAACAATAAAAGTTATAAAGAATGTAAACCAGTCAGATAACATTGACTTTAGTATTGAGAAAATGAAGCGGGAAACAACTTTGGAAGAAATGTTTGAGTATTATTTTGCGATATACCAGACGGTATGCGGACAGCTTTTAAAGCTTGAGGAAAACAGGCAGGAGATAGCGGATTTGAATCAGAGCATTTTGGACTGTATAGATGAGAAATGCTTTGACAGCATGATGTCCCTGCAGTTTCTTACTGAGAAGTTTGGCGTCAGCAACAAATATATATCAATTATGTGCAAAAAATATTTAGGCATGACGTATCTGCAGTATGTCCAGGAAAAGAGGATACTTAAGGCAGCAGAATTAATGAGGACGACAGAGCTTTCACTTGAACAGATTGCAAATCAGACTGGATATGTAAGCATGCTGACCTTCAGGCGTAATTTTAAGGCGGTTATGGGAGTTAATCCAAGTGAATATTCTGCAGCTGATGGGAATAAGTAAACGATTTGGGAAGGTTTATAAAGTGAAAAGAAATAAAAGTTTTTGTAGTATATTAATGGCTGGGGTCATACTGGTATCAGGAGCCTTGACATCATGTAATATGAATGGCTCAAAAGAAGAGAAGGAAACTATAAGTATTCTTGCTAAAAATTCATGGTATACAACTATTGATTATGAACAGTGTCCGATTATACAACAGGTGGAGGAGGATTCAGGTTATTCTATTAACTGGAATTTAAGGCAGCCTTCTAGTTATTATGATGCTGTGCGTCCATTGTTGATGTCAGATTCTTCAGGACTGTCAGATATTATCCAGCTTACGGACCTTGATACGAATATGGAGTATATAAAGGCAGAAACATTTACCGCACTTGATGAGTATATGGAGCTGATGCCTAATTTCAGGAGTTTTTTGGACGAGAATCCAGAAATAGAGGCATCTCTTACAACGGAGGACGGACATATATACTATGTACCCCAGACGGTTTTGACAGTTAATTATCAGCCATGTCTTATGTACAACCAGACATGGCTGGAAAAAGCAGGAATAAGCCAGCCATCTAATCTTGAGGAATTTGTGAATATGCTTAGGATATATTCAGAGAACGATATGAATGGTAATGGAGATACAGGCGATGAGGTGCCAATGAGTGTTATGGCAGACTTTCTTCCATACATGTTCGGCCCGGCATTTGGTCTGGATTTGGTAAGTGGATTTTATGGTGATGATGATAACGTTGTGCATTATTCATACTGTGATGAGGTAAATTATAAGAAATTCCTTAATTTTCTGAGTGGATTATATAATGAAGGATTGTTGGAAAAATCGTATGAAACCCTGACCCGTCAGGATATAACTAAAAGATGTGCTCAGGATGAAACTGGTGTTATCTTTGATTACAGCTGGCAGCTTTCATCTTTATATGATGCCCAGTATCCGGATTATAATGGCAGCAATCCGGTCTTTAAGGCAGGAAAGCCTCTGTCTGGAGAATATGATGGTTATTATATAGGGCGTAATGCAATCAGTGGTTTGTTTGGTGTTAATGCGGCTTCGGGAAATATACAGAATGCAGTAAAATTATTAGATATTCTTATGGGTGAGAATATGCAGACCTTATACAGCTGGGGAATGGATTATGAGGTTGATGATGAGGGGAATAAATATTATACAAAGGATACGCAGGATGATACATATCTTCAAAATCAGGGGATTAATCCAATCTGTGTGCCATCTCAGCAGTCAGTGGCGGCAACCGATGAATTTGTTCCGTTTTGGCATAGAAAGCAGGATAAGATGCTGGCGCAATTTGTAAAAGCCCCATTTCCGTTTATATATGCAACGGAAATGGAGGCTGAAATAATAAATGGCTATGAAAATTATATTGCCAATTATGTTAATCAGGAAAGGAATAACTTTATAGCGGGACGAAAGGATTTAAATACATTTGAAGATTATATAAAAGTGTTGTACGATATGAATATTGAAAAAATCATACAGGTCAAACAGCAGCAGTATGAGCGCTATTTGAAAATTAAAAGTAAATAAAAAGGGTTGTCGCACTAATTTTTATTTATAATTCGTCAGAAGAATCATATGGTTTGACTTCAACATTTTTCTTTTTAAGGAAATGTTCAATTGTAAGATTTAAAATATAGCTTAACACAGCGACTACAGGGACACCTAAAAACATACCAAGAACTCCGAACAGACTTCCTCCTACAGTAATTGAGAAGATTACCCAGAGTGGTGTAAGACCTGTACTGTCACCAAGAATCTTAGGGCCGAGGAACAATCCGTCAAACTGTTGTATTACGAGAATCAGTATGGCAAAGAAAATTGTCTGGATAGGATTGACAATAATAATTATAATGGCACCTATCACACCTCCCATATATGGGCCAAAGTAAGGAATCATATTAGTTATTCCAACAACGACACTTATTAAAACTGCATATGGGAATTTGAAAATCAACATGCTAATAAAGCAGATAATCCCAATAATCAGTGAATCAAGAGCTTTTCCAAATATATAGCTCGAGAAAATCCTGGAGCTTTCTTTTATAATATTTTTGCTGGTTTTTGCAGTATTTTCAGGGAGTACTGCGTAAATCAGTCTTTTAAAATGGTAAAACAGATTTTTGTGGTCTGAAATCATGTAAACAGATACCATGATGGAAATTATAAAATTAATAATTCCTTTTATGATAGTCATTCCGGTATTTACAATTA
>JAUNPT010000083.1 GCA_030536565.1 Eubacteriales bacterium | reverse complement strand
ATCCACAGTGCCGTGGGAAATAAGATGGTAGGTGCAAGAGTCAATGGAAAGCTGGTTACAATAGACTATCAGATTAAAAATGGTGACAGAATTGAGGTAATTACTTCACAGAATTCAAAAGGCCCAAGCAGGGACTGGCTGTCTATAGTAAAGAGTACTCAGGCACGCAATAAAATCAACCAGTGGTTCAAGCAGGAATTAAAGGAAGATAATATATTAAAAGGCAAAGAGCTTATAAGTGCATATTGTAAAAGTAAAGGAATCGTACTTTCGGATATTACGAAGCCGGATATTATTGCCAAGGCGTTGAATAAGTATGGTTTTAAAGACTGGGATTCCATGCTTGCGTCAGTAGGACATGGCGGATTAAAGGAAGGCCAGATTGTTAACAAGCTCAACGAGGAATACCTCAAGCAGAAGAAGGCGGAAGTAACCGACAGGGAAGTCTTGGAAGAAATTGTCCAGAATGAAAGCAAGGCTAAAGATAAGGCCAAAAAGAACAAGGGTGGAATAGTCGTTAAGGGAATACATGATGTTGCGGTACGTTTTTCAAGATGCTGTAATCCGGTTCCGGGTGATGAGATAGTAGGCTTTGTCACAAGGGGCAGGGGAATATCAATCCACAGAACAGACTGTATAAATATAATTAATTTCCCAGCTAGTGAAAGGGCACGTCTGATAGATGCAGAATGGGAAGCAACAGGCTCAAGAGAAGATAAATACAGTGCGGAAATCAACATTTTTGCAAATAACAGAACAGGGCTTATTGTTGATATATCAAGGATATTTACAGAGGCAGAGATAGACGTTAAGTTTATGAACAGCCGGGTAAATAAAAAGGGAACTGCAACAATTAATCTGGGCTTTGATATCCATGGTAAAGAGGAACTTGGCCGCATTATAGATAAGCTTCATAAGATTGAAGGTGTTACAGATATAGTAAGGACTGCAGGTTAAGGAAAGAAGGCTTTTATGATAACATATGATTATAAAGTAATTGGTCTGATTGCGACAAACTGCTATCTTATCAAGAATGAGGATACAAAACAGTCGGTTTTAATTGACCCGGCTGAGGCACCACAGAGGCTTCAGGAAATGATTGATAAAAGCGGCTGTGAGTTAAAGGCGGTGCTTTTAACTCATGGGCATTCAGATCATATTTCAGCTGCGAAAGAAGTATGTGAAAAAAATCATGTCAGGCTGTATGCCGGAGAAGATGAAAAGGAACTTCTTCAGAATCCGCAGCTGAATCTTTCTTCACAGCTTGGAGCTGCCATATCAATAGAAGCAGACTGCTGGGTAAAGGATAATGACCAGTTAAATATTGCGGGAATGGATATAAAGGCTATTCATACACCGGGACATACAGCAGGAGGAATGTGTTATTACATTGAGGAGGCAGGACTTCTTTTCTCAGGAGATACTTTATTTGCGGAATCAGTAGGGAAGACGGATTTCCCTACAGGAAGCATGTCTGAGCTCGTGCGTTCAGTAAAGGAGAAGCTCATGATACTTCCTGATGATACAAGGGTGCTTCCAGGACATGGAGAAGACACATCTATTGGTTATGAGAAAAAGTATAATCCCTATTGTCAGTAATCATAAGGAGTAACATTTTAAATGATATATATTAAGTTGGAAAATGCGTTATTTTATGATGATGCTGTGGTTTTAGTACGTTCATTTTATCCAAGAATGGAGGCTGCACCCTATAAGGGAGAACAGCTTACACAACAGGATATTTTAATTGAACCTTTTGAACCGGAAACTAAAGGAAGAACCAAGAGAGAGTTTCATGATGAGTTTAAGGAAAAGCTCTATAACAAATTAAAGAATGAGACAGGAAGGACGCTGCCTTGGGGGTATATGACAGGGGTCAGGCCAAGCAAAATGGTGTATCTGGATTTGGAGGAGCAAAGACCTGAAGCAGAAATCATTCAGGAATTTCTTGAAAAATACCAGACCTCACCAGAAAAAGCACAGCTTGCAATGAATGTAGCCAAAAAGGAAAAGTCAATTTTAGATAATATTGATTACAGGAATGGTTACAGTCTTTATATAGGTATTCCGTTTTGCCCGACGATCTGTCTTTACTGTTCATTTTCATCTTATTCGTTAAAGGCATATGAGGGGTGGGTGGACAATTATCTTGACGCTCTGATTAAAGAGATGACGTATGTTTCGTCTGCTATGGCAGGAAGACGTCTGGATACCATATATTTTGGAGGCGGAACACCTACGACCTTAAGTGAAGTACAGCTTGACAGACTTTTAACTGCACTTGAGAAGCTTTTTGATGTGGAAAATGCGATTGAACTTACAGTAGAGGCTGGAAGGCCAGACAGTATCACGCTTGAAAAGCTTAAGGTGTTAAAAAAACACAAGGTTGACAGAATATCAATAAATCCGCAGACTATGAATCAGGAGACGCTTGATTTAATAGGCAGACGCCACAGTGTCAAACAGGTTATAGATGCGTTTCATATGGCCAGAGAAGCAGGATTTGATAATATCAATATGGATATTATTCTCGGACTTCCGGGCGAAGATATAAATATGGTTTTTCATACCCTTGAAGAAATAAAGAAGTTAGCGCCTGAAAGCCTTACAGTCCATTCTCTTGCAATTAAGAGGGCAGCCGCTCTTAATATATGGCGTGAAAAGTACAACAATCTTCAGATTGAAAACAGTGCAAAGATAGTATCTATGGCAGCAGATTATGCTAAGACTCTGGGACAGGAGCCATATTACATGTACAGGCAGAAAAATATTGCCGGAAATTTTGAGAATGTTGGTTATGCTGCGGCAGGTAAAGAATGCATTTACAATATACTGATAATGGAAGAAAAACAGACAATTATTGCCTGTGGTGCCGGAGCCTCCAGTAAAATGGTCTTTCAGTGCGTAAAAGATGATAAAGAGGCGGGCAGAATAGAGCGCATTGAAAATGTAAAAGATGTTAGGAGCTATATTGAGCGTGTGGACGAAATGATAGAGCGTAAAAAAACATTTCTTGCACAGAATCCTGAACTGTTTGGAAAAGATGGCGGACAGGGGGCATATGATACTGTTATCAATGACTTTAAAAGTGGCATATCCCATGGGATTTTAGTGGCAAATCTTACTTATGCCCTGGCAAAAAGGCTTGGAGTGCCTGACGATGAAGCATATGAGATGAAGGTTGCAGCCATTCTTCATGATATTGGAAAGCTTAAGCTGTCACAGTATTTATATGGTAGAAATCAGAATGGGCTGTCTATTGAAGAAATGAAATATATGCGTATGCACTCAAAAATCAGTCATGAGCTATTGAAAAAATACGACTATTCAGATAATATAATGGAGGTTGTTTTAAGGCATCACGAATGCTTCGATGGAAGCGGATATCCGGATAATATGCAGGGAGAATCAATTCCTTTAGGGGCAAGGATTTTAAGGGTCACAGATGAATTTGCGGCGTTGATATCAGACAGACCTTATAGAAAGGCATTTGATTTTGACACGGCAGTTGAGGTTATGATTGAAGAAATTAAAAACATGGATATGAGGATTTTTATTGAGTTTCAGAGAATGATTCATGAAAAATCAACATTTGAGCTTATTGAAAACAGTAAGATTAATCTTGATGAACTTGATATTCGTGATATACTTGATATTTAGAAAAAAGATTTAAGCATTGCGCTTCAGGTAAGATGGCGCCATGCAGGTGATAAGGAGGAAGCTATGGCTGAGTCAATGGTTGGCTTAAAAAGGACACACAGATGTACAGAGGTTTCATCTGCAAATGTTGGTGAGAATGTAACAGTAATGGGATGGGTTCAGAGAAGACGTAATCTTGGAGCACTTATTTTTGTGGATTTAAGAGATAGGAGCGGACTTCTCCAGATTCTTTTTGATGAGAATGAAATCGGCAGGGAAGGCTTTGATAAAGCGTATACACTTCGTAATGAATTTGTTATTGCTGTGGAGGGTGTAGCTGCAAAGCGTTCAGGTGCAGTTAATGAAAGCTTAAAGACTGGAGACATTGAAATCATTGCAAAATCTTTAAGGATACTTTCTGAGTCAGAGACACCGCCATTTCCAATTGAAGATAATATTTCAACAAAGGAGGATATCCGTTTAAAATACAGATGCCTTGACCTTAGAAGACCTGACATACAGTCTAATATTATTATGAGGAGCCAGGTAGCTACTCTTACAAGAGCATTTCTTGCAAAAGAAGGCTTCCTTGAAATTGAGACACCTATGCTTACTAAGAGCACACCGGAGGGAGCAAGAGATTATCTTGTGCCAAGCCGTGTTCACCCGGGAAAGTTTTATGCACTCCCACAGTCACCACAGCTTTTTAAGCAGATGCTTATGTGCTCAGGCTATGACAGATATATGCAGATTGCAAGATGCTTCCGTGACGAGGATTTAAGGGCTGACCGTCAGCCTGAATTTACTCAGATTGATATGGAGCTGTCTTTTGTAGATGTTGATGATGTAATTGATGTTAATGAAAGATTACTTGCATATCTTTTCAAAGAGGTGCTTGATGTAGATGTAAAGCTTCCAATTCAGAGAATGACATGGCAGGAGGCTATGGACAGATTCGGTTCAGATAAGCCAGACCTTAGATTTGGTATGGAATTAAAGAATGTGACAGAGCTTGTAAAGAACTGCGGTTTTGGTGTATTTACAGGCGCCATTGAAAATGGTGGTACTGTTCGTGGTATTAATGCTAAGGGACAGGGAATGATGCCTCGTAAGAAGATTGATGCTTTAGTTGATTTTGCTAAGGGATATGGCGCAAAGGGACTTGCATATATTGCAATTCAGGAAGATGGCACATTAAAATCTTCCTTTGCCAAGTTTATGTCAGAGGCTGAGATGAATGCCCTTGTAGCTGCACTTGATGGTCAGGCTGGAGACCTTCTTTTATTTGCTGCTGACAGGAATAAAATTGTTTACAGTGTACTTGGGGCATTAAGAGTTGAACTTGCAGACCAGATGGGGCTGCTTGATAAGAATGAGTTTAGGTTTTTGTGGGTAACTGAATTTCCTCAGTTTGAATGGTCAGATGAGGAAGAAAGATTCGTTGCCATGCATCACCCATTCACAATGCCAATGGACGAGGATATTGATAAATTAGAGAGTGACCCGGGAGCAGTCCGGGCAAAGGCATATGATATAGTACTTAATGGTACTGAAATTGGCGGAGGAAGTGTTAGAATACATCAGGCGGATATTCAGGAAAGAATGTTTGCGGCACTGGGGCTGACAGAGGAGGTTGCCAACGAAAAATTCGGTTTCCTTCTGGACGCATTTAAATATGGTGTGCCACCACACGCTGGATTGGCATATGGACTTGACAGGCTTGTCATGATTATGGCAAAGAGAGATTCTATCAGAGATGTAATTGCATTTCCTAAGGTTAAAGATGCGTCATGCCTTCTTACGAATGCACCAGATGTTGTAGATGCAAAACAGCTGCATGAGCTTTCGATTGAGATTGAAGAAGAACAGGAGTAGTTTTGTAAAAAGCGTTACGACGCATTTTACAAAGTGATAACAATTTTTTTATAAAACCCCGTTTTGCAGACAAATAATCTGTAAAACGGGGTTTTTAGATTGTAAATCTATTGTATAATTTTAGCATATATAGTAAAATACATATATTACAAGAATGCGTAAAAAATATAATAGTTTAAACGCTGGAGGAAATTATGAAAGAGCAGGATATTGAATTAAAACAGCAGCTTCAAAATACTGATGAAATCACAGATGAGCAGACTGTATCAGATGAAGAGATGCTTTCAGAGGGTATTTATGATACTGAGGCAGCTGAGGAGATAAAGGCAGATGAAGAATCTGTTTTAGAGGCGAATAAGACAGAGGATACGACAACAGATATTCAAGAAGGACTTGAGCCTGATGAAGTACAGGCTGAAACACCTTTTGAAGACTGTGCCGAAGAGGATACTGCTGAAGAACCGGTATCTGAGGGAGAGGCATTGGCAGAGAATGGTAAGAAAAAGAAGCATGGTAGAAAAAGAACTGTTAAGAAGAAGGCTGTCAAGCATAATAAATCAGGCAGTATTATGGATAAGCTGCCGGGATTTATGAAAGGAATGAGCTCATCAATTAAGTACAAGCTTATTGGTGCCTTTTTAATACCAGTTGTATTGATAATTATACTTGGTGTTGTTTCTTATAATATTTCGTCTGCAGCTATTACAAAGAGCTTCAGGGATTCATCAGTGTCGACTATTAATAAGACAGCTGATTATTACGAGCTGATGTTTTCTAATGTTGATGCTACGGCTACGGATATTATCAATAATCAGATTCTGCAGAAATATTATTCGGGAAGTTTTTCGTCGGATATCATTAATGAAGGTAATAATTATTCAAGCGTTAAGTCTTCAATCTCATCAATTGCCATGAGTGATGAGGCTATCAGCAACATTTATATACTTGGTACATATGGTAAGCCAATTATTACGGGAACAAGCAGATTTGCTGATAATGGAGATATGAAAAAGCTTGCTGCATCTGCAGAAGGAAAGAAGATGGACAGCAATAAATCCGGTAACTGGTTTACAAGCAGAGAATATATGGATACAATGGGCGTCGGTGATTATGGACTTTCATATGGACGTCAGATTCTTGGAACATCAAAGAAGGGTGTAGGTTATATGTTCCTTGATATTTCAAAGGAATATGCATTGGCTCCTCTTAAGGATATTGACATGGGAGTGGAGTCAGTCATAGCACTTATTGCGCCTGATGGTGGAGAGCTTGTTTCATCTAATTACATGGAAATAGATGGTGAGAAAACATATTTTGCTGATAAGGAATTTTTTGCAAGTGCTGCAGATGGTGAGGACAGCGGAAGTAAATATGTAAAATATAATGGTAAGAAACAGCTGTTTATTTATTCAAAGCTGGATTCAGGGTTTACAGTTACAGCCCTTATTCCTGAAAGTGAGATTGTCGCTCAGGCAAGCACAATTGGTATTGCGTCAATTTCAATCGTTATTGTGGCTATTATTGTTGCATTATTGATTGGAGGCTTTTTTGCTACCAATATGAGTAAAGTTATTGTACAGATTATGAAAAAACTTGAGCGGGCAGCTTCGGGTGATCTGACTGTTGAAATGTCAGTTGTGCGTAAGGACGAATTTTCGAAGCTTGCCAACAGCACTCAGGGAATGATAGATAATTTTAAGGGACTGATACAGCAGACGAAGGACGTTTCTGCAACAGTTGACCAGTCCAGTGCGACAGTTACCGAAAGCTCTAAGCAGATGCTTATGGAGACAAAGGAAATTACAGCTGCAATTGAAGAAATCGAGAGAGGTGTTGTACAGCAGGCAGAGGATTCAGAGGACTGTTTAAGACAGATGGACGACCTTTCAGATAAGATTAATATTGTGTCTGAGAACTCTGAGAAGATAGGACAGATTGCAGAAGAAACAAGCGAGATTGTAACAAGTGGTATTACATCTATTGCAGAATTAAAGGAAGATGCCAACAGTACAGTAGAGATTACGCATCAGGTCATTGATGAGATACAGGCACTTAAGGAATCTTCAAAATCTATTGGAAATATTATTGAAGCTATTAATGAAATCGCATCACAGACCAATCTGCTGTCACTTAATGCTTCAATTGAAGCGGCCAGAGCAGGAGAGGCTGGCAGAGGGTTTGCGGTTGTTGCTGCAGAAATAAGAAAGCTTGCCGACCAGTCAGTTAACTTTGCTAACGAAATTCAGAAGATTGTAGTTGATATTAACAGTAAAACTAATGACACGGTAAAAATAGCTAAAAAGGCTGAAGATGTTGTGGCAGTACAGGGAAAATCCCTGGATAATGCGGCACAGCTGTTTAATGATATTCAGAGCCAGTTTAATGAGCTTCTGGGAAATCTTGAAGGTATTACAATGCAGATAGACCAGATTGCAGATTCAAAATCCAGAACTATTGATGCAATTTCAAGTATTTCTGCGGTTTCGCAGCAGACAGCGGCAGCATCGGAGGAAGTAGCAGAAACTGCAAGCAGACAGGTTGTGGCAATGGAGAAGCTGAGCAGGGCAGCAGAGGATTTAGAGTCTAATTCATCAGACTTAAGAGAGGCAATTGATATCTTTAAGATTTAAATTAAATTGATAAGGTGAATTGATAATGAAATAACAATTGACTTATATAGTAAATGATTATATTATTAATAGTCAGAGGGCTAGTTTAACTAAGCCCCTGACTATTTTGTTTATTATTTAATATACGGAGGTTGTAGAATGTATTCATTTAATGAAGTTTCAAGCTTTGATCCAGAACTTGCCAAAGCTATGGATGATGAACTTGCAAGACAGAGAAGCCACATTGAGCTTATTGCGTCAGAGAATCTGGTAAGTAAAGCAGTTATGGCTGCAATGGGAAGCCCATTAACAAACAAATACGCAGAAGGTTATCCAGGAAAGAGATATTATGGTGGCTGTGAATATGTAGATGTTGTAGAGACACTTGCAATAGAGCGTGCTAAGGAATTATTTGGATGTGAATATGCAAATGTACAGCCTCATTCAGGTGCACAGGCTAATCTGGCAGCATTTTTTGCAATGCTTGAGCCAGGTGATACATATATGGGTATGAGCCTTGACTGCGGCGGACATCTTTCACATGGTTCACCAGTTAACATTTCTGGTAAATTTTTTAATTGTGTACCTTATGGTGTAACTGCAGATGGTTTTATTGATTATGATGAAGTATTAAAGATTGCTAAAGAATGTAAGCCTAAGATGATTATTGCAGGTGCCAGCGCATATGCAAGAACAATTGACTTTAAGAAGTTCAGGGAAATCTGTGATGAGGTTGGTGCATACCTTATGGTAGATATGGCGCATATTGCTGGTTTAGTAGCCGGTGGTGCACACCCAAGTCCAATCCCATATGCTGATGTTACAACAACAACAACACATAAAACACTTCGTGGGCCAAGAGGAGGTATGATTCTTAGTTCAGCAGCTAATGCAGATAAGTTTAAGTTTAATAAATGTGTATTCCCTGGTATTCAGGGAGGACCTTTAATGCATGTTATTGCTGGAAAGGCAGTATGTTTAAAGGAAGCACTTGACCCAAGCTTTAAGACATATGCAGAAAATATTGTTAAGAATGCAGCAGCTCTTTGCAATGGACTTATGAGCAGAGGCTTTGATATTGTCTCAGGAGGTACAGATAACCATCTTATGCTTGTTAATTTAATCAGCAAGGGTGTTACAGGTAAAGAGGTTGAAAAGCTTCTTGACGCAGCTAATATTACATGTAACAAGAATACAATACCTAATGATCCAGCTTCACCATTTGTAACAAGCGGTATAAGACTGGGAACAGCAGCGGTTACAACGAGAGGCTTCAATGAGACTGATATGGACATCGTAGCCGATGCAATTGCGATGCTCGTTGATGATGTGGACGCTAACAAGGCTAAGGCTATGGAAATGGTTAAGGCTCTCACAGACAAGTACCCACTTTATGAATAAGCGGTTGTTTTAATTCAGGGTATAGCAGGAAAACAGATTAAAATATATAGTCTTATATACATAAATCATTATAATGAACACCAGAAACAATGTTTGGCGCAAGCATTCATTGTTTCTGGTGTTTTTTTGCGAAAATGAACCAGTATGCAAACCATAACTAGTATGGAAACCAT
>JAUNPT010000082.1 GCA_030536565.1 Eubacteriales bacterium | reverse complement strand
CACCGAAGATCGAACAGAAAAGTATCTTGTTGGATATTACACTATTGCTCCAAAATTCTTTTCAATTTCAAAGGATGATGTAAGTCATGGGCAATATAAAAAACTTTCTCAATATGGAGAATATGATACTCACTTAAAAAAATGCACTATATCCGCTATCCTTATTGGTCAGTTAGGCAAAAACTTCTCTGCTGGGAATGATACATTGATTACTGGTGATGAATTACTTTCGCTCGCACTTGAAAAAGTTAAAAGTATTCAGAATGAAATTGGTGGACGATATACATATTTAGAGTGTGAGGATAATGAAAAATTGCTTGATTTTTATAAAAACAATGGATTTATACCATTTGGAAAAAGAAATCTTGATTCCGATGAAACAGATATCAATGGTGCATACTTGATTCAGTTATTAAAAAAAATATAACCATTTTACCGAGACCGGCAAAATGGTCAGAGAAATAATAAAAGCTCCTGTGCTACCAACACAAGAGCCTTTACATAGATAACCATACCAGAGCTGCTGCCCTAATACAATATACCTTCCACAAGTCATATTGTATCACTTCTGGCACCTGCTCTGCAAGGTGTTATTTTTATACCCTAGAATCGTTGCACTGGTGCAACTTCTCCTGAAAGGAAGTGATTTTATGAGAGGATCAATTTATCAAAAGAAAACTAATAAAAAATGGTACCCATACATTTATGATAAGGAAACCAATAAAAAGAAATGGGGAACTGGTCACACAAGTAAGCGTGATGCAGAAATCGAACTCCGACAAATGCTTTCTCAATTTGATACAGGTACCGTCGTTTTTGGAAGGGCCGACAGGTACGAGGCTATACTAAATGAATTTATCGAGACTGTTGTTCCAGAGAAGTATAAATCTATGAATGAACAGAAGTCATGCTCCTACATGCTCAGAAAGCACACAGAACCATTTTTTAAGACAAGGGTGGACAAGATTACCTCGAAGGACATTCAGCGCTTATTACACAATATGAGAATTTTTAAGAGCAAGGCTGAACCAGAAGTTATTCCATCTGCTGCCACGAAAAAGAAATTATACAACTATATGAATGCATTATTTCAATCTGCCAATGATTGGGGACAAGTATCTATCAATCCATGCGAAGGCATAACGCTAAAATCTCCTGTTCAAGTTACTCCAGATACCTGGTCAAGTGATGATGTAAACTATTTCTTATCTCTGGATGAGGTCCATCAATCTGATTGTTATCTTGGTTTCTTGATTCTGGCCACAACTGGGTTATCAAGATCTGAAGCTGCTGGATTGCAATGGAAAGATTTCCATGGTGATTATTTCATCTTAGAGCAGGGAAAAGATGTGTATATGAACAGTACCAATCTAAAGACTTCGTTTCGAAGACGTAAAGTTGAAATAATGCCATCCGTTCGGGCTGCTCTGGAAGCTCATAGAGAACGTCAAGACCGAATAAGTAAGATGCTTGTATCTGCTCCAGACATCAACACATGGATTCTCACTGATGATTTTAACCAACCATTCCATCCAGACAGATATACTAAGACATTCAAGAGAATCATCGAGAATAACAACAAGAACAGCCTTCGCAAATTGCCAGTGATTCCATTAAAGAACCTCAGACATACATTTGCAACACTTCTGATTAACGATGATGTGAATATTAAGATTGTTCAGGAAGCCCTTGGACACTCCAAGACATCCACCACTCAGAATTTCTACCAGGGCGCAGCGCAGAAATCTATGCATCGTACTGCAGTTTTAAATCTCCAAAACGAGATTTTTAAGGTTTCGGTAGAAAATCCGGTAGAAAAAATTAAGAAAGCATAAAAAGAAAGCCAGTGTCATGTACCGCTAAGGTGCATAAACACTGGCTTTTCATCATAGAGCGCGAGACGGGGATCGAACCCGCGACCCCCTCCTTGGCAAGGAGGTGCTCCACCACTGAGCCACTCGCGCATATAGTATATTAACTTTCATTGACTAATTCAATATTCACCGCGTCAACGAATGATAATATACTATATTATTCTTATATTGTCAATACATTTTCAAAATTTTTCTGTTTTCTGTTTTCATTCTTTTCGGTGAAAATTCAATCAATTCATCAGGGTATACACCCGACATGAATAATGTTTTAGCCACAATATCAATTTCTTAATCAATGTATACACTCTGGCTGATTGTGAATGGCATGTCTAACCCCATTAGAAGCTTCTTACTCCCAGCTCCTTACCAATTGAGCAAATATATCCAAAGCATCCTGTATAACCTGAGGCTTTGACATATCAATTCCACATAGCTTTAAGAGTTCAATTGGATGGAGGCTGCTGCCTCCTGCCAAAAATTTTTTATAGCCTGCAAGAGTTTCCTCATCTTTGTTAATAATTCTGGCTGCAATGGCAATTGCTGCCGAAAATCCGGTTGCGTACTGATATACATAAAATGGCGTATAAAAATGTGGTATTCTTGACCATTCCAGTGCTATTTTTTCATCAATAACCATATCTGCCCCGAAATATTTTTCATTTAACTTTCTGTATACGTCATTTAGCAGCTCTGCATTAAGAATCCTTCCTTCCTCTGCCAGCCTGTGCGTTTCCATCTCAAACTCAGCAAACATTGTCTGACGGAAAAGCGTTCCCTTAAACTGCTCCAGATAATGATTAATAAGATACTTCCTCTCCCTGCTGTCAGTACATCTATCCAGCATATATTTAATAAGAACAGCCTCATTACAGGTTGATGCCACCTCAGCAACAAATATGCGGTACCCGGCGTAGGTATAATCCTGGTTATTGTTAGAATACCATGTATGCATAGCATGCCCCGTCTCATGAATAAGGGTAAACACATCGTTAAGCGTTCCTGTATAATTGAGGAAAATGTAAGGGTGCGTTCCATATGCTCCCCATGAAAATGCTCCATTTCTCTTTCCGGTATTTTCATAAACATCTACCCAGCCTGACTCGTAGCCTTTTCTTACCTGATTAACATAATCCGCACCAAAGGGCTTTAAGGCATCAAGAACTATTTCCTTCGCATTTTCATATGGAATCTCCATTTTCACATCTTTAACCATCGGTGCATATATATCGTAAAAATGCAGCTTCTCCACGCCAAGCTCTTTCTTTCGCAATGAAACATATTCATGCATAAATCCAAGATTTTTATTGACTGTCTCAATAAGATTTTTATATACATCTACAGGAATAAATGAACCCGAAAGATACATTTCCAGAGTAGAGCCAAAGTTTCTTGCCTCAGCAAAAAACATAGCCTGCTTAACATTTCCATAATACGCCGCTGCCAATGTATTTGCGTATTTTTCATACTGCCTGTAAAGTGCTTCAAAGGCGTCCTTTCTTACTTGTCTGTCATTACTTTCCATAAATACCGCATAATTGCCATGTGACAGCTCCACCTCTCTGCCCTGCTCATCTTTAATAACCCCGAATTTCACATCAGAATTGTTGAACTTAGAAAATACATCCTTTGCGACATCTGACATATTACCAGCCTTTGCAAGGAGTGCTTCTTCCTTCTGTGAAAGACTGTGTTCCTTTTTTGCAAGAATATCCATGAGCATATGTCTATAATGACTAATCTTCGGATTTTTAAGAAAGCTGTCAATTATTTCTTTATCCATTGCAAGTATTTCAGGAACCATAAATGAATATTTTTCTGACAGCTTAACCATGACTGTCTGCGCCCTGCCTGAAATTTCTTGATATTTAGGATTCGTAGTATCCTCATAATATTTCATAAATGCATATACATATACATTTTCAATAAGAAAATCTGTGTCCTCTGACTCTCTTAAGGCGCTGTAAAAAATCTCCTCCGACTCTGACATTCTGTCCTTATAAATACATGGTTCTTCTGCCAGCCTTAATGCCTTCTCATAATCCAGCTCCCACTTTTCATCTGATGAATACAAATCATTTACTGCCCACTTATACTGATTATCTATTTCCTGTCTTTTAGGTATTGTCTTCATATTCTGCAAAATTCCTTTCTTATATCTGCTTAATCAGTTACTCCATATTCTGCAAAACAAAGGGCTGATTCATACAGCCGCCTTTTTAACGCCAGCTGTATAAATCAGCCATCTATTACTGTTCTTCTGGTAAATATCTGCTGGTTGCGATTGCCAGCGCACCATAGCCTATATGACATGCAACACTAAGTGACAATGGATCCATATGGAAATCCAGCTGAGGAAATGTTTCCTTAACAAGCTCCGCCCATTCCTCTGCTTCTTCTTTATTACCTGTATAGGCTGCCTCCATATGCATTCTTCCTTGTGCATATGCCTCAGCGAATCTGTTCTCCATGTCATCTTTCATAGCCTGAAGCATTATCTTCTTTGCTGAATTTTTACCTCTGGTCTTTGAGAATGCATCTAGCTTCTCTCCCTGAATCTGGAGCACCGGCTTAAGATTGAGGACTGTTCCTATAGCTGCAGCTGCCGCAGTAATTCTGCCACCCTTTTTAAGATACTTCAATGTCTCCAGCGTTATGTATATACTTGATTCCATTTTTTCTCTTTCAAGAATGTTCTTAATTTCTTCAGCGCTTTTACCCTGATTAGCAAGGAACTTTGCGTCAAGGACAGACTGTCTCATAGTTACAGAGATTCTCTGATTGTTGACTACATGCACCCTTCCGCCAAAATCATCAGCAAGCATCAGGGCTGTCTGACATGTTCCGCTTAATCCGCTTGACATTGGAATGAATACAATTTCATCATATTCCTTCAATAACTCGTTCCACTTATCTTCTAATTCACCGATTGATGGCTGTGATGTTGATATATCTGCGTCCTGCAAAAGTTTCTCATAAAATTCCTCCTGCGTCAGGCTGATGCCTTCAAAGAACTGCTTTCCGTTTATAAAAAATGGCATTGGAATGACATATACGCCAAGCTCCTTTGCCTGCTCCTGCGTAATTCCACTATTACTATCTGTTAATATTGCAATTTTATTCATGCTTCCTCCATGTCTGTTTTATCAAATAATTAGCCTTTTGTAATTAACTAAATCTGCCCAACATTTTAGCAACATTACTATTGTACCCCAACTTTTCATTTGCTACAATAAGTTTATAAAAAATTTATTTGAGGGACGAATAATTATGAAGGAACTTATTTTTAATAATCATCTTGTGATTCTTGACACTGTGGCTTTTCTTGATAGCCGCCAGCAGGCATCACTTAAGACTCTTATGGACAAATGTGACGGATACGAGCCTTATTATACAGAAGTACCTGATTCCTCCGTTATTATGTTTACCGCCTCCTGTAACAGCCAGCTTATAGGTTTCTTGTCCCTGCTTTTCACACAAGAAGATACAACTGGAGAAATAACTGCCCTTGTCACGCCTGACTACAGAAAGAAAGGCGTATTTTCTGCGCTTAAGGCTCTTGCTGATGAGTGGCTTCTAACCTCCTGCTATAACAATTATTCTATCATTGGCTCCATACCGCAGGAATTGGTTCTGACAGGTTTTTACTATGCCCGCAATCCAGTTTTCACTGAATATTTATTAAAACTTACGTATGATGATTATATGCATACAGCCAGAGCCCTTGCAGATATTTCCCCTTTCTGCACAGATACCCCCAATTGCAGCATAGATATTTCTAACTGCGAATTTGGATTTTCTGATGATAATTCAGCCTATCTTATGTATGACTGTGAAGATGCCTGCGAACCCTGTGCACTCTTAAATATTGCCTATGGAGCGGCATTTTCTAACATCTATGGTGTGTGGGTTGATACAGGGCTTCGCAGAAGAGGAGCCGCAACTGCACTTATGTGTTCATTTTTTGAGGATTATTTCTGTGAGCCCTCCACACCTCCGCTTGTTTTAAATGTCAGAAGCACGAATACTGCCGCATTTAAATTATACAAAAAATGCGGCTTCACCGAAGTGAGCCACATTTCCTATTACTCATTTTAAATTCTTAAATCAGTTTTTTGCAGCGATTACATCTCTCATGTCATACATACCCGGTTTCTGTCCTGCAAGGAACTTTGCAGCTTCTACTGCACCTTTACCAAACACTGCCTTTGAATATGCCGTGTGCTTAAATTCAATAACCTCATCTTCTCCCGCAAAAATAACCTCATGCTCACCTACAATCGTACCACCCCTTACAGCGCTGATACCGATTTCCTTAGGAGCTCTTTTTGCCCTTTCCTGACTTCTGTCATATTTGTAAAAATAGCCATCATCAAGAACCTCTTTGATTGAATCTGCCAAAGCAAGAGCAGTTCCGCTTGGCGCGTCCAGCTTCTGGTTATGATGCTTTTCGACAAGTTCAATATCAAAACCTGCAGGAGCTAAAACCTTGGCCGCATCTTGTAAAAGCTTAAATAGTGTATTGATTCCAAGTGACATATTTGCCGATTTTAAAATTGCGGTTTCAGCTGATGCCTTAAGGATATGGGACGTCTGCTCCTCTGTAAGACCTGTTGTACATACGACTACAGGCAGTTTCTTAGCAGCACAGTAATTAATCAGTGCATCTTCAGCCTTTGCAGATGCAAAATCAATTACTACATCTGCTTCAACATCACACTTATCAATAGATGAAAATACTGGATATGAATTATGTCCATCGTCAAACGGGTCTATTCCGGCCACTATCTTTGCATTCGCATCTTCTTCCACAATTTTAGTGATTGTCTGTCCCATATGGCCATTACAGCCATGCATAATTATTTTTGTCATTTATCCTCACACTTTCTATTATCCAATAATTCCGTAGTCTGTCATTGCTTTCTTTAATCTTGCAAGGTCAGCCTCCTCCATCTCGCAAAGGGGTGCTCTAAGAGGCCCCATATCCCAGCCCATCAAATTCAATGCATGCTTTACCGGAATTGGATTTACTTCACAGAATAATGCATCTACAAGGTCTAATGCTGCAAATTGTAAATCAGCTGCTTCTTTTATATTACCCTGCATATATGCTGCACAAATGTCATGTGTCTGCTTTGGAGCAACATTTGATAATACTGAAATAACACCCTTTGCCCCTATTGACATAAGAGGAACGATAAGTCCGTCTTCTCCTGAATACATATCAAGCCTGCCCTCAGCCAATGCCATAGTCTTTACTTCCTGTGCCATATTACCTGTAGCCGCCTTGATAGCAACAATATTATCCACTTCTTTGGCAAGCTTTGCAGCTGTCTCAGGCAAAATATTGCAGCCTGTACGTCCTGGAACATTGTACATTATAATTGGCAGATCAACTGACTTCGCCACTGCTGTATAATGAGCAATAAGACCTTTTTGTGTAGCCTTATTATAGTAAGGAGTTACAACCAGACAGCCGTCAACTTCGGCCTTCTGTGCCTCTTTAGAAAGATATATAGCTGTTTCTGTACAGTTTGAACCTGTTCCTGCTATTACTGGAACTCTTTTCTTTACATAATCTGCTGTAAATCTGATTGCCTCGATATGTTCTTCATGAGTCAGTGTTGACGCTTCACCTGTTGTTCCACATATGATAATGGCGTCTGTTGAGTTTTTAATCTGGAAATCAATAAATTCTCCTAATTTCTCATAATTCACTTCCCCGTTTGCCTTCATTGGTGTAACAATTGCAACACCTGCTCCTGTAAAAATTGACATTTTTTCCTTCTTTCCGCTGACAATCAGCTAATATTCTCTTGTACCTTGTAAAACATAACACAAGCTGGCTCCATGAAGGAACCAGCTTTAAAGAATTAGCAAATACTTTAAGTAGCCCTCCATCCTAAGATGACAGTCATAAAGCTCTTAACTTCATGCCCAGCGGACAATACCCCAGACGGTATTTCCCACTTCGGCGCTCTTTCCTTTCACTGAATATCAACTGTATCTGGCACATACCTTCAGCTACTAATCAATCACGCAACCTCTACTAAAATTATATTATTTTATTACACATATTTAACTAAAGCTTCTTTAGTTAAATAGACTATATCACCTGCCCACCCACATGTCAATACGTGGATATATTATAAAAGCGTAATTACTCCTCATCTTCCACTACTTCTATTTTGCTTACTGAAACCTCATAAGCTATACGCTTCTCTACTTCTTCCTCATTGATTTTTTTCGTGTACTCACGGCTCTGTACCCTTCCCCATATCTGGAGATGTCCGCCTACCTCTATTGAAGCGGCATATCTGGCATTTCTTCCCCATGCAATACATGGAATGTAATCTGATTTACCATATGGCCGGTTAACAGCAATCAATACATCAGCGATTTCACGTCCAAGAGGAGTCTTTCTATAAATTGGAGGTTTACATATGTAACCATCCAGAAAGATTTGATTAGATCTGGACTGCTCCTCAGCTATTTCATCATCATTATCAATAAACTGCATTTCTCTTACAAATATAGAAAGAACCAGCTTATTCTTTACGCCTTCGTGCCTGTTATAAGAACGGAACTGTCCTGTAGCTTCCAGCTTCATTCCCCTGTAATCCTTTGTCACATCAACTAATCGCTCTGAAATCATCAGTGGTATAACATCTACCATATCACTGAGCCTGTTAACCGATACATTAACTAAATAAAAGCCTTCTCCGAACACTTCATGGCTAAATGTAAATTCAGACACAACCTCCCCTATGATACTAACTCTGTTGTTTTCAATTACCTTATCAAGCATTTTTTGTATTTCTCCCTTCTTCTCCGCTAATTTAATATACGGAATTGTGCTTTATTTTGTGTTCTTAATATTTATATGTATCGATTAAGCAAGATATTACAAAAAAATTTTGTTTTTTTTATGTTCAAATTCTAAAATAACTATATCATTTTCATATTGTTTCTATTAAGATACAATGTTTTTTATATGTTTACTATTGTATTTTATAAATATTGTGATAGAATATAAAAGTTGCTAATCATAACTAAGCAAAGTTCAGTTAATTTTAGAAAGGATAAATTAATGAAAACAAAACGTGAAGACATTAGAAATATTGCGATTATAGCCCACGTTGACCACGGCAAAACAACACTGGTTGATGAGCTGTTAAAGCAGAGCGGAACCTTCCGTGACAATCAGGAGGTTGCAGAACGTGTCATGGACTCTAACGATATTGAGCGTGAAAGAGGTATTACGATTCTTTCAAAGAACACAGCAATAACATATAAGGATAAAAAAATCAATATTATTGATACTCCGGGCCACGCTGATTTCGGTGGTGAAGTTGAACGTGTATTAAAGATGGTTAATGGTGTAGTTTTAGTAGTCGATGCATTTGAAGGCGTTATGCCTCAGACAAAATTCGTATTACAGAAGGCCCTTGACCTTGATTTATCAGTTATCGTATGTATCAATAAAATTGACCGTCCTGAAGCCCGGCCACAGGAAGTCATTGATGAAATCCTTGAATTATTCATCGACCTTGATGCAAGTGATGAACAGCTTGACTGTCCTTTCATTTTTGCATCAGCAAAATCCGGCTATGCCATGGCTGACTTAAACGACGAAAAGAAGAATATGGAGCCTCTTTTTGAATGCATCATTAACAATATCCCAGCTCCAGAGGGTGATCCTGACGCTGATACCCAGATGTTAATTTCAACTATTGATTATAACGAATTTGTCGGCAGAATCGGTGTTGGTAAAATTGATAATGGAAGCATTAAAGTTAATCAGGAGGTTATGATTGTAAACCATCATGATCCAAG
>JAUNPT010000081.1 GCA_030536565.1 Eubacteriales bacterium | reverse complement strand
AGCTAAAGGAATTAATATATTGGTTGATTTAGGAGTGCTTTATAAGAAGAGGGGGATAGGTATGTTTGTATCGGAAGGAGCTAAAGAATCTATTAAAAAAAAGAGAAGAGAAAGCTTTTATGATAATTATATTAAAGCTATGATTACGGAGGCTGGCAGCCTTGGGATAACTAAGGACGAAGTGATTAAAATGATTAAAATGAATAAGTGATATAAAATTAAGCGGCTGTATAGAAGATTATTGCTGGTTTTAATGTATAGTATTAAAAATTAGGAGTTGAATGGTTATGGACAATATTAAATGCAAGGATATAAGTAAAAGATACGGAAGTAATGAGGTTTTAAAAAATATAAATCTGGAGCTGGAACAGGGCAAAATCTATGGGCTTATTGGGAGAAATGGTGCAGGAAAAACAACGCTGCTTTCAATTATGTCTGCACAGAATCCTGCATCATCGGGTGAGGTAATGTTAGGCAGTCAGAAGGTGTGGGAAAATCCGAAGGCATTGTCGCATATTTGCTTTTCAAGGGAGTTAAATCCGATAACAGGAAATGGCGCTAATAATATGAAGGTAAAGGAGTATCTAAGAATAGCGTCGGTTTATTATCCTGACTGGGACAGAAAGATGGCTGAAAAGCTTGTGGAAATATTTGAGCTTGATATAAAAAAGCCTGTTTCCAAGCTGTCAAAAGGTATGATGTCAATGATAACTATAATTGTTGCGATGGCGAGCAAGGCCGATTTTACATTTTTAGATGAACCTGTAGCCGGACTTGACGTAGTGGCAAGAGAGCTGTTTTATAAGCTTTTGCTGGAGGAATACACGCAGACGGGAAGAACCTTCGTAATTTCAACACATGTTATTGATGAGGCATCCGATATATTTGAGGAAGTTGTAATCATTAATAATAAGGAAATTATGATAAAGGAGAATACAGCACAGCTTCTGGCAAGGGCTGTACACGTAAGCGGAAGGGCAGAAGTGGTAGATGTTGCGATTAAAGGCTTGAACGTGTATCATGAGGAGAATATTGGAAGAAGTAAAGGAGCTACAGTTCTTTTAAATGAGGGACAGCATATATCAGGAAGCTCAGAGCTTTCAGTACAGCCTCTGACGCTGCAAAATCTGTTCGTTGCACTGTGTGGTAAGGAGGCATCATTACATGACAGAATATAATAAGAGTTTTGCTGCGGAAAAGATTATTAAGCATTGGATATATTGGGCACAAAAGTCAGTGCTGGCATTGTGGGTATTCTGGCTTATATATATATTGGTGTTTTCTATGATACAGGGCGGGGTTGAAGGCATTTTTGAATCGCTTGGCAGATATGCATATATGATTTACTTTTTTATTTTTTTCAGCGAGTATACAATTGCAATGTCCACATTATTGTATCATGTACCTATAGCAATTTCCTTTGGAAGTACACGAAAAGAAGCGTATGCAGGTCAGCAGATAGCACTTTTGTTTGTTGGAATCGAATGCTCACTTGTATGTTTTGTGTTTTTCTTTGCTATGGATAAAGCCGGAATCCTTCAGGCAGAAAGTATAATGTATCTGCTTATCATAGTTATAATGTTTGCAGGGATTGCTTTTGGACAGTTTGCAGCCATACTGATGGATAAGTTTGGTACAAAGGGAGTAGCTATGTTATTATTTAGTATAATATTTCTGGTTGGGTTATTTGTTACTTGTATTATAATGGCTGCTAAAGGCCATATGTCATGGCTTCTGGAAGTAAAATATGGATTTATTACAGCTGCAATTATTGCAAGTGCTGCATTGTATGCTGTTATGTCTCTTGTAATAAGAAAAAGAGTTATGAGCGTGGGGGTGAGGTTTTAGATGTTAATTAAAGTGTTTCGTGCAAGGATTAATGAATTAAAATATTTTTTGATTATTGATGCACTGGTCTTAATCATTGGAGTTATTATATTAACGCTGGTGCTTAAAACAGATGATGAACCCACATCATTTGAGGTTGGAACTATGCTTATTATAATGAGTACTGTTTTATTTACGATACTTATAGGGGCATTTGGCTTTAGGGAGGAATTTAATAAAGCAGTTGGAATGGGAGTGACAAGAAGACAGTTTGTACCAGCTTATTTTGTTACGACTATAATATTTATATGTATTCAATACGCAGCAGCATGTCTGAGCCATTTTTTTGAGATGTGGGAAATTAAAACATTTTGGTCTTCATATACTAAAGAAGCGGGTGTTGAAACAGTGATGTTTTCAAGATATGTTTTTATTATTATTGTGGCAGCTGCATTAATTCAGCTGTTTGCAGGCAGCTGTATGCTTAGATTCGGCAATAAAGCATATTATGTTATGGCGGTTGTCTGGGCAGCCTTATGTATGCTTCCTGCACAGCTTATAAAAGTGGTAAAAAAAGATGGTGATGGACTTGCAGGCAGGTTATTTGATAGTGTTTGTGATTTTGCGGTTAAATATGCTGACAGCTGGCTGCTTGTGATAGCAGTACTCTTTATGGCATTATGTGCGGCTGGAACATATTTAATTATAAGAAAGCAGCAGGTTACTGCTTAACAACTTTCAATGCTTAACAAATAATTATATTTTTCCTTGAATTAATAGTTTTATTCTAGTATAATTATCCCTTGCGGCAAGGAATTAGAGTTTAAATTATAAACTGATTATGTGAACATCACAAAAAAGGTATTAAAAAGGAAAATTATGATAGACGTTATATTAGATACATTAATTGACAGTGTAAAGCTTTTGCCATTTTTATTTTTAACATATCTTGCAATGGAATACTTGGAACATAGAACCAGTACCAAAACAAAGCGGCTTATTAAAAATTCAGGAAAGGCAGGTCCGTTTATTGGTGCATTGCTTGGAGCTTTCCCACAGTGTGGTTTTTCGGCAGCAGCATCTAATCTGTATGCAGGACGTGTCATTACAATGGGAACATTGATTTCAATATATCTTTCAACATCTGATGAGATGCTTCCAGTGTTTATTTCAGAGAATGTTGCACCATTATTGATATTAAAGATAATTGGCGCTAAGGTTGTTATTGGCATGGCAGCAGGTTTTATAATTGATTCTGCCATGAGAAGGATTAATATAGATGAAGATGTAGCTAAAAAAATTGGACATATATGTGACCATGACCATTGTCATTGCGATAAGAGCATAGTAAAGTCGGCACTTAAGCATACTGCAATTATATTTGGATACATTGTTGCGATTTCTTTTATGCTTAATACAGTAATATTTTTTGTTGGAGAAGATACGCTCGGAAACCTTATCCTTAATAAGCCTGTAATTGGTCCGCTGCTTGCAACAGCAGTTGGCTTAGTTCCAAACTGTGCAGCTTCTGTGGTTTTAACACAGCTGTATATAGGAGGAGTTATGTCTTTAGGTTCGATGATGGCAGGACTTCTTGCAGGGGCAGGAGTGGGAATCCTGGTTCTTTTTAGGGAGAACAGGGAGCTTAAAAACAGTTTTCAGATTCTTGGAATTATGTATGCCATTGGAGCAGTCTGCGGTATCATTATTGATGCTGTTATGATGATGATGTAAAAATAAATTTATAAATATGAGTAAAATCATGCCGGAGTAAATTAGCTGGCATGATTTTTTCTTGTTTATAGGAAATTTCATATCGCATGATGCATATAAAATATAAAAAAGATTTATAAAATTTACTGAAAGAATATATTGACTTTTCCTCAATCTGTGTTATTCTGTAAATGACTTTTATAAAATATATTTATAAAAGCATTTTAATTAAGCTATTTTAAAGAAAAGAGGAAGAATATGAGCGCAGAAACAACTTGTATTGAAAAACAGCCGTTAACTAATGAGTATCTTGAGAAGATGGATGCTTACTGGAGAGCTGCCAACTATTTATCAGCCGCACAGTTATATCTTTTAGATAATCCGCTTCTTAGGGAACCATTGGAGGAATCTCAGATTAAGAAAAAGATTGTAGGTCACTGGGGAACAGTTCCGGGACAGAATTTCGTTTATTGTCATATGAACAGGGCAATTAAGAAATACGATCTTGACATGATTCTTATTTCAGGCCCTGGACATGGCGGAAACTTTTTTGTGTCAAATTCTTATCTTGAAGGTACATACAGCGAGGTTTATCCTAATATAAGCCAGGATATGGACGGATTAAAAAAACTTTGCAAGCAGTTTTCATTCCCAGGAGGAATTTCAAGTCATGTAGCACCAGAAACACCAGGCTCAATTAATGAGGGTGGCGAGCTTGGATATTCAATTGCACATGCATTTGGTTCAGTATTTGATAACCCAGATTTGATTACAACATGTATTGTAGGGGACGGTGAGGCAGAAACAGGTCCATTAGCCACAGCATGGCATTCTAACAAATTCTTAAATCCGGTGACAGATGGAGCAGTCCTCCCAATTCTCCATCTTAATGGATATAAGATAAGTAATCCTACAATATTTTCCCGTATTTCCCATGACGAAATAGAAAGCTTCTTCCATGGCTGTGGCTGGAAACCTTATTTTGTCGAGGGAGATGACCCAATGACAATGCACAAGAAGATGGCTGAGACAGTTGACGCAGTTGTCGAAGAAATTAAGAAAATTCAAAAAGATGCAAGGGAGAATGGCAGTACACAAAGACCATTCTGGCCAATGATAGTTTTACGTACACCAAAGGGCTGGACTGGACCTAAGGTTGTTGATGGCAAAGAGATTGAAGGAACCTTCAGAGCACATCAGGTACCAATTATGATGGACCAGCCAAATCATATGGAGCTTCTGGAGAAGTGGCTTAAGAGCTACAGACCAGAGGAGTTATTTGATAATAATGGAAAACTTATTCCTGAACTTAAAGCACTTACACCGGATGGAGATGCAAGAATCAGTGCTAATCCACATGCTAATGGTGGAAAGCTTCTTAGGGATTTAAGGCTTCCTGATTTCAAGGATTATGCAGTTAAGGTAGAAGCACCAGGAGCTAAGGAAGGCCAGGATATGATAGAGCTTGGAGGCTTTATCCGAGATATATTCAAGCTTAATGAGGAGACTAAGAATTTCCGTATATTTGGACCAGATGAAACAATGTCTAACAGGCTTGGCAAGGTTTTTGAGGAAACAAGCAGAGACTGGAATAATGAAATGTTAGATAACGATGAGTTTTTGGCAAAGGACGGACGTGTAATGGACTCAATGCTTTCTGAGCATATGTGTGAGGGCTGGCTTGAGGGATATCTGCTTACAGGACGTCATGGCTTCTTTGCAAGCTATGAAGCCTTTATAAGAATTGTGGATTCAATGGCTGCCCAGCATGCTAAGTGGTTAAAGGTATGTTCACAGCTTCCATGGAGACAGTCGATTGCATCACTCAACCTTATTCTTTCATCAAATGTATGGCAGCAGGATCACAATGGCTTTACGCATCAAGATCCAGGCTTCTTAGATCATATTGCTAATAAGAAGGCAGATGTAGTAAGAATGTATCTTCCACCAGATACTAACTGCTTATTATCATGCTTTGACCACTGTATCAGAAGCAGGGACTATGTAAATGTTCTTGTTACATCAAAGCATCCTAGACCACAATGGCTTACAATGGAACAGGCAGTAAAGCATTGTACACAGGGTGTAGGCATCTGGGAGTGGGCAAGCAACGACCAGGGAGAAGAACCTGATGTAGTAATGGTAGGCTGTGGTGAGACACCTACAATGGAAGCACTTGCAGCGGTTACAATCCTTCGTGATAACATGCCGGAATTAAAGATTAGATTTATAAATGTTGTGGATTTATTTAAGCTTCAGTCAAATACACAGCACCCACATGGTCTGTCAGATACAGATTATGATGCATTGTTTACAAAGGATAAGCCAATTATTTTCTCATTCCATGGTTATCCAACATTGATACATGAGCTTACTTACCTTAGACATAACAGAAATCTTCATGTATTTGGATATCAGGAGGAAGGAACAATCACAACGCCATTTGATATGAGAGTACAGAATGAAATTGACCGTTATCACTTAACTGAGGCAGCAATCAACGCATTGCCACAGTTAGGAAACAAGGGTGCATACCTTCTTCAGAAGATGAGAGACACGCTTGTTGCCCATAAGCAGTATATTAGTGAGTACGGAATGGACTTGCCAGAGGTTCGTGAATGGAAGTGGCATACGAATTAATCAAAAAATGTGAAAAAATGTGAAATTTAATATAAAATCTTGAAAAATTAAAGCATAGATGGTATTATAAAAATAACTTTTGGCAACGAGTTTTGCAAAAGTATTAAATTATCATCTATGCTTTTTTATAGGAGGGGCTGTTGTGAAAATAGGAAATGTAAATGATGCAGAATTTAGGCAGTATGGCAGAGTTATTGAGGGGATTGAATTAAATGAGCTGATTCAGACAATGAATGGGACACCACTGCCATCAGACGTGGTTTATGTTCCATCGGATAAGGCATTGGAGGCACTTGGGATTTATGATGTGATGTCAAAAAAGGTATATGGAAATATGCCGGTACAGATAGGTTACTGTAATGGACATAATCAGCTTCTTAATGGACTTGAGTATCATCGTGACTCCGAGATAAATGTGGCTGTGACAGATTTGATTCTGCTCCTTGGAAGATTACAGGATATTGAAGAAGATTACACGTATGATACCTCAAAGGTTAAGGCATTTTTTGTGCCGGCAGGTACAGTTATAGAAGTGTATGCAACGACTCTCCATTATGCACCATGTGGTGTTGACGGGCAGGGCTTCAGATGTGTGGTTGTACTCCCAAGAGGAACAAATTATGCAGTTGAACCTGTGTCACAGAGCGGAGAAGATAAGCTGCTTGCAGCAGCCAATAAATGGCTTATAGCCCATAAGGATGCACATATTGCAGGTGCATTTGAAGGACTTAAGGGCGAGAATATAAGAATATAAAAAAATTATACAAGGAGAAATTATTATGAACAACATTCCAGAAATGAAAATCGGTATTGTAGCAGTGAGCAGAGACTGTTTCCCAGAAACGCTTTCAGTAACGAGAAGGCAGAATTTAGTGAAGGCTTACACAGATAAATATGGTGACAAAGACATTTACGAATGTCCGATATGCATTGTTGAAAGTGAAATACATATGCTGCAGGCACTTGAGGATATTAAGAAGGCAGGCTGCAATGCATTATGTGTCTATCTTGGTAACTTTGGCCCTGAAATTGCTGAAACTATGCTTGCAAAGTACTTTGACGGGCCTAAGATGTTTGTTGCAGCAGCCGAGGAGACATCAGAGAATGGCGGACTTATTCAGGGGCGTGGTGACGCATACTGTGGAATGCTCAATGCAAGCTATAACTTAAAGCTTCGTAATGTTAAGGCATATATTCCAGAATATCCAGTAGGTACAGCAGATGAATGTGCGGAGATGATTCATGAATTTTTACCAATTGCCAAGGCTGTATATGCGCTGGAAAATTTAAAGATTATAAGCTTTGGCCCAAGACCAACTAATTTCCTTGCCTGCAATGCACCAATTGCACAGCTTTATAATTTAGGCGTAGAGATTGAAGAAAATTCTGAGCTTGATTTGTTTGAAAGCTTTAATAAGCATGCAGGAGACGAGAGGATTCCACTGGTCGTAAAGAGTATGGAGCAGGAGCTTGGTACAGGAAATAAAAAACCAGAGATATTAAGCAAGCTTGCACAGTATGAAATTACGCTTCTTGACTGGATTGAAGCTCACAAGGGTTCAAGAAAGTTCGTTGCAATTGCTGGAAAGTGCTGGCCTGCATTCCAGACACAGTTTGGCTTTGTTCCTTGTTATGTCAATTCAAGACTTACAAAGATGGGTATTCCAGTTTCATGTGAGGTTGACATATATGGGGCTTTAAGTGAATTTATAGGTACAGTAGTAAGTAATGATACCGTTACACTGCTTGATATCAATAATACAGTTCCTTCAGATATTTACAATGCAGATATTGCTGGAAAGTATGATTATACGATTAAGGATACATTTATGGGATTCCACTGCGGCAATACAGCTTCAAGCAAACTTTCATTCTGTGAGATGAAATATCAGATGATTATGGCACGTTCACTTCCTATAGAAGTTACTAATGGTACATTGGAGGGGGATATTATTCCGGGAGATATTACATTCTTCAGACTTCAGAGCACAGCAGATGCAAAGCTTAGGGCTTATGTGGCACAGGGCGAGGTGCTTCCAGTTGCAACACGTTCGTTTGGCGCAATTGGTGTATTTGCAATTCCTCAGATGGGACGCTTCTACAGACATGTGCTTATTGAAAAGAATTATCCACATCATGGTGCTGTTGCATTTGGACACTTTGGCAAGGAGCTTGTGGAGGTATTTAAGTATCTGGGTGTTGAGGATATTGGGTTCAATCAGCCAAAGAATATGCTTTATAAGACAGAGAATCCATTTGCCTAAGGGAAAGGATAGATTAAGATGAATTATATTGGAATTGATTTGGGAACTTCATCAGTAAAGCTGATATTAATGAATGAAAAGGGTAAAATTATTAATTCAGTTACAGAGGAATATCCATTAAGCTTTCCGAATCCGGGCTGGTCTGAGCAGAATCCATATGACTGGTATGAAAAAACGATGGAAGGGCTTAGAAAGCTGCTTGATGGCCAGAATAAGGAAAGTGTTGCAGGAATCAGTTTTGGCGGACAGATGCATGGACTTGTTGTATTAGATGAGAATGATGAGGTAATCCGTCCAGCAATTCTTTGGAACGATGGACGTACCACGAAAGAGTGCGATTACCTTAATAATGTGATAGGAAAGGATAAACTCACAGAATATACTGCTAATATTGCGTTTGCAGGTTTTACAGCACCTAAGATACTTTGGCTGCGTGAAAATGAACCTGATAATTTTAAGAAGATTAGTAAGATTATGCTTCCAAAGGATTATCTTGCATACAGGCTTACAGGTGTATTTGCTACAGATGTATCAGATGCCTCTGGAATGCTTACATTTGATGTCAAGAACCGCTGCTGGTCAGAGGAAATGCTTGATATATGTGGAATAAGAAAAGATATGATGGCTCATATATATGAAAGCTATGAAAGAATCGGAACAGTCAAGGCAGAAATTGCAAGAGAGCTTGGTATTCCTGAAAATGTAATTGTCGCAGCCGGAGCTGGAGATAATGCAGCAGCGGCAGTGGGGACTGGAACTGTAGGAGATGGAATGTGCAACATTTCGCTGGGAACAAGCGGGACAATATTTATATCCAGCAATGAGTTTGGAGTTGATAAAAATAATGCACTCCATTCATTTGCCCATGCAGATGGTCATTATCATCTTATGGGCTGTATGTTAAGTGCTGCTTCCTGTAATAAGTGGTGGATGGATGAGATTATAAATACTAAGGAATATGCTAAGGAACAGCTTAAAATAACAGAAGACAGACTGGGAAATAATCATGTGTTTTATCTTCCATATCTTATGGGAGAGCGTTCTCCTCATAATAATCCTGCTGCAAGAGCAACATTTACAGGAATGACTATGGATACAGACAGAGCAGATATGACACAGGCAGTATTAGAGGGAGTTGCATTTGCAATACGTGATTCCTTTGAGATTGCAAAAAGTCTTGGTATCAATATAACGGAAACCAAAATATGCGGTGGTGGAGCAAAAAGTCCATTATGGTGTAAAATTATGGCAAATGTCTTGAATATTAAGGTAAATGTGTTAAAATCAGAAGAAGGTCCATCGATGGGGGGCGCAATGCTGGCTATGGTTGCAGCTGGTGAATATGCAGATGTATGTCAGGCGGCAGAGAATATAGTACAGATTAAGGAAACTATTGAACCTGATGTGGCAATTGCTGAAAGATATGAGAAAAAATATCAGCATTTTAAGACCATTTATCCGGCATTAAAACAAGTATTTAATTTGATTACACAATAGTAAAGTAATTAATTATG
>JAUNPT010000080.1 GCA_030536565.1 Eubacteriales bacterium | reverse complement strand
ACCGGACCACTTACCTGTGCTCCTGTCTTCTTAGCAGTTTCGATGATTTTCTTAGATGACTGATCGATCAACTGATGATCATAAGCCTTCAGTGTAATTCTGATTACCTGATTTGCCATAAAAAAAGTCGCCTCCTTCGCACTTTCTGAATTAAGTACGACAAGCGGTGACTGTACACACTCCCACGTGTATCATAATGTTTCATCTAACAATAAAACAACACGTGTCATTTCTGCAGATTATGCAGATGATTATTTGTACAGTGACTTGTCGCCAGTATCGTATTGACATTCGCTCCACGGAAAACCTACAGTAGTGAGCTGTAGCAACCTCACGCTTCACAGCTATCAATGTCACAGCATGTATTACTATACACTATGAGTATTAAGAAATCAACTATAAATATTGTTCTTTTTTTAATACATCAGTATATTTTACCCACACATGAAAAAGAAGCTCTTTTGCAAATCCTCCGGCAAAGAGCTTCTTTTCCTATGCTTTAAAAGCATAAAATTTTATGATATATAAAGGTCGATTGATAAATAGTATATCATCCATGTCCCATTTACATATTTGTATCTTATATAATCTGATGTTTCTGTTCCTGTTCCATCTTTAACCTTATCAGGTGAACTCTTATAAACATATGTACCAGTCTTGTTATAGCTTAATGTAACCTGGGCTGTTGGACAGCCATCATCAGAATCAAGATTAACATTTGTTGATTTTACATTTGTCTTAATATTAGAAATCGTAAGTGACTTAACGTCCTTGCTTGATGTATGGCAGTCCTGTAATGCATAATTGTATCTCTTTGTCACATCGCTTAAATCCTCTGAGTAGATTCTGCTGTTAATCGCACTGACTTCTTTATTCGCAAGACATGCATCGGCAATTGCCTTCAAATCTGATTCAGCCTGTGTCTTAAGTGCATTCACAGCTTCCTCTTTCATCTTAAGGCTTGAGGTTGATACTGTATATGTATCTCCGTCATAGCTTACTGAAAATGTCGTTTCATAATCCTCAAACATGCTGCCTGTAACCTTTACTGTATTAGTACCATCAAAAAGGAATGGAATCTTATAAGAATCCTGAGTCTTTGATGAACTGCCTGACGCATTTGTCTTGTAACTGTCATTAACCTCTACGCCATTAATTGAAAGCTTTGAACCCTTAGGCACCTTAATGGTTGTATCAGCACTGACGAGAGAATCTGAACTAACCTTATACTGCTTAAAGAAAAGCATATACTTCTTTGGTGCCACATCCATATACAAATCCATATATGACTGTGAAGCACCCGGTGTTGAATACTTAACTGTTACTTCTTTTACAATTGAACCGGATTCCTGTGAAGGCATTCCAAGTGAATAAATATCTGCATCTGTCACTGTAAGCGCTGAAGGTGTCTTAGGAGTAACGTCCTTGTTCACCATCTTGTATGCATCCTTTGTAAGAAATTCGCTTTCCGGGAAATTAACCATATCATAAGCCTTATCCCAGTCACAGCTAAGAACTGCCTCAGCATACTTCTTTGCTGTTTTCTTATAGTCTGAACCTGATTTACCAAGTCCAACAAATGTTGCAATAGCAATTACTGCTGCCAGTACTGCTGCTGCAATCGCAATCATTTTCTTAGTCACCTTAAATGGCTTCTTAGGTGGCTGCTGGCTGTATCCAGCCTGTGGCTGGCCATTAAACTGCTGTCCCATAAACTGTCCCTGTACCGGCTGACCATTAAGCTGCTGTTCTGTAAACTGCTCCTGTACCGGCTGTACGTTTTCCTGCTGGGGCTGTGTATTTTCTGGCTGTGCCCCCGTCTGAATATCCTGTGTTTCCTGCACTGTATTCTGTGTCAGCGGTGTTCCGCAATTTCCGCAGAATGCAGCATCATCTTCATTTTTTGTTCCACAATTAGGACAAAACATGTATTTTCCTCCTCATATTTAATATAAATTAAACATATATAATGCTTTTCAGAGTAATACTATCATAAATAGCAGCCTGTTTCAATGTGTCGAAAGTATTATTTCCGGTTTTGTTCTATTTTTTCTGCAAGCTCATTAAGATAAACCCACCTTTTAATCTTAATCTCCAGCTCCTGTTCCTTTTCCTCTTTTTGATTCACAAGCTCATTAAGCCGGACAAAATCCGTCGCTGACTTGGCAATCTCTGTCTCAAGCTTTGCGACAGACTCCTCAAGCTTTGCAATATCATCATCAATAGACTCAAATTCCCTCTGTTCCTTATATGTAAATTTAAGCTGGCTGCTTCTGTCCTTAATATAAGCTGACTTTTTTGACACCGTCTCTGTAGGTTTATTTTCTGAATCACAGTTATATATAGAAGAAACACATTTTTCACTATAATCACTATAGCCGCCTTCGTAGCGTTTCAAATGTCCATTTCCCTCAAAAGCAAATATATGGTCTGCCACCCTGTCAAGGAAATACCTGTCATGTGAAACTGCAATTATTATCCCGGCAAAGCAGTCCAAATATTCCTCAAGAATTTCCAGTGTCTCAATATCCAAATCATTAGTAGGCTCGTCAAGAATAAGCACATTTGGTGAACTCATTAAAACACTCAGAAGATACAGACGTCTCTTCTCTCCACCTGAAAGCTTGGATATTGGCGTCCACTGCATTTTGGGTGTAAATAAAAATCTTTCGCACATCTGTGATGCAGAAATCTGTCCATCTATGGTTGTAACATATTCGCCAATCGTCCTTACATACTCCAGCACATTCAGCTTGTCGTTCAAAGGTTCATTTTCCTGCATAAAATAACCTATACGTACTGTCTCTCCTATTTCAACAAATCCGCT
Organism: Eubacteriales bacterium; assembly: GCA_030536565.1. Taxonomy (GTDB): domain Bacteria; phylum Bacillota; class Clostridia; order Lachnospirales; family Lachnospiraceae; genus Lachnospira. Next base: position 7,191 of record JAUNPT010000080.1, on the reverse strand, counting down.
GTCTGGCTGCTCCTGTCCCGTAATTATTTTCATAAGCGTAGATTTGCCGCAGCCATTACTGCCAATAATACCAATTCTGTCATCTCTTAAGAAAATATATGAAAAATCATCTATAAGCTTTCTGTCTCCATAGCTCTTGCAAATGTTATTTACCTCAATAGTTTTCTTTCCCAGACGGGATTTTACAGAGCTCATTTCCAGTGATTTTTTGTCAAAGCTTGCTCTTGCCTGTCTTGAAGCTTCCTTCATGTCATCATATCTGTCAATTCTCGCCTGCTGCTTGGTTGACCTTGCCTGACACCCTCTCCTTATCCACTCCAGCTCTGTACGCAGTATATTCTGTCTTTTAGCCTCTGTGGCTCTTTCCATTTCCTCACGCTGTGTCTTAAGCTCAAGGAAGCCTGAATAATTGGTATTATAGCTATACAAATGCGTCTTATCTATTTCTACTATTTTATTAGTTACATTATCAAGGAAATATCTGTCATGAGTTACCATAAGAAGCTCACCCTTAAATTTCTTAATATACTGTTCAAGCCATATAACCATTTCGTTATCAAGATGGTTAGTAGGCTCGTCCAAAATCAACACTTCTGCAGGTTCAACTAAGGTTCTCGCAAGAGCAACCCTTTTTTTCTGCCCTCCCGACAGTTTTAAAAGCTCCTGTTCAAAATCAGTAATACCTAATTCAATAAGAATCTTTTTCGCCTCTGTTTCGCTTGTGCCCGCCTTGCCACGAAGGACATAGTGGATAATCGTATCATTTTCCGTAAACTGCGGCGACTGTGGCAGATACGCCACATTCACATTACGCCCCTTAACAATACTTCCCTCATCAGCTGTCTCAACACCCGCCACTATCTTTAAAAATGTGGATTTACCGGTTCCATTAACACCAATGACACCCACCTTATCCTTCTTATTTATACCCAGTGTAACTTTATCAAACAGCATTTTCCCGCCATATGCTTTGCTGATTTTTTCTGCATTTAAAATATTCATAATAACTCCATTTCCTGAAACCTATTATTCTTATAATATAAGATTCCTGATGGATTTTCAAGCGCCAGCACCAAAAAGGCGGGTGCACATATAAAGTGCATCCGCCCTGTTTTATTGATTTATTTAATTACTGATGCACCTTCGTCTTCCTGACAAAGCAGCACGCACTTACAGCACTTGCAAGAGCTATTATCACCCATAAAACTGCTATATTTTTGTCATTTGTCTGAACTCCCGCTGTCGTTTCTGACTTCATTGAAGCTTCCTCTTGTGCATCTGCCCCGCTGTCAGCAGCAGTACTATTTAATTCAGGATTTCCTGATTCTTCTGGACTTACACTCTCTGTCTGCGTCGGTTTATCCTCCTCGCCGGCATCATTACTCTCAACCTTTATATAGAACAGATTTGCTGTGTCTGCTTTAGTAATTTCATGACTTCCTGCTGCAATCTGCATTTCAAGCACATTTTCTGTAAATGTATATTTTGTGCCGTCCACCTTTATATTTTTGCTGTTGGCACTGTTAAACACAAGAATCAGTTTTGCATCTGATTTATTATTAAATGTAATCTTTGTTGAGGATTCCATCTTCAGGCATTGTTCCAATACCATTCCATTGTAATTGACAGTTCCTTTAGAATCGGAAAGGTTTCCTGTGATAGAAAAATACGCGCTTGTTTTTCCTTCTGATGTAAAATTATGCACATAACTTCCTTTTGTTATTTCCTGACCGCCTGAGCTTCCTCCTGTTGGTGTCTGCGTTTCAGGTTTAGTTGTCGGCTCAACTGTTGGCCCTTCTGTCGGTGGCTGCGTCGAACCTCCGCTTGAACCAGTGCCCTTAAGCCCTCCTATTGATTTTACAGAAGATTGATATGACATAACAGCTTCTTTTAATTGTGTATCCAAAGCATAGCTGCTATCTGCGCTGTCAGAAAATGACCACTTAAAGTCTCCTCCTCCAAGACGTCCTGCCTTAGATGTTACAACTAAATAAACCTCCTCAGGCTTGTCAATTGATGCTTCGTCTACACCTAAGTCATAATCTGCGCTTGTATCAAAGTTATTATATACTGTTCCTCCAGACAGTGTTTTATACGACGAAGGAACATTTTCACTTCTGTCAGATGCCAGATATGCATCAAAGCTGACTGCATTTTCCCCTGCAAGTCCATTAGGCGCATTAGCATAGACAAGTGATGAAGCACCTTCAATCTTATTGTTGTATGCCTTAATCATACCTCCTGCCTCACCAGAGAAAGTCCCAGAGCCATTTAAAGCTGCCACAACGTCCTTATCTGTTCCCTGAAGCGAGCTCATCATTGGGTATTTGCAGTTCCTGAAATAATTAGCCTCTACAAATGCTGAACTGCCCTTTGTTGTACCCACACCATACTTAGCATTGCCATCAAAATAGTTATTATAAAGGTGAACACTCGCAACACGTATTCTAGGATGGCGTGAATCCGAATGGTCAAACCAGTTATGATGGTATGTAACCATAAATTCTTCTGTATCACTCATACCGCATAGTGAACATTTTCCTGAATCCCAAAAATGTACATATGAAACGGTTATATATGTAGATTTACCTTTAATATCAACAGAGCCATCTCCTTTTGCCTGGTCTGAGTCTCCACCAGCCTTGCCATAAAACAAATCCAGGTCATGTACCCATACATTACAGTTTCCTGTATCTAATGAAATGCCATCGTCCATAAATGCAAGAATCCCAATGTTCCTGATTTCTACATTACCGCAATTCCGGACAAGCATTCCAAACCCCCAGATTGAAGCATCTTCTCCGATACCCTCTATTGTAATGTTCATATTAGTATAAGCTGTGCTGCCTTTAATCTGAAGCCCTTCAGATGAACTCGACATTTTATCCAAATCAGTATCTCTGACACAGCCTACAATACGAAAATCAATAATATCATTGCTTGTATTCTTTTTCTGCTTTGCGTCAAGAATTGCCTGAAAGCCTGTTACTGTTACACCACCAACCACAGCAGTACATGTCTTTGCTGTTTCAGGTGTCACATAAACAACCTGTGCCCCTGTTTTAAGAGTACCATCATCATTGTATGCACCTGAAGCACTTTTTAATGGTGAATTACTGGAAAATGCAAATCCGGAACGGTCATAACCTATTACAGAAAGCTGTCCCGTAACAGCTGTTGACAGCACCTTTGCAGCATTACTCTCATCTGTTTTAACAGCTTCAACCTTAATCACATATGAGCCTGGCTTCAACCCCACAGCATCGGCTCTCCAACAGTCGTTGTACTCTCTAATCAGCGTGTCATCAACCGGAACATAAGTCGTTCCATCGCAGGATACATATGCCTTATATCCATCAGCCCCATAAACTGGTGACCATTCCACATATGCTCCCTCCTCATAGCCTCCGCTCTCTGAAATAACAATTTCAGAAGATGCTCCTTCTACTCTTGAAAAATTCGCCGCCAGCATCGCTGTAATCATAACAACCGCCAGCAAAACACTTAAATGTTTTTTAGTTTTCCCTTTCATCTTACCTCCCACATTTTTATACATTATATTGTGCAATTTTCCCTATATATATCAGAAAAATCATCTTTATTTTACCACATTATACAAAATACACAAGTGATTTTTTGTTATTCTTCTATATTCTGGTAACAGTTCTGTTCTTTTTCATTCCATTGATAAAGGGTCTTCATTTTAGCTGCAAGCTGTGGGTTATCATTTTCAAGCTGTAAAATATGCTCTTTGCGAATCTGGAGCATATGCTCATATGCCTTAGGGTTTGTCTTTCTAAAATGTGTCTCCATCTGTTTTCTATGTGCCTTAAGCATTCCCAAAGCTTCCGGATTAATCTTCATCAGCTTATATTCAACAATAACACGCCTCTGTTCAATTTTATCCTCAAGCTCTTTGGCGTCAAATCCAGCCTTTGCCGCAATTTCCTGTATGTGCATCTCCAATCGGTCAAGGATTTCATCTTCATCAAATAATCCAACCCTTCCCCATGAAACCTGTTTTTCTGCTCTTTTAATTGCTTCCTCCTGCCTTATATCCGTATTAGCAATATTTTCTGCAATTTCATATGCAAGTCTGTCCATCATTTCCTCAGCATCTTCGCCAAATGCCCATTCAAACTCAGCAAGTCTTTCATTATCTTCAACATTTTCATTAAGAAGCGATGGCTCCATTCCCTCAATCGGATATGGTCTTTCCACCCTGGCGTCACGGAGTGCAAGAGAAATAGTTCTGCGGACTGCACCTTCTTCTATAAGTGTTCCGGCGCCTAACGTCCTCAGCTGATCATTTAAGTTTCCTACATGCTCCGTAATATAAAACCTGATTCCTTTTTTTCTTAAGCTTTTATTCATTATTACAAGTCTGTCTGCTGCAGTTATATCAATACTGCCAATTCCACTTGCATCTATAATAACCAGCTTTGTATCTGGAGTTACCGCATTCTCAATATCCTCCTGAAACTTGTTGATATTGGCAAAAAATAGGTTTCCGCTGAAACGGTACATTATAGCACCTTTTATAGGTCTTGCATTGCGGTTTCTATTAAGGTTATAGAAACCTTCATGTCCTGGAATTACACCGATAAAGGATTTCGGCGGAACCACTGCGCGTATTATTACAGCAATAAATGACAATATAATCCCAATTATTACACCATACAATGTTCCAAATATAAGCACACCAAAAAACGCTGCCATAAAAATCAAAAATTCTGTGCGATTCGTCCTCCATAATTTCTTTGCAAGCTTTATTTCTAATATTCCTATTAATGCAGCTATTACAATTCCTGTAAGTACCGGCACTGGAAGATATTTCAGAAATGGTGTTCCAACTAGCAGCACAAGAAGCATCGTTACCACACAGGCAATTGACATAAGCTGCGTCTTACAGCCATACTGGTCAGCAATTCCCGTTCTTGATACACTTCCATTTACAGGACAGCAGCCTATTAATGCAGCCATCAGATTTCCCGCTGCATATGAAAGGATTTCTCTATTATTTTTAATCTTATAATCATATTTTAAGGCATAGTTATTAGCTGCAAGAAGCGTCTGCGCCACAATTACAAGTGCAATTGTAAGTCCAAGAAGCATTATCTGCTGTGCATGTTCTGCAAACAGATCAACTCTCGGAATTAAAAACCGGGGCATCTGCCTCTCTACATTTGGAAGAAGTTTAACTCCATAATTATCCAGCTTAAACACTGCAGTTGCTATTGCACCCGCCACCATCAATGCCACAGACATTGGAAACTTAGGCATATACTTCTTCGCCAAAAGAATTATAATAACAGTCCCAAAACCAAGAACAGCAGAAAATGCATGGAAGCTGCCAAGCTGTGTCCAGATATGCGGAAGCAATACAAACAGCTCGCCAGTACCTGCATTTCCACCAAAAAGCTTGCTGATCTGCATAAGTATAATAGTGACACCGATTCCAGATATAAACCCTCCCATAACAGGAGTGGAAATGTAATTGACAAGACGTCCTGCCTTAAGCATATAAAAAACAAACAGCCATACCGATACCACAAGAGTTATGACAGGAACAAGCATCATAGCTTCACTTGAACCTGCAGTAATTCCAAGTGTTGCAAGAGCTCCCCCAACCAGTGCAGCTGGTGTTGCATCTACACCAAACACAAACTGCGGCGAGCTTGTCATTAAACCATATACCAGCACTGGCAAAATGGAGCCAAACAACCCATATATCACCGGAAGTCCTGCAATCTGCGAATATCCCATAGCAATAGGAATTGAAACCAAAGCCACAACAATACCTGCAATTATATCATTGGACACATTTTCTTTTCTAATTTTAAAATTCATCAGATTTCTCCTTTTTTATATTTTTTAATTCCATTCTTTACAGGTTATTGCTTACTTTGTCCTTGCCACCCTTAATATTTTCATTTATAATTTACTAATATTTATTAGTATTTACAATATATGTAAATTTATTTAACAGATTTTATAACAAGAAAGGATATTATCATGTTTATTGCAAATAACTGGGCCGACTATCAGGTCATTGACACATCTGCCGGAGAAAAACTTGAGCGCTGGGGCGATTATATTCTGGTTCGTCCGGATCCACAGGTTATATGGGATACCCCTAAGAACGAAAAAGGCTGGAAAAAAATGAATGGACATTATCACAGAAGCTCCAAGGGTGGGGGAGAATGGGAATTTTTTGATTTACCACAGCAGTGGAGCATCAATTATAATAGTCCTTCATTTGATAAGACACTTACATTTAATTTAAAGCCCTTCAGCTTTAAACACACTGGTCTTTTCCCAGAACAGGCAGCAAACTGGGACTGGTTTGGAAAACTTATTTCTGATGCAAAAAAAGAAAATCCCGAAAGAACAATTAAGGTCTTAAATCTTTTCGCATATACCGGAGGAGCAACTCTTGCCGCCGCAGCTGCCGGTGCCAATGTCACTCATGTAGACGCTTCAAAGGGCATGGTTAACTGGGCCAAAGAAAATGCCGAATCCAGTGGACTGCGTAACCACCCTATCCGCTGGATAGTCGATGACTGTGTAAAATTCGTTGAGAGAGAAATCCGGCGCGGTAACCACTATGACGCTGTCATAATGGATCCGCCTTCATATGGACGCGGCCCCAAAGGAGAAATATGGAAAATTGAAGATGCCATACACCCTCTGGTCAGACTATGCACACAGCTGCTTACAGACGAGCCTCTTTTTTTCCTTATTAATTCTTACACAACAGGCCTGCAGCCAGCTGTCCTCTCCTACATGCTCTCTACTGAGTTAAAAAAATGGAATGGTCATGTTGATTCCGAGGAAGTAGGACTTCCTGTATCCTCCAATGGTCTTGTTCTGCCTTGCGGGGCATCTGGCCGCTGGTCCAGAAATATCTGATTTCCGGCCAGTATACCCGCAAGACATATTTTTAATATCAGGGAATGATAATGCCTATCATCTAAAGCTCTTAACCCAGTTTACAAGCGAATCATGATAGACATTATCAGCTACTTCCCGCTTCATCTGCTCTGTAACCGCACCATTTGCTGCCAGCTTTGAAAGCACAGCCGCCTGAAGTTCCTTAACCGACATTTTTTCGTATGGCTTATCCTGATTTAACGTCTCATCACAAGACTTAATTTCCTCAGCATCACATTTCTTATCTTCATCAATATC
>JAUNPT010000079.1 GCA_030536565.1 Eubacteriales bacterium | reverse complement strand
ATGAAGCGTACTGATTATAATAAATTTCTGACAATTGCAAAAGATAAGCTGCCGGAAGGTTACGATCTTTTTGGGATTCATAATGAAACGGATATGGATAATATGCTTACCAGAGTAATTAATACAAGAACCATAGATTTTAGTGATGAATTCTTAGAGAAATTTCATGGATTTCCATTCTGCTCAGGAATAGACATCTTTCCATTAGATTATATTGCGCCAGACCCTGAAGATGACAGATTTGTAAAAGAAGTAATAGACATAGTTAATTCTGTTGCGAAGGTTGTTGATATGGCAGGAGGGTGTATTCCTGAAGTGGAGGAGAAGCTGTGTGAAATAGAAGAAATGTGCGGAGTACAGTTATCAAGAGATAATACATTGTTTCAACAGCTTAATATACTGGTGGATAATTTGTGTTCCCTATACACAGAGGAAGAAGCGTCAGACATTACTATTATGACATTGTGGCTGGATGGGGGCACATATAAGTTTCCAAAAGAATATTATTCAAGGTCTGTAAGGATACCTTTTGAAAATACTACAATTCCGGTGCCTGCTTTCTATGACAGTATACTTAAGAAAAAGTATGGAGATTATATGAAACCAGTACATACATGGGATTCTCATGATTATCCTTTTTATAACAGACAGATAGAAACACTTAAAAAGGAAACTGGTGCAGCATTTATAAAGTTTAATACAACATATGAAGATATACAGCAGTTTGATGAGAATAAAAAGAAGATTAGGCAGGCAAGAAAAGCTGAAAAGTGTGAAATGGACTGCCGCAGAGAAATAGTATTCCTTCCATATAAATCTGAAACATGGAATGCTTTTGACAGTTTGTGGAGAGCAGCAAAGGAGGATTCAAATACTGATGTCTACGTGATTCCCACACCATACTATTACAAAAATATGGATGGAAGTACAGAGATGAATTTTAATACGGATAAATATCCTGAGAATGTGGTATTAACCAGCTTTGAACAGTACAACATTAAGGAAAGATGTCCAGATGTGATTATTATTCAGAACCCTTATGATGAATACAATTATACAACTACTATGCATCCAATGTTTTATGCAAAGAATCTTTCAGAGTATACAGACAAGCTGGTATATGTTCCGTATTTTGTTACAGATGAAATTGATAAGAGGGATGAGAGAGCTCTTAGAAGCATGGACAGCTACTGTTTGATGCCAGGAGTTGTATATTCTGATGAGATTATCGTTCAGTCTGAGGCTATGGCTGAGCTATATGTTGATAAGCTATGCGAAATGGCCGGGGAGGAATCAAGACAATACTGGATTAAAAAGATAAATGGAACAGGTTCGCCGTTAAACGATGTGAAGCGTATGAATGTCCTTGAAAATGTGCCTGAAGAATGGAAGAAAATATTAGCTGGTGCACAGGACAAGCCAAGAAAGGCAATTCTTATGTATACCAGTGCAAGTGGTCTGTTGGAATATGAGGAGAAAATGATTGACAAGATCAGGCGGGTCTTTGGCACATTTTCAGAATATAATGAGACTGTGGTTCTGTTGTGGTACTGGGAAACCAATATGGAGCAGACCGTACAGGAAATTGATTACAAGCTATGGGCAGACTTTATAGATATGCTGTCCCAGATAAATATAGACAATTTTATTGCTGTCAAGGATAATCAGTTAAAGGCTGCGGTTAATTTATGTGATGGATATTATGGTGAAGCAGGATTGGTGGCACAAGAGTGCAGAAATGCTAAAAAACCGGTAATGCTGCTTGATGTGAAGTGTTAACAAGGTGCTTAGGAATGGAGATTAATATGATTACAGTGGATATATTATCGCCAGTCGGTGGCTTACACGGTGGTGTGGAAAATGTTATTAAAAGCTGGATAGAACACTTTGATAAAAGAAAATTTAAGCTGCGGGTTGTACATATGACACCGGGTATAGCATATCTTAAAGGTTACATTCATGCATATGAGTTTAAAGGGCCAAAGAACCGTCAGGACATGGGTTATTATGTACAGACCTATGGAGAATTTATATTGGTACATGGGGCACCAGACATATGCGTGGCTACGAACTGGCCGCTTATGTCGGCAGTGGCAGATGTTGTAAGAAAAAGGCTTGCTGTGGAATATAAGATAGTATCGTGGGTACACAGCCGAATAGAGAAATACAGTGAGGCAGGACTGGGTGGTGTGGCACATCTTATGTATGCTGATGCACATTTGGCAATTAATAATCATATCAGGGATAAAATACTTGAGGGTAATTCCACTGCAAAGGTATATGTTATAGGAAATCCCGTAAAGCTTGTGGATTGTGAAGATAGAGCAAATGAAGCGTCCCATGTACTTGCATATGTTGGCAGAATTGATGAGATGAAGAGACTGGATATTATACTGGAAGCTATGTACAGGGCAAAGAGTAAGTGGCTGTTAAAGATTGTTGGCAGTGGAGAATTTGAGGAAGAAGCCAGAGAGATCGTAAGATATCTAAAGCTTGATGAGAGCGTGGAATTTACAGGCTGGCAGGAAAACCCATGGAAGAACTTAAATGATGCAGTGGCACTGGTTATGGCATCGGAATATGAGGGCTTTGCATTGTCAGCAGTAGAGGCGCTGTCTGCAGGGAAAATGGTGATATCAACACCTGTAGATGGAATTATTGATTATATTGTGCCCGGAGTTAATGGTTACTTTTATAAGCAGGAGGATGCCATAGGGCTCGCAGAAATTTTAGATATGATTGCCAGTAATAAACTGCCTGTGTGCAGTTGTAAAGCGTGCAGGGCCTCAGTTATAAAATATTCGGAAGATAATTATTATGCTGGTTTAGAAAAAATTTTAAAAAATTTGTAATTATTTTTTGAAAAGGGGTTAAGGAATTACCAAAGCTTCCGATAAATAAAACATAGGGTGATAAAAAAGATAATCACTGTAAATAATGAATGAAAATATAAGGATTGTAAATTCAAGGAGGAAGCTATTATGGTAGTACAGCACAATTTATCAGCAATGAATACAAACAGACAGTTAGGTGGAGTAACAAACAGTCTTTCAAAGTCAACAGAGAAGTTGTCATCAGGTTACAGAATCAACAGAGCAGCAGATGATGCAGCTGGTCTTTCAATTTCTGAGAAAATGAGAAGCCAGATCAGAGGTCTTAATAAAGCATCTGATAATGCACAGGATGGTATTTCACTTATTCAGGTAGCTGAAGGTGCCATGAATGAAACACATTCAATTTTGCAGAGAATGAATGAATTAGCTACACAGGCAGCTAATGATACTAATACAACAACAGACAGAAATGCTATTAAGGACGAGATGGATCAGTTGACATCTGAATTAGACAGAATCTATTCAACAACACAGTTCAACTCTATGAACCTGTTAGATGGTAACTTTAAGACAAAGAATCTTCAGATTGGTGCATTGTCAGGACAGACAATCGGCGTATCAATTGCCAGCATGAAGGCTTCAGCTATTGGTATTACAGCAGCAGATGTTAAAGTAAGTGACAATGCGGCAGCCGGTAAATCAATGTCAATTATTCAGGAGGCAATTAATACAGTATCTAAGGAGCGTTCAAAGTTAGGTGCTCTCCAGAACAGACTTGAGCATACAATTAACAATCTGGATACAACAAGCGAGAATACACAGGCAGCTGAATCACGTATCCGTGATACAGATATGGCTGAGGAAATGGTTCAGTACTCAAAAAATAATATTCTTTCACAGGCTGGACAGTCAATGCTTGCTCAGGCTAATCAGGCAACACAGGGTGTTCTTTCATTGTTACAGTAATAATTATACATAAAAAAACGTATTTAACCTAACCTTAACAGGCTTAGGTTAAATACGTTTTTTTTCTATATAGTGGATTTTAGGAGATGGTATATGGCAAAGCTGCTTTTCTTTCAGTGGAATGCATTTATGCAAAAGGGAATAGAAAATGCGTTAATACGTAAAGGTATAGATTATGATGTTTATACATACTATTTTAGCAATTGGGATAAAGACGATAGTTTTGTAGAGGAATTTAGCAGTTACATTAGAGGGCACAGGGAAATAAAGACTGTGTTTTCTGTGAATTTTTCACCTCTTATATCAGATGTGTGTGAAAAGACAGATATAATATATAAGGCGTGGGTCTATGATGCACCTTTGCATATAAGGAAGGTTTGCAGTCTTAAAAATAAGTGTAATCATATATATTTTTTTGACAGGGTTCAGGCTGAATTTTATTCTAAACAGGGCATGGAGCATGTATATCATCTTCCGCTGGCAGTTGATGCTGAATATTTTAAAGAGGAGCATATAAAACAGGAATATGGGGCCTTGGTTTTAGAGAGCATTAAGGAATGCGATGTATCACTTGTAGGACAGCTCTATAAATCTGATTTTTCATATCTATGCAAACCTCTTGATATGTATGACAGGGGATATCTTGAGGGAATCGTAAATGCCCAGCTTCATGTTGATGGTGGTTATTTTGTAGATGAAATAATTACAGATGGCTTGTTGGAACGTCTGAATAAGATATATAGGGAAAGAACCAATGGTGAGTTTCAGGTTACAGATAAAGAATTAGAATATGCCATTGCTACGGAGGTTACCGGAAGATGCAGGTTTATGGCATTGTCGCTGCTGGAAAGCAGGGCTGATGTACATTTGTATTCAGGAGACTATGATGACAGGCTTAAAAACACAGTCTGGTGCGGCAGGGCAGATTATTACTCTCAGATGCCGGAGGTTTTTAGAAAAAGCAAGATTAATCTAAATATTTCCCTAAGTATTATCAAAACTGGAATTCCTCTGAGAGTGCTGGATGTATTAGGAAGCGGCGGATTTTTGATTACAAATTATAAGCCGGAAATTGCAGAGTATTTTGAAGACGGCATTGATTTGGTAATATATGAGGATATGAAAGATTTAGTGATTAAGGTAAAATATTATCTTTCTCATGAAGAAGAAAGAAAAGCAATTGCACGTAATGGTTATGAAAAGGTGAAGCGGCTGTTTACATTTGATGAAAAAATAGATGCAATGGGCTTAGATTAGTAATTGGAGAGGTAGAACTGATGGAATGGAAGGATTCATATTTTGAAGATGAGGTAAGAGAGGGATTTTTTGTTCCATCTATGGTTAAGCGTGCATGGGCGGCAGAGCTGGAGGTTCTTTCACAGGTAGACAGGATATGCAGAAAATATAATATACCTTACTTTGCAGACTGGGGAACACTTCTTGGAACAGTAAGACATGGGGGTTTTATCCCATGGGATGATGATATTGACATATCAATGAAGCGTGAAGATTATAATCGTTTTATGGAGGCTGCAGGACATGAGCTTCCAGAGGGTTATGATGTGTATAACTATAGAGAAAATAAAGATTATTGGGGATTTGTAACCCGCGTGGTAGCAAAGAGAAGAATTTGTTTCGAGGAAGAACATTTAAAGAAATTTCATGGCTTTCCATATATTGTCGGAATTGATATATTTATTCTTGATTATGTAAGCCCTGACGAAGAAAAGGAAAATGAAAGAGCAGCTATATGTAATTATATTCTTATGGTGGCTGATAAGATGGCGGAAGGAAGTCTTTCTGGGGTAAAAGCGGAGGAAGGGCTTAAACGTATAGAGAATATATGTGGAGTGCATATTGACAGAGCCATGCAGATGAATGAATTGCGTGTATTCCTATATGATTTGGTCGTGAAATATTTTGGAATGTTTTCTGAGGAAGAGTCTGATGAGTTAACACGCATGATGCCAGATGGATTAAATAAAAATAAAGCTCTGCGATTACCTAAAGGATATTATAGTAATGCACTCTGGCTGCCTTATGAGAATACAAAGATGCCAGTGCCAATGGCTTATGATGAAATGTTAACAAGAAGATATGGCGATTATATGAAGCTTGTAAAAAATGCCGGAGGACATGATTATCCTTTCTTTGAGAGCCAGAAAAAACAGCTGCAAAGGGTTCTTGATTTTGACATTCCTCATTATACATTTTCAGAGGAAGCTTTTAAAAGGAGAGGTGTTTGCAAAGAGAATACTTTGAAAGGAATAGCTGCTGAATATAAAAGTAATTCAATAAGAATTATTAAGGAAATCGAGGATAATATATGCAAAAGCTGTATAAATGAGGCACAGGAGCTGATTGTAGAGGGGCAGCAGTATGCGATTGAATTTGCTGAATTGGTTGAGCAGGCAAAGAAAGAGGAAAATATAACGGTTGCGTATCTTGAGGAGTATTGCGAAGTGATTTATCAGCTTTATAGAGCGTTATCAGATGAAAAGGCCTGTGTTACTGGAGAGAAATTAAAAAATCTAAAACTGGCGGCTGATAAGGTGAATGAAAGTATAGACAGACTTCTGAAGCGCAGGGAAATAGTTTTTATACCATATAAGGCAGTTTATTGGAATGCTATGAAAAGTGTTTATGAAGAAGCAGTTAATGATTTGCAATGCGATGTATATGTGATACCAGCTCCGTACTTTTATAAGGAGTATGATGGCAGGTTATTTAACATGCAGTATGATGGAGAGAAGTTTCCAACAGGAGTACATATCACCAAATATGACGACTATGATTTTTCACTGCATAATCCGGAGGTAATTGTTATCCAGAATCCATATGACCAGTGGAATTTAGCAACAAGTGTCCCGGAATTTTTTTACAGCAGTAATCTTAAGAATTATACGGATAAGCTGGTGTATATTCCGTATTTTAAGGTGAATGAATTTTGTTTGGATAATTTCAGGGAATATTCTAATATGCAGTATTATTGTACTATGCCAGGTGTTGTTAATTCTGATATGGTGATTGTCCAGTCTGAAAATATGAGACAGTTATATATTGAAAAACTGGTGGAATTTGCGGGTGAAGATACAAGAGATATATGGGAGAAAAAAATAAAGGGTACAGGTACACCAATAGATGACGGTAAATCCTTAGAAAACGTTGAAAATTTGGTTCCAGAAGATTGGAAACAGGTAATCTTTAAAGGTGGTACTAAAAAAAGAATAGTGCTTTTCCATGTTGAGATTAGTTCGTTTATACAGTATCAGGAAGGTGCAATTGAAAAAATAAAGAGCGTGCTTACCACATTTCGTGAACATAGTGACCATGTAGCATTAATATGGATAATGGACGAGACGTTTTATGATAACAGTGCATTTATTGAAGAAGCTGTACTATATGAATTTGAAAAGATAATAGGTGTGTACAGGCAGCAGGGCTGGGGAATATATGACAGTTCAGGTGCGGAAAAGCTGTGCGTTGATTTATGCGATGGCTATTACGGAGATGCGGGAAGACTGGCACACGCATGCAGGAGTCAGGGAAAGCCAGTGATGATATGTAACTACGCAGTGTGAATATAAAAATATATGGCATAAAGATTACAAAACTTGGTAATTATTTAAGTAATGTTTTATGACAATAGTAAAAAGTGAAAGTGACCGAATGGAAAAGGCGAAAATCACAGAATAATAAAAGCGAAAATGAGCTAATGAAAATATATAAAATGACCGAATGGAATTGACGAAAGCTGTATTTATCATTATAATTGTGTAGGAGGTGCATACGATGTTAACACCAGAAGGATATAAGGAAAGATTAATAGAAAAGCAATTTGATGAATACATGAAAACATTTGGGGCTGTTTGCATTGAGGGACCAAAGTATTGTGGGAAGACATGGACGGGACGTAGTCGTTCGGAAAGTGCAGCTTTTATTGGGAATCCTACTAATAATTTTCAGACAAGAACAATGGCAAGTTTAAGCCCGGATTTGGTTCTGCAAGGTGATAATCCGCGATTGATAGATGAGTGGCAGGAGGTTCCACCATTGTGGGATGCCGTGAGATTTGAAGTAGATAAAGATAGCAAAAAAGGAAAATTTATTTTAACCGGTTCAGCGACACCTAATCATAAGGGGATTATGCATAGTGGTACTGCCAGAATAGGTAAGGTTAGAATGGCGACAATGTCGCTTATGGAAACAGGTGATTCCTCAGGGAAAGTGTCACTTAAAGTTCTTTTTGAAAATCAACTGATCACACAGGCAACTGGGGAGGTTTCTTTGAAACAGTTGATATATTATGTTGTCAGAGGTGGTTGGCCGGGAAATCTGGGAACACCCGAAACAACCTGTGGTAATCTGGCAATAGAATATCTTAAAGCGGTTGTAGATGATGATATGTTTAAGGTGGATAGTGTAAAGAGAGATTCACGTAAAGTGTGGTCGCTGATACGTTCACTAGGAAGAAATGAAAGCACACTGGTTAGCAATAATACACTTCGAAAAGATATGGGAGCAATGGATGAGATAACCATAGATTCGGATACCGTATCAGATTATTTGGATATATTAAATAGGTTATTCTTATTAGATGACCAGCCGGCTTATAGCACGAACCTTCGCTCGTCAAGAAGATTACTAAAGTTAGAGAAACGACATTTTATTGACCCGTCTTTGGCTGTAGCGGCATTATCGGCGACACCTGAAATGTTGTACAATGATTTGAATACATTTGGGTTTATGTTTGAAAATCTTTGTGAGCATGATTTGAAAATATATGCGGAATACAATGGAGCTAAGTTATATCATTTCAGAGATGAAAAAGGCAATGAAGCTGATGCAGTTGTTGAATTCCCTGATGGAACATGGGGAGCATTTGAGATAAAATTGGGGGCGAATCAGGTGGACGCAGCGGCGGCAGAGTTGTTGAAACTACGGAAAATAATGGAAAAAGAGGGAGATAATCCGCCTAAGGTATTGTGCGTAATATGTGGGATGACTAATATGGCATACAAGAGAGAAGATGGTGTGTTTGTTGTACCAATTACAGCGCTTGGCCCATAAGAATTTAAATAAAATATATAATGAAATGAACACAGATGTCGAGGGTGATGTCTGTGTTTATTTTTTACGTAATCTATTTTTACAGTGTGCAAGTCTGTTAAAGAAAATTTGCTTTATGGTAATATGTTGAAAGAAAATCCTCTGACACTACGAAAGATAGATTGATAGATGAGGCAAATATATGGCATCGCAATAAAATGGAGAAAAACTTGTTCAGGGAAGAACTTATTGGAAAAATATTTAGGAGAATTATTACCCTACATAGATATATATGAATTTCGAAAACAATATTCCAAGTTAGATTCTGAACATTTGGCCCAAAAGGTTCTAATGGAAACAGAATACTGGCATGGAGGTAAGTGGGAATAACACACAGGAGATGATAGGTATAAGGCTTACAAAGTAAATTAGAATTTATTGTATATTGATAATAGATAAAATATATGATAAAATAAACACAGATGTCGAGGATGATATCTGTGTTTATTTTATGTCAGTGATTTTGCCACTGTCTTATATTGTTAGTGTTAATGAATATGGTATTGGCGCTAATAAATTCAAGTGTTACAGGGATTGCGATGAGCAATTAAGTTCGTAACAGGTTCTCAAGCAAGTATCTAATAGAAAAACGAAAGTGAAAGGGGCGTGCGTATGGGGAAAATTGACATTCGTACAAGGGATTACGTCCGTGATAATAGTGTGTTTGCAGATATATGCAATTATATACTGTTTGACGGGAAACAGGTGATTAGGCCGGAGGAACTGGTGGAAAAGGATCCTGGGGAGTTGGTGATGCCGTTTAGGGACGGAGAAGCTTCTGTACCGATTCAGAAGTTTAGAGATGTAGCAAAAACGGTATTAATTAAGGAATCATCAGAATGTATATATGCAATAGTGGGAGTCGAGAATCAAGCTAATGTAAATTACGCAATGGTGGTAAGAAATATGCTTTATGATGCCATAGATTATGCAACGCAGATTGATATTCTTGGACGGAAAAATCGTGAAAAGAAGCTGGCAAAAACATCAGGTGAATTCTTGTCGGGAATGCGAAAAGATGATAAAATAATGCCAGTAGTAACAATAGTTTTGTATTGGGGAGATAAGAAGTGGGATGGCGCCCGTAGCCTTTATGATATGTTCGAGGCAAAGGAAAATATACTTAAGTTTATACCAAATTACTATATCAACCTAATAGCACCTAATGAGATTGAAGACTTTGCAAAATTTCATACAGAGATTGGCTTGGTGCTTGAAATTATTAAAAATATGGGCAACAAAAAAGCTTTTTTTGAGATGCTTGAAAGAAGAAGGGATAGATATACTAATGTTGAAAGAAACACGGCAGAGCTGATTTCGGAAATAACAAATGTAAAGCTAACCGACGAGCAGAAAGAAGGGAGTGGAAAAATCGATATGTGTAAAGCGATTGAAGAAATGATGGATGACGTGAGAGAAGAAGTCAGAGAAGAATTAAAAGA